>JAYQEA010000143.1:0-7527 GCA_038138625.1 Roseivivax sp.
GATGACTGCCCCCATCCATGGGCATGACAGGATCGAGGCGCTGGCTGCTGATGTGTTGGCATGGGCCCCGCCGCGGTTTGCACTTGCCGGGCTGTCCATGGGCGGCATTGTCGCCATGGAGGTATTGCGTCAGGCACCAGACAGGATTGATCGCATCGCGCTTTTGGATACAAACCCAAGAGCCGAAGACCAATCCGTTCAGGCGTCCCGAAAGCCGCAAATTGAAAAGGTGCTTGCGGGCGGTCTTTGGGACGTCATGCGCAATGAGCTCAAACCAAACTATCTGACCGATGGTCTGAACAGGGGCGCCATTCTGGATCTGTGCATGCACATGGCCGACGCTTTGGGACCAGAGGTCTTTGTGCGACAGTCGCTGGCCTTGATGCACCGGCCCGATCAAACAAAAACACTTGCGGCCGCGAAACTGCCGGCGTTGGTCCTATGTGGACGTGACGATGCCTTATGTCCTGTTCACAGGCACGAAACCATGCATGAATTGCTTGCCGGATCCAGCCTTATGATACTTGATGGTGCCGGGCATTTGCCGACGCTGGAGCAGCCCGAGGCGACAATATGTGCGCTGAGGGGCTGGTTGGCACGATGACCCTGCGTTGACAGGTCAAAGCAGAGATTTTCAGGTTGTGACGCAAATTGTGGGTCCTTTCTTGAACCTTCGTCAGGCATGCGCGCAAACTGACCTTTAACAAAACGGAGCGATTATGAAGCCTGCTTTAATTCTGGATGCCCACTGGCGGCGCGTTGACGAATTGTTCGATCCGGACACTCTTACAGCGCTTCGCGAGGCGTTTGACGTTGTTTGGGCAAAGGACGAGCCGATTCCGGATGATGTGTTGATTGACGCATTGCCGCGCACCACGGTGTTTGTGACGGCCACGCAAAAGGTTGATAGATCTTTTCTGGACAAAGCCCCTCTTTTGAAAGTCGTCATAGAGGTGTCCGGCGCGTTTCCTGATACCATTGATTACGAAGCTTGCGCGTCCCGTGGAATCGAAGTGCTGTCTTGCGCGGCAGGGTTTCAGGAATCGGTTGCGGAAATGGCGCTTGCCATGACGCTTGCGGGGGCACGCGGACTGGTGCGTGAGCACGAATTGTTCAGGCATGGTGAAGAGTTCTGGCTTGATGATAGGGAAGGTCGCGATTTCACAGTGTTTGGGGCCCAGATCGGCTTTGTCGGCTTTGGCGCAATTGCGCGTGCAACCCATAAATTGCTGATCCCCTTCGCGCCTGATGTATGTGTCTACGATCCTTGGCTACCTGCAGAAGCGGCTGAAAAAGCGGGGGTAACGCAAAAGCCCTTGGTTGACGTAATGTCGCAATCTCAAGTGGTGTATCTGGCTGCGGCGCCAACGCGTGAAAATCGCGCCATGATCGGGGCGGATTTGTTGAATGCGATGGCTCCTGGTGCTCTGTTGGTTTTGATAAGCCGCGCGCATCTTATTGATTTTGACGCTTTGACATCTGTCCTGATGACAGGCCGAATTAGCGCCGCTGTAGATGTTTTTCCGCAAGAGCCGTTGGCTTCGGACCATCCCATCCGCAAGTTGCCCAATGTAATCTTATCACCCCATCGTGCGGCGGCCGTACCCGGCGGACGGCAATTGATCGGTCGTATGATTCTGGCTGATGTGATGCGCATCATGGACGGTAAGATACCGATTGATCTACAACGTGCGTCGACTGCAAACATTGCACAAATAATCGGTGTCGATGATGCAGCTCAAGTGGCCAGCATGGCCGAACAACGCTCCTGAGCCATCCTGCCCTGCAACTTGCGGAGCGACGGGGCGTTGGGATCGCGTATGCTCAAACCAAATGTGTGTCGACGCAGCGATGTATGCCGCCAGAGCAGTGGCGCAGTAAACGGGTGTGAAGGGCAGCTATTCACAACCCGTCAGCCCCTTTTTGAGGGTAATTTCTGTTAATTTGGTTTAAAATTACTGACCGAGCCGGACCCGAAAGGAATCTAATTTATCGACAAAAAGATTGGTACACGCGCTGCGGATCCGCGGCCTTTGTTCAAGTTGGCGCGATCAGTCTTCGCTACCGGCTTAGGTCCGGCACGTTGTTGGGCACCATCCAAGCCTGATCGCGCCAGTTGCAAGAAAAAGTGGCGTTAAAATTGACCGCATTTAAGCTATTTTTGATCGACTTATTGCCGCAGGCAAAAAGGCGCTCGGCGATCATCTTGGCCGGCAGGATGTCGACGCTGGATCCCGTGTCACCTTATGTGCTGTTAACACAGGATGCACTGCATAAAGATATTACAGATCAGAAGCCCTGACGTTGTGGCGTGATCTTGTGCCTATGAAACAGTGGCCCTTTAGTAAACGCCCGTTTGGATATAAGTTGATATTTATATAGTGATATGATTTTATTTGATAAATTACATTATTGCCAAAATTTTGGGAAGCGTGAGCAGGTCCTGTTGAAAGATGACCGCCCTATGTAGTTCCCAAAAATATCGGGCGCACCTGTCCGCCATCGAGCGAATCGCATGTCGGATGATTGTTTGGGTTTGCCGCTACATTGTGTGCGGGATTCAATTTTTTCTGTCCGGGCGCGTCCAGTCAATACAGGGTGGATCCATCCGATACCGGTTTTGCGGTCACGCAGGGGTTGACCCGTCCTGTATCTCTGCCATCTTGCTATCAGACAAATCAGACCAAACCGTGGCCAAGTATCCAACGGTTGCGTGATGCGACCGACAGACAAAGGACAATGCCCTCATGGAAATGTCGGACAGCAAGGATATTGCAGCAGCACCTGAAATGGTTTTTGCCGCCTTACTCGACCCAGCTGTGCTCAAGGACGCCGTTCCTGGGTGTACCGAAATGCTGGGAACTCCCGAGGATGGGTTTGAAGCCACGGTTGTCCAAAAAGTCGGCCCGGTAAAGGCAACCTTTCGCGGGCGGGTTGAATTATCTGATCTCAACGCTCCGCATAGCCTGACGTTGTCGGGCGAAGGAAAAGGGGGCGCAGCTGGCTTTGCCAAAGGGGGAGCAATCGTTCGGTTGGAACCGTCGGATGCCGGCACAATGCTACACTACGAAGTGGATGCCAAGGTGGGGGGTAAGTTGGCCCAGCTTGGCAATCGAATTATCGGTGGTTTCGCAAAAAAGATGGCGGACCAATTCTTTGTTAATTTCAAAAGCCGGGTAGAGGCGTCCGGCGCAGACTGATCTGATGGCCCTGAACACCTGCTCGGGGCGTAGGCTAACCGAAAGACAGAAAACTGCCTTCGACTGGCCATGTGGAAAAGAACCTAGGGAGGACTTTTTATGACCAAGGTGACAATGACCGTAAACGGGGCATCCGTCAGCGGTGAAGCGGCGGGGAATACGCTGCTTGTGGAGTTTTTAAGAGACGAGTTGCGCCTGACAGGCACGCATGTTGGTTGTGATACCAGCCAGTGCGGTGCGTGCAGCGTTCACGTCGACGGCAAGCTCGTGAAATCCTGCACCATGTTTGCGGCTGAGGCGGACGGGGCCGAGGTTGTGACCATCGAAGGAGAAGCTGCCGAGGATGGCACGCTTAGCACGGTGCAGCAGGCTTTTCAGGATCATCATGGATTGCAGTGTGGGTTTTGCACGCCGGGCATGGTTATGGCGGCGACCGCGCTCCTCAAGGAAAACCCGAAACCCTCCGAAGCGGAAATCCGTCACTATCTTGAGGGAAATATCTGCCGGTGCACGGGGTATCATAACATCGTGAAATCCATCATGGCCGCGAGTGGTCAAAACGTGGAACCAATGGCAGCTGAATAATACGGTATTTTTTGGTGCAAAAAAGAGCCGGCCGCCCGCGGTAGAACCGTAGCAAGTGTCACACATCAACTGTGTGCTCTGGCGTCGCTTCGAAGGCAGGCCATTCGGTCTCTTTTCAGGTAATGACGGCTTTTGCTCATGGCATTTGCCTGACCTGCCGGTTCGCACCGCTCACGTAACTGAAAGACCAAGAACGTATACCAACAGAGAGGAACATCATGCCCAAGGATAATGGCATCGGCGCCAGCCTGAAGCGGCGCGAAGACGTCCGCTTTTTGACGGGAACTGGCAACTACACAGACGACATCTCAGTACACGGTCAGCTTTATGTGCATTTTTTGCGCTCTGACGTGGCAAACGGCACAATCAACGGGGTAGACACGGCTGCTGCGTCAGCAATGTCCGGCGTGGTGCGGATTTTCACCGGTGCGGATTTTGAAGGCGTGGGCACCATCCCCTGCGGGTGGCAGGTTACAGACCGTCATGGCGAGGCGATGAAAGAGCCTGCGCATCCGGTGCTTGCACAGGGCAAAGTCCGCCACGTAGGTGATCCGATAGCCGCTGTTGTTGCCAACAGTCTCGAAGAGGCGCGCAATGCGGCCGAAGCGATCAATCTGGATATCACGGAACTTCCAGCCGCAGTGGATATGCGCAAGGCCTTGGAAGACGGCGCCCCACTGGTACACGACGAGTTGGGCGACAACCTTTGTTATGACTGGGGATTTGTCGAGGAAAACCGCGAAGCCGTGGATGAGGCGATCAAAAACGCCGCCCATGTCACATCGCTGGAACTGGTGAACAACCGGCTGGTTGCCAACCCGATGGAGCCCCGCGTGGCGGTGGGTGACTTTAACCGGGCAACCGGGGACAGCACGCTTTACACCACGTCACAAAACCCGCATGTCATCCGGCTTTTGATGGGGGCCTTTGTTTTGGGTATCCCAGAACACAAGCTCCGCGTTGTTGCGCCTGATGTCGGGGGCGGTTTCGGTACCAAAATTTTCCACTACGCGGAAGAGGCGTTTTGTACCTTTGCCGCAAAAGCTCTGAACCGTCCGGTCAAGTGGACCGCCAGTCGTTCAGAGGCGTTCATGTCTGATGCTCATGGCCGCGATCATGTGACTAAAATCGAATTGGCTTTGGATGCCGATAACAATTTTGTCGCCGTGCGGACGGCGACCCTTGCCAACATGGGCGCCTATTTGTCGACGTTTGCACCATCGGTGCCGACATGGCTGCACGGGACCCTGATGGCAGGCAACTACAAAACCCCGCTGATCTATGTCAACGTCAAGGCCGTCTTTACCAACACCGTGCCGGTAGATGCGTATCGCGGGGCTGGTCGTCCCGAAGCGACCTATCAGTTAGAGCGTGTGATCGACAAAGCCGCCCGAGAGCTTGGTGTGGATCCCGTGGCGTTGCGTCGTCAGAACTTTGTGACAGAGTTCCCCTATGCGACCCCGGTGGCCGTTGAATATGACACCGGTGACTACAATGCGACCATGGACACATTGGAAACCATGATCGACCGCGATGGCTTTGCTGCCCGAAGAGCGGAGTCCGAAGCCAAAGGCAAACTACGGGGTCTGGGCATCAACTGTTACATCGAGGCATGTGGTATCGCGCCATCAAACCTTGTCGGACAGCTTGGCGCACGTGCAGGTCTGTATGAATCGGCCACAGTTCGCGTTAACGCAACTGGCGGTCTGGTTGTCATGACAGGTAGCCACAGCCAAGGTCAGGGACATGAGACGGTTTTCCCGCAGGTCATCTCCGCGATGATCGGTATAGATGAGGTCATGGTCGAAATCGTCCATGGCGATACGGCAAACACTCCGATGGGAATGGGCACCTACGGGTCGCGTTCCTTGGCAGTCGGGGGATCTGCTATGGTGCGTGCCACCGAAAAAATCATCAACAAGACCAAGAAAATAGCAGCCCATCTGATGGAAGCCGCCGAAGCGGATATTGAGCTGAAAGACGGTCAGTTCAGTGTTGCTGGCACGGACAAATCGGTTGCTTGGGGCGATGTCTGTCTTGCGGCCTATGTTCCTCACAACTATCCGCTAGAGGATATCGAGCCGGGCCTAGAAGAGACTGCATTTTACGATCCTGCAAACTTTACCTACCCCGCAGGCGCCTATGCCTGCGAAGTCGAGGTTGATCCCGACACAGGTAAGGTCACGATCGAAAGCTTTGCGGCAGCCGACGACTTTGGCAATGTGGTCAACCCGATGATCGTCGAAGGTCAGGTCCACGGTGGTCTGGGGCAGGGTATCGGGCAAGCCTTGCTCGAAAACTGTGCCTATGACGAGAACGGGCAACTTTTGAGCGCATCCTACATGGACTACGCAATGCCACGCGCGAGTGATGTTCCGTTCTTCCAGGTGGATCACAGCAATGGAACACCGTGCACGCATAATCCGCTCGGGGTCAAAGGCTGTGGTGAGGCAGGCGCCATCGGGTCTCCACCTGCGGTGGTAAATGCGGTTGTGGATGCTCTGCAATCGGCCGGTAAAGATGTCATGCATATTGATATGCCTTTGACGCCGGCGCGGGTTTGGGACGCCATGAACGGATGAAATAGTGGGACTGGGGGGTATGTGCCCCCCAAGCCCGCGACCGACGGGCTTCCCCAATAGAAATTTTGCCAAGACAGATGCCGGAGACGGCCTTTTGGCAGAGGAGGACAAGAGATGTACGCTTTTGATTTGGAACGGCCAGCGACAGTCGCAGACGCTGTCGCAGCTTTAGGCGCCGATGAGGCGCAGGCATTGGGCGGCGGGCAGACCCTGATCCCGACGCTTAAGCAACGCCTGGCCAGCCCCTCGGTTCTTGTGAGCCTTGGTGGTATCGCCGAGATGGTGGGAATATGTACGCGCGATGATGGGTCGCTGGCTATTGGCGGTGCAACCACACATGCTGCGGTTGCTGCCGGGGCAGACGTGTTTCCCGGGCTTGCCGGGCTGGCGGCCGGAATTGGAGATCCTGCCGTCCGTAATCGTGGAACGATTGGAGGATCCCTGGCAAACAATGACCCTTCCGCGTGTTACCCCGCAGGGGCATTGGCGTCTGGTGCCACCATAGTCACGAATGCGCGTGAAATTTCCGCCGACGACTATTTTCAGGGAATGTTTACCACAGCCTTGGATGAGGGAGAGGTCGTCACCGAAGTGCGCTTTCCAGTCCCTGAAGCGTCGGCGTACATGAAATTCGAACAACCCGCATCACGATTTGCGTTGGTTGGCGTTTTTGTCGCCAAGCATGCGGACGGTGTCCGTGTTGCGATTACCGGTGCATCTGAAAATGGTGTTTTTCGTTGGACCGAAGCAGAGGCTGCCTTGAATGAAAGCTTCACTGCGGACGCAATAGGTGGTCTCAGTCTCCCTGCCGAAGGCATGATTAATGACTTGCATGGATCTGGCGCCTATCGCGCGCACATTGCTGCCGTTATGACAAAACGCGCCGTGACAGCGGCCTGCTGAGGTATTTATGCTCTCCGTCTTCCGGATCTAGGTGCCGGAAGACGGAGAGTATAATGGCAAATGCCCGGTTTATCGGTTAGTGGCTTCTTTCGATTGGCTTGCTTAAATGCCTGCCGCAAACGTAACAGTTTCAATCACGTGAATATTTTTTTTCGTGTCTTGCAGGCGCGATAAAATCACCATAAACCATTGTTGTTACCCACCGAAGGCGAGTTGGCGGAGTGGTGACGCAGCGGATTGCAAATCCGTGTACACCG
>JAYQEA010000144.1:0-7484 GCA_038138625.1 Roseivivax sp.
TCTGGCCCAACACTCTCTTGCGGTCCATCAGTGACACAAAAATGGCTCCTGCCTTGGGCAGAAACCGTAGGAGTTGTTAGGCCGAAAAAGACATACACCGGCCACCACTGTCACGCGCCGGCATTTGTCTCTTTCAATCAACCTTTCTTCAGGACTTCACGCCCCAAAAGTTCAGCGATCTGTACTGCATTCAAAGCGGCGCCTTTTCGTAAATTATCGCTGACGCACCATAGGTTAAGTCCGTTGTCAATCGTGCTGTCCTGACGGATACGGCTAATGAAGGTGGCAAAATCTCCGACACATTCCACCGGCGTAACATATCCGCCAGCTTCGCGCTTATCGATTACCATAATGCCGGGCGCTTCGCGCAGAATGTCGCGTGCCTCGTCCTCATCGAGAAACTCCTCGAATTCGATATTGATCGATTCCGAATGACCTACAAAAACCGGCACACGCACGCAGGTTGCCGTAATCTTGATTTTGGCATCCACGATTTTTTTCGTTTCGGCCACCATCTTCCACTCTTCTTTGGTCGAGCCGTCTTCCATAAAGACATCAATATGGGGAATGACGTTGAAGGCGATCTGCTTTTGGAATTTGGCCGGGGGTACATCGGTCACCGGATTGTAGATCGCTTTGGTTTGATCCCAAAGCTCATCCATACCCTCTTTTCCTGCGCCAGACACGGATTGATAGGTGCTGACCACCACACGTTTGATCCGTGCGCGATCGTGTAACGGTTTCAGCGCGACGACCATTTGTGCTGTTGAACAGTTGGGGTTCGCGATGATGTTTTTTTGAGAGTATCCGTGGATAGCCTCGGGGTTGACCTCGGGCACAATCAAGGGAACGGCGGGATCGTAACGGTAGAGCGAACTGTTATCAATCACGACACACCCGGCCGCCGCCGCCTTTGGTGCATAGGTTTTGGTGGGTCCCGAGCCTACAGCAAACAGCGCAATATCCCAGCCTGAAAAATCGAACGTATCGAGATCTTTTGTTTTCAGGGTCGTCTCGCCGAATGTCACTTCGCTACCAAGCGATTTGCGTGACGCAAGCACAGCAATCTCATCAATCGGAAACTGGCGTTCGACCAGAATATTCAGCATCTCGCGACCCACGTTGCCCGTGGCGCCAACGACGACAACTTTGTAGCCCATCTTGGGTCTCCTTTTGCCGTTTACGTCTTTTGCGCTCTGGGCGCGGTGGTTCACGTCGCGAATAGACCAAGCAGATGTAAAGGAAAAGACCCCAGCTCGCAGTTTCCTGCGTGACTGAGTGTTGATATCGAAGAGATGGCGACAGCATCGGTCCTTCTACGACATACTGTTATTTTTACCCGTTTAAAAAGAAGCAGCAATCATTTGGATAAAAAACGTCGCGTATGCTTTTTCGCTGTTGCGGTTCTCCACTTGCAAAAAATGTTGCTAACCAGCTAAACTCTGAGATGATATTTTGTGAAATTGTGAGTACAACCGGACCTTAAAATCAAAATACGGTTTCAATTACTTATTTAGTAAATGTTTAAGATGTTGGAGTGTGCATGCTTTTTAAAACCCTGAAAGCTAGGGGTGGTGCCTTCAAGGCCGCGGTTTTCGCCTTGCTAGACGGGGTTATCATCGCGTCCAGCCTGCTTGTAGCGCTCTATCTCATTGAAGCCGCGACGCCACCTTGGCTTGTCCTTTTCACCGCTGCCTTTGGGGCTTTTGTTTCCTACGGCATGCGTTTTGTTGTGGAATCTACGCCTGAATACAATCTTAAAGATCCAAAAGGCCTAGTGATTTTCATGCTCGCCTTGGCGGGCTTTGTCGCTCTGTTGCCGCTCGTGTATGACGCTTTATCTTTGTTTGAAACTGGGTTTTTGGCGATATGCGGGTGCGCGCTCGTCGGATCACGGCTGCTGATTTGGGGTTTTTGGGAGCGGTTGAGCGGGATTTCACCAATGCGGAAGCGTGTGTTGATTTACGGGGCTGGCCAAGCTGGTCGACGGCTTGTCGCGCAGATGCGCTTGGGCGATGTGTATAAGCCCGTCGCGTATATCGATGACGACCTGACATTGCACAATGCGGTTATTACGGGTTTGGATGTCTATTCACGTTCTGACATTCCCAAGCTGGTACACGAGAAAGCTTTCGATCAGGTCGTTTTGGCCATACCTGGAATGTCGCAAGCGTTTCGTATCGAATTGTTACGCGAGCTAGAGACTATGGGCTGTTCTATACATAGCCTGCCGGATTCCGGCGTGGTGGATGAACACGATTTGACCCTAAATATAGGCCCAAATCACCAATTTCTGAACAGATCGCGGCTTGATCCGATTTTACCTAAAGAAGTGCGTGGTTTTACAGGGCAAAATATTTTGGTGACTGGGGCCGGTGGAACAATCGGGCTGGAATTGTGCCGACAGCTCTTGGCCAGTTCTCCTGACCGGTTGGTTCTGTTGGATCATTCCGAACTTGCGCTGGTGGAAGCCTATCGCATGATGACGTCGCTTGCGCCGGACCTTGAAATCGTTCAGGTGCTGGGAACGGTCTGCGATGGCAAGGCGATGTCCAGCTTGATGTCGGACTATAAGATTAACGTCGTTCTACACGCGGCAGCCTACAAGCACGTCAGCGTTGTGCAACAAAACCTCGTCAGCGGTGTGGCTAATAATGTCCTGGGAACCAATACCTTGGCGCAAGCTGCCCGTGCTGCGGGTGTGGCTCAGTTCATTTTGATTTCATCGGATAAGGCTGTCCGCCCCACAAATGCCATGGGTGCGACCAAACGATTGGCGGAACTGTTGGTGCAGGCTTTGGCCGCACGGCCGGGGCCTACCAAGTTTGCCATCGTGCGTTTTGGAAATGTATTGGGATCATCGGGTTCGGTTTTGCCGCTTTTCACAGATCAGATCGCACGCGGCGGTCCGGTCACGGTGACCCATCCTGACGTCAAAAGATACTTTATGACGGTAGAAGAGGCCACGGGCCTTGTTTTATTGGCGGCGGCGACATCCCAAGGCGGGGAGGTGTTTGTTTTGGACATGGGCGAGCCCATGCGTATCAAGACACTTGCTCAAAAGATGATTGAGTCAGCCGGTCTGAAGGTGAAAGATGCACAATCGCCGGACGGCGACATAGAAATCATGATTACGGGTCTGCGTCCGGGTGAAAAGCTTCAAGAGGAGCTGTGTTTGACCGAAGGGCTGATGCCGACACAACACCCAAAAGTATTCCGCACCCAAGAAGAGAGCCTGTCAGAACTGTCGGCGGCACGTGTGCTGTCTGATCTGCAAGCAGCTGTTTCAACGCGAAATGAAGCCGCCCTGCTATCGGTGATCGAGCGTTGGGTCGAGCGACCCGCTGAGGGTCTGCATGTGCGCGTTGGTGAATGACCTGAAACCGGGGCCTTTAAGTACGCCCGGGAATATCGCTACGCCGATCGGTTGATCCCCAAGCGTCGATTGCGTCCAGAGCTTCCTGGGCTGTTTCGACAAAGCAAAACAGATCCAGATCATCGTCCGAGATCGTTCCCGCTTTGGCCAGGCCTTCCCAGTTTATAATATTTTGCCAAAAATCGCGTCCGAACAAAAGAACAGGCACACGCTGCATGCGTCCGGTTTGGATTAGTGTTAAAGCCTCGAACAATTCATCCAAGGTGCCAAAGCCGCCCGGAAAGGCGCATATAACCCGAGCGCGCATCAGAAAATGGATTTTCCTGATTGCGAAGTAGTGAAAGTTAAAACAAAGCTCTGGCGTCACATATGCGTTTGGCGCCTGTTCGTGGGGCAGCACGATATTTAGTCCGATTGACACACCACCTGCGTCTTGTGCGCCGCGATTGCCAGCCTCCATAACTCCTGGTCCACCACCGGTGGTGACGATCCAGTCCCGGTTATCGCTTGCCAAAGCGCGCTTTGTGATTTCCGACGCAAACCTGCGCGCCTCTGTATAGAATGACGACAGGTCAGTCCGCGTTGTCGAACCTGCGGCGTCTGGTGTATCTGGTTCTGGGATGCGCGCACCACCAAATAAGACAACGGTGGATTGTACACCGGCCTCATCCAGCGTCATTTCTGGCTTTAACAGTTCTAGCTGAAGCCGAACGGGCCGTAATTCATCGCGCAGCAGAAAGTCTTCGTCACAAAACGCCAGCCGATGCGTGGAACTGCGCGTTTGTGGCGTGTCGGGTATATGGGCTGCTGCGTCATGGTCTGCGGTGGCATCGCGAAACGCACTGCGGCGATTATCAGACATGGGGGCTCCTTGTCGGGGTTTACCAATGCCTATAGCGTCTGCCCCAGTCATGCCAGAGCCAAGGACCGATCCAATGCAGTGGAAAGCCGAAATTAATGCCGCGCGCAACCGTATATCCGAATATGTTGTGCAAACTCCAGTTTTTCAGAGCTCGGGATTGGGTCTTGATTTTCCAGTCGAACTCAAGCTCGAGCACCTCCAGCACACCGGAAGCTTCAAAGCACGAGGTGCGTTCAACACATTGCTGTCCACAGATGTTCCACCCGCTGGTGTTGTTGCCGCTTCGGGTGGCAATCACGGCGCAGCCGTTGCCCATGCAGCCCGCTCTTTGGGGCATCGTGCCTCGATCTTTGTTCCTGAATTAGCAGGGCCGGCCAAGATCGCGTTGATTGAACGGACGGGCGCCGATCTGACAGTTGTGCCGGGTGAATACGCGGATGCAATGGCACAGGCGCAGTCGCACGAGGCATCCAGCGGCGCGATGCAGGTGCACGCCTATGATGCCGTCGCCACCGTGGCAGGGCAGGGGACGGTTCTGGCTGAATGGGAGGCTCAGGGCCTGGCCGACCACACCGTTTTCATCGCTGTCGGAGGTGGAGGGCTGATCGCCGGAGCTATGGCTTGGGCGCAGGGCGCGCGCAAGATCATTGCGGTCGAGCCCGAGACCTCTTGCGCGTTGGCTCAGGCACGTCACTCGGGCGCTCCGGTAGATGTCGCTGTGAGCGGGGTGGCGGCGAATGCTCTTGGCGCACGGCGGATTGGGCATATCTGCTTTGAGCTGGCACAGCAGCAGGATATTGCCTGTGTAACGGTCCCAGATGAGGCTATTGTCGATGCTCAGACGCGATTATGGCAGGCGCATCGTCTTTTGGTTGAGCCGGCAGGTGCATGTGCGCTGGCCGCGCTTACCAGTGGTGCCTACAAACCTGCGCGGGGTGAAAAAATTGCTGTGTTGGTCTGTGGTGGCAATATCGCACCGGACCCATTGGGATGATGTGATGTCCACCGGTTGCCTTTCGGCCGGATGTTGGACGCACCTGTGGCATCAAAGGGTTCGAGGCGCTGTCGTGATGCATTCTCGCGCCTGCCCATTGCCCCGACCGCGCGCGCCCGTTAAAGGAAGACGAGATATCAAGACCCGCCAATCTAAGGACGCAACCTATGTCGAATGCACAGCTTGAAGCCGCAATTGAAGCCGCCTGGGATGACCGTGACCAGATCACACCCGCCACCAAAGGTGAAACCCGCGATGCCATCGAGCAGACGTTGGCGGCACTGGATGGTGGCACGTTGCGTGTCGCAGAACGTCAGGACAGCGGCAGCTGGCACGTAAACCAATGGGCAAAGAAGGCCGTTCTTTTGGGGTTTCGCCTCAAAGACATGGAGCAGCAGTCCGGCAGCCCTCAGGGTGGCGCATGGTGGGACAAGGTCGATAGCAAATGGAAAGATTGGGGTGACGCGCAGTGGCAAGAGGCGGGCTTCCGCGCCGTTCCGAACTGTGTTGTGCGTAGATCGGCCTATATCGCGCCCGGCGTGGTACTGATGCCATCCTTTGTCAATCTCGGGGCCTATGTGGACAGTGGCACCATGGTCGATACCTGGGCCACGGTCGGTTCTTGCGCGCAGATCGGTAAGAATGTCCATCTTTCCGGTGGGGTTGGCATTGGTGGGGTATTGGAGCCGATGCAGGCGGGCCCTACAATCATTGAAGACAACTGCTTTATCGGGGCACGTTCCGAAGTTGTCGAGGGGTGCATCGTTCGCGAGGGATCGGTGCTGGGCATGGGTGTCTTTATTGGCCAATCCACCAAGATTGTAGATCGTGACACTGGTGAGGTCATGTATGGAGAGGTTCCGCCCTATTCCGTGGTGGTCGCAGGCTCCATGCCGTCCAAGAACGGGATCAATTTGTACTGCGCGGTTATTGTGAAGCGCGTGGACGAAAGAACGCGGTCCAAAACCGGGATAAATGAACTGCTCCGTGATTGATAAAATGTGCCCTTTTATTGAATGAGGGCCCAAGGGCCCCCATTTCGAACTCAAAGACAACAATACGGGATACGAGCGGTCATGTTTTCGCTTTTGGGATCAATTATCATTGGTGGTTTCGCGGGCTGGATTGCCAGCGGGATTATGAAGACGAACACGGGAATATTCATGAATATTCTGCTGGGTATCGTTGGTGCGTTCGTCGCCAATTTCCTTGGCGCATTTGTTGGACTGGCCGCATATGGCGTGATCGGTACTTTGATCGCGGGTGTGGCTGGAGCATGCCTTTTGATTTGGGTCGGACGCAAGGCCCGCAGCTAGGAGCCTCGTCAGGTGGTTTTGGTGGCTTCGCGGCTTTGTAGGGTGTGGCATGGACGTTCACCTACATCTCGATGAGACATGATTGTGATAAAGGGTTGCCCATGGCCGAGAAACCAAAAAAACCGCATCAGGTTTATACTTTGTTGGTCGAGGTCGGACGCAAAGCAAATGACGGGCTTCCCAAAAAGGCAACCGGCGCGGCCCTGATGTGCTATGCCAGTGGCGTGGACGAGGCCGAAGCCGTGCGGGAAACGGTCGCTATCCTCAAACAGGCCGACCTCGCGCCTTTGGATGTGACTGGTTACGGCACACCAGACGATCGTCGCGCAGAGGGTCACGAGATCACATCAGAAGAGCAGAACCTGATGGATCGCGCCCTTGCCGAAAACGCAGTCATAGTTGCCCAGATGACCCCGTTTTTTGACTAAGCGACAGCTCGTAAAAACCGGGCTCTCAAACTTGCATCGATCAGTGGCATATCTTCGACTGGGATAAAAAATATGTCACCATCAATAAGGTAATACGGGGCCTCATGCGCTTCACTTACGAAAAAGCCGAATGCGGACATCCCTCAATTCAGCGACGTCCGAAAGGTGAGACCGGATGTTCTCTTTACATCTGATATGGATGGATCTTCTAGTATCTGCTACCGAGAATTTCTTGTAGATGCACGGCGTATGCACAAGGTGCAGGGCAATCAGCTTGTCTTTTTTTTGATGTGCAGACCCCCGCAAATGCGATCCCGGATTAAAGTAGCGCCTCTGACCAACGACAGACTGCAACTTGATAAAACGCTTTTTACACAGTCCGCAATAAAGATGTAAAAAGTAAGCTTTGTCTGCAACGTTGATCGTGAAAGAAGTGCGCGGGTACAATACATTCCGTAGAAATGTCGTTACTTGCGAGACACTTTCTTTAACCTCCCCGATTTGGGAA
>JAYQEA010000145.1:0-4195 GCA_038138625.1 Roseivivax sp.
CCCGCCGCGTGATCGGCTGGGCTGTCAGCAACCGCATGAAGCGGGATCTGGCGATCCGGGCCTTGAAAATGGCCATCGCCTTCCGAGCGCCTCCCAAGGGCTGCATCTTCCACAGCGATCGCGGCAGCCAATACTGTTCGCATGACTACCAGAAAATCCTGCGCGAACACGGCTTCCGGGTCTCAATGAGCGGCAAAGGTAATTGTTACGAGTTCAAAGATGGTCTGCGCAGCAGATCAGATGATCCGGGGGATCATCTGACATCGCAGAACGCCGCAGTTGAGACGTTCTTTAAAACGATCAAGGCAGAACTGATCTGGCGGCGGTCATGGGAAACGCGTCGACAGGCCGAAACCGCAATCTTTCAATACATCAACGGCTTCTATAACCGGCGTCGTCGGCATTCAGCATTGGGCTGGAAAAGCCCGGTCGCCTTCGAACGGAAAGTGGCTTGAACGAGCACCTGGAGCGGAACAATTCCGCGACAGGTCCACCACTGCCAGAGCGGTCGTCCCGGCGGTGCGTTCGGTTGTCAGTTTGCCGGTGTCACACCATACCAGTGGCTCGCCACTCGACATGCTCATCAGCGCGGTCCATGCGATGATGATCGGGGCGCTGTCGGTCGCGATCTAGGGTGACATCTTGGTGCCGAAGACGCCCGCCGCCTCGATCGCGCCAAGATAGGTGATGAAATCGCCGTCTTTACCGGGAAATTCGGTCACTGTCTGCGCTGGCTGTACTGCTTTGCCCTGATCAAGAGCCGTAAACAGGGCGCGCAATTCACCCAGCACATCCAGCTGCGGTAAAAGCGCCTCGACCGCGCCAGCGTCAAGGATAATAGCGGGCTCGGGTGTCGGTTTTGTCCGCATGGCAATGCCTTCGGTCAGATTGCAGGTCAGGCCTGCAGGATTGAAATCGCTTCTTCCAGTCGCGCCTTGTCACCCGCCGCCAGCACAGTTCCGGCCATATCAAACGACAGCGCTGCACCGGTCCAGTCGGTGACAAAACCGCCTGCACCGGTGATGACGGCAGCCGGGGCATAGATGTCAAATGCATCCAGGCCCCCGTCAATCGCCAGATCGGTCCGCCCCGAGGCGAGAACCCCGTAAGAGTAACATGAACCGCCATATTGGACGTATTGCGCGCGCTTGCGGACGCGGTCGAACCGGTCTTGATCCTGCGGGCTCATAAAGTCGCGATTGGAGCAGGTGGTATAGGCCGTTTCAATCGAGGCACAGGAGCGCACACGGGCGGGCGCTCCGTTGAAATTGGCGAACTTGCCAGCAACGCCGGTCCAGCGATCCGAAGTCAAGGGATGCTCGATCACGCCGATAAACGGCGCGCCCTTCCACGCCAAGGCGATTAGAGAACCATATACTGGTATCCCGGCAACAAACGGCGCGGTGCCGTCAATCGGGTCAAGCACCCAGACGAATTCGGCATCGATATTGGTGTTTTCAAACTCCTCGCCCAGAATGCCGTGATCTGGATAGGTCTTGAGGATCGTCTCGCGCAGGGCGGCCTCGACCGCCTTGTCAGTAGACGTGACATAGGATGCATCCTGTTTGATCTCGACAGATGGCATGCGCTGGCTGGCCTCAAGCAGCATGGACCGGCACTGATCAGCCAGCGTTTCGGCAAAGGACAGGAATTCCTTGTGCGGGGGCAGGTTGGATGTCATGCGGGATGGCCTTTAATGTGTCAGGATCTGGCTGAGGAACAGCTTGGTGCGTTCGCTCCTGGGGTTGTGGAAAAACGCCTCGGGCTCGGCCTGTTCAACAATCTCGCCTTCATCCATGAAAATCATCCGATCCGCGACCGAGCGGGCAAACCCCATTTCATGGGTAACGCAGATCATCGTCATGCCATCCCGGGCCAGATCAACCATGACCTCGAGCACTTCGTTGATCATTTCAGGATCAAGCGCCGAGGTCGGCTCATCAAACAGGATCACCTCGGGTTTCATACAAAGGGCGCGGGCGATCGCGACACGTTGTTGTTGGCCGCCAGATAGCTGAATGGGATATTTCTCTGCCTGTTCCGGTATCTTCACCCGCTCGAGATAGCGCATTGCGGTCTCGCGTGCCTCGGCCTTTGGGGTTTTGCGCACCAGTTTTTGCGCGAGCATCAGGTTGTTTAGGATGGTCATGTGCGGGAAAAGGTTGAAGCTCTGGAACACCATGCCAACCTCGCGGCGCACGGCATTGAGGTCTTTCAATTGATCCGTCAGTTCGATCCCGTCGATAACGATACGGCCCTCGTCATGTTTTTCCAGCCGGTTGATACAGCGGATCATGGTGGACTTGCCTGACCCCGAGGGGCCACAGACCACGATCTTTTCGCCCTTCGCGACCTCCAGATTGATGTTCTTTAGCGCCTGAAAACTGCCAAAATGCTTGCCGACATTCTGCATCTGTATAAGCGGTTGCTGGGATGTCATGTCAGCCCTCTCTCTGGGTATAGCGGCCAAGATAGGTTTCGACCCGACCGAGCAGTTTCTGAAGGAAGAATGTAAGGATCATGTATATGATCGCGAGTGAGACGAAAATCTCGTAGGGCGCATAGGTCTGGGCCACGATCGTGCGTGCGATGCCAGTCATATCCATCAGGGTGATCGTGCTGGCCAGCGCGGTGGATTTTAGCAGGCTGATGATATCGTTGCCATAGGCCGGAAGGGCGAGACGTGTGGCAATCGGTGTGGTCAGGTAGACAAAGCGTTGCGATTTCGACAGGCCTAACGCTTCGCCTGCCTCAAGTACTCCGCGATCAACGCCCAGCACGCCACCGCGCAGAATTTCCGACACATAGGCCCCGGTGTTCAATGAAAGAGCAACAATGGCACAGCCAAAGGGGTCGCGGAAAATCGGCCAAAGGATGCCGTCGCGGATAAACTCGAGCTGTGGGAAGCCATAGTAAATGATGAAAATCTGCACCAGAATCGGGGTGCCACGGAACACATAGATATAGGCCTGTGCGGGCCAGTTCAGATACCATTTGCCACTGATCCGCATCAGCAACAGAACAACGGCAAGGATCAGCCCCAGCACCGCCGAAATCACCAGAAGCTGGAATGTCAGCCCGATTCCGACCAACATTTTGGGCACGGTTTCAACAATCAGTGAAAGATCAAAGCTCATTTCGCCCCCCTCATATGGCGGCTGCCATAGGCCTCAAGCGCCATGACGCTAAGCGTAATGACAGTGGAAAACCCCAGATAGATAAGCCCGACAACGATATACATCGTGAAGGGTTTGCCGGTGGTTCCAATTGCCTGTTTGGCAACGAACAGCGTTTCATTGAGACCGATGATGGAAATCAGCGCGGTATCCTTGATCAGCGACAGCATGTGATTGCCAAAGGCAGGCAGCGCCAGTCGCCACATCTCGGGGACGCGGACATAGAAAAAGGTTTGAAAGGTCGACATGCCAAGCGCTTGCGCGGCCTCGATACTACCCGGCTTTACACCAAGGAAGGCACCGCGAAAGGTTTCGGTCGCGTAAGACCCGACAATTAGAGCGATGGCGATTGTCCCGGCCCAGAACGGCGGAACATCCAGAAACTTGATCTCAGGATTGAATATCTGGGCAATCGCGGTCAGCGTGATCGCCGAGCCGAAATACAAAAGCAGGATCACCAGAATTTCTGGTGTCCCGCGAAAGACAACGGTGTAACCGCCAGCGATCTTTTGGTCAATCCGGCTGTTTGATATTTTGGCGGCTGCGCCGATCAGGCCAAACACAACCATCAGCACCAATGACGCCAAAAACACCTTGAGAACGACAACCGATCCCCAAAAAAAGTCGTCCCACCATCCGACCAAGACGTCCACGATACGTTCCTTCGATTTTCTGGGTGTTCAGGCGTCCTTCGCCTGCCTGATAGGTTGGGTGGCGCACCCATCAGGCGCGCCACTAACAGAAACGTTTATCAGTCGCCCCATTCCTCGTTATGAATTGGGAACGGGAAGTATTTCAGTGCGTATTCGGTCAGCTTGCCATCGTTGATCAGCTGTTTTATCGCACCGTTCAGGCGTTCTTTCAGCTCTGGCTGGCCCTGCCGCAGGCCGATCCCCACGCCGATGCCAAAGAACTCGACCTCGCTGATCGCCGGGCTGACAAATTCAAATCCGCTGCCTTCTTCCTTGGTCAGGAACCGCAAATGCGCCTTCATCGGGTTGGTCATGATCGCATCGACG
>JAYQEA010000145.1:4205-5669 GCA_038138625.1 Roseivivax sp.
GATCAAGGTAAAGTGGCTCGGACCCGTCATAAAGCACGATTTCGGCATCCGGCAGCTTGGCGTTGAACCAGCTTTCATAGGTCGAAGCGCGCTCAAGCCCGACACGAACGCCGGCAAAGTTTTTCGCAATTGGATTGCCAGAAGAGTCGAACAGATTCATATCCTTGTCCGATCTGCCAACGATACGACCGACCGAGTCCCGATAGGGGCTGGAAAAGTCGATTTTCTCCAACCGGCTATTGGTGATCGACATCGAGGCAACGATCAGATCAAACTTGTTGGCCAGAAGGGCAGGGATCATCCCGTCCCATTGCTGACAGACAAACTCAAGCTCGGCGCCAATGCTTGCGGCCACGCCCTTGGCGACATCGACGTCATAGCCCGCCAGTTCACCCGATTCAGTGCGATAGTTGAACGGGGCATAGGTACATTCCATGCCAACCCGCAGTGTCTCGGCCGAGGCAGGGGCCGCAAGGGCAATTGCCGCCAGCGCCGCACCAAATAGTTTTTTCCCAAATCTCATATTTTCTTTCCTCCTGGTCAATTGTTGCCTGCCGGTTTCTATCCGGCTTGTGTGACGGTTTTTGCTATCTCTTCCAGTGTTCGCTCAACCTCGGATTCAGTGTTGTAATGGGCCAGCCCGATCCGCACGACGCCTTCGTCCAATGGCAGGTTAAGCGCCCGAGCCGGCTCATACGCGTAATTATGCCCGTGCCAGACATGAATGCCCGCCCGTGCCAATGCGGTTGCGATGTCGTCAGGTGTCAGCGTGTCATGGCGCAAAGACACGGTTGGAACGCGCTCACCAATACGATTGGGGTTGACGATACCATAGATCGTGACGCCCGGAATGTTCTGCAAACCTGCGATCAATCTGTTTGTCAGTGGTTCTTCATAGGCTCGGGAGGCATCAAAGGCGTGGCCAATCAGGCTGCGCTTGTCACCTGTGCCACCGCAACTTGCTCCAAGCTGTGCAAAATAATCCACCGTCGCAGATAGCCCGGCCAGCAATTCGTATTGTGGCGTGCCCATTTCAAACCGATCAGGGCTGTCATCTGAAACGCAGCGCCCCTTGTAGGGGTAAAGCGACTTCAAAAGCGCCTCTTTGCCCCAGACAATGCCAAGATGTGGCCCGAAAAACTTGTATGACGAGCAGGCCAGAAAATCGCATCCCAGCGCGTCGACGTCGACGGTGTGATGTGGTGCCAACTGAACCGCATCGACAAAAACAAGCGCCCCTGCCTGTTTGGCGACCTGGCTCAGGCGGCGTACGTCATTGATAGATCCGGTCATGTTGCTGGCATAGTTCAACGCCACCAACCGCGTGCGGTCGGACAATTGCGCCGCCAGATCCTCGGGCTCGACTTGCCAGCTGTCGCGATTGAAATCGACCCAGCGGATATCAAGCCCTTTGTCCTTGGCAATCTCCAGCCAGGGCCCAACGTTGCCCTCGTGCTCCATCCG
>JAYQEA010000145.1:5679-7434 GCA_038138625.1 Roseivivax sp.
ATCACAATCTGGTCACCCGGTTGGAAATCGTGGCAGATGCTGCGCGACATGTGAAACGTCAGCGATGTCATGCTCTGGCCGATGACAATCTCGCTGTGCGACGCAGCACCAAGAAAGGTCGCCATGTCCTGATGGGCCTGTAGCCAAGTGTGGTCGGTGGCAATGCTTGTGCGGAACCTGCCGCCGGCATTGCTGGAATTGTGCAGCAAGTAGTGGCTGATCGCGTCGACGACCGAGGCCGGCACCTGCGTTCCCGCCGGGTTATCCAGGTACCTCCGAGCCATCCCATTGTCAGTTTCCGACAGTGACGGGAACAACGCGCGGACGTTTGAGATTGAAAGGTCCATGGTCTAGTTCGCTCTCCAAGGCCGCCAATGCAATCGACCGTTTGATCAGAGTTTCCGCGAAAACCCACTGGTGCCCAATCATCCCAAAGGATGAGGTGTTCCTTGGCTGGATGCCCAAACGCCCAAGAGCGCCGTCAATGTTGCCGCTTGATTGATCGCCGATTGTCCATGTTAATGAGGAATGTAATGCTGTCTGGTTTGGTCCGCCGATGAAAGTTGAAACACCTATCGCCGGATACCCGGCCCTGAACGACGCCCTGATCGTTTCGCTTATCGATCTGTTGGGCCGCGACGGGTTTGCCTCTGACCTTGCAGAACTTCTGGAAAAACGGTTCGGCTACAATCACTTTCACATATTTTTATACCGCAGCAAGCTTGCGCCCGCGGTGTTGGCTAGCTGCCCAAATCCTACCAACTATGAACGCGGATTAAAGAATTATCTCAAGTACACCTACGTGATCAATCCGGTCTACCGGGCCTTTCGCAAGGCAAAACCCGCCGGTGTTTATATGATTTCGGATTTCTTGCAAAACGATAACCAGACGATGATTGATGAACATCGTGTCGATGTGCATATCGAGGACACGGAACCGATTGGCTACCGCACACCCGGCTGGCCTAAGAACATGGCCGAGGTAATTGTCCTTATCAATCTTCCAAATGGAACGGCGCTTGATTTCAGTTTTATGACCCCCCTTGGGAGCCAGAAAACGCAGGGCTGTCGAAATTCGCTTGAGCGGTTGCTGCCAATTTTGAAGAGTATTTTACTCCGGCAATTTGCCATAAATCCCGGCAGTTTGGATGCGGAGCACATAGAATCTGCGCAGGAAGACAGGTTTCATGACTTCGGTGGCGATGTCCTGACAGCCCGTGAAAGCGAAATCGCGCAGTTGATATTAGTCGGGCACAGTAGCAATTCGATTTCAATGAACCTCGGAATATCTTTACCGACTGTCAAAACCCATCGCCGCAATATTTACAGCAAGTTGCAGATTTCCTCGCAGGCCGAATTGTTCAGCCTGTTTCTATTGCACCTGAAATAAAGACAGGCGTACGCGTGATGAAGCGCTGAAAACGGCCATTGGGACGGATCAGCAGAAGTCCGTTCGTCTCATATTTTTTGATGTATACCAGTGCGTTAGGTTTGTGCTGGGTGGCTTGGCCCGCGTAGACAAATCTGACAATGTGGAAGCCGCAGGACGCTGGCGCTGTTCTATGGAGAAAGCACGAGCACCAGCCGCTGATATTGGTTTAAGTTTCTCTGGGTTTGCCATGCCTGTGCGGCAAGTTGGGGCATCTTTGGCGTGCTGGGTGATGTTTTTGCGCCTTTTGCTGCGTTGGTTTTCTTATGCGCATGTCCGGCGCAAGTTCGTCGATGTCTTCACCTTCCAGGGCCGTGCGATTGCCA
>JAYQEA010000146.1:0-7375 GCA_038138625.1 Roseivivax sp.
CAGGCCGCGAAACGCCGACAATGGTCGAAGTCACGCGCGGATCGCGCATAGAAAATTGCAGGGCAACCGCACCACACGCCACATCATATTTCGCACAGGCTGCTTCTATTGCGCGAACCGGCGCCAGATCACTCTCAGTGGCGTCCTGATAGGTGATTTTAGGCATCTGTAAGGATCCCTTGGCCAGAACACCGCCGGCAAAGGGGGCTGCGTTCAGGATCGCAATGCCGCGATCTTTCGCCTCTGTGAACATGGCGTCAGCAGATCGGTTCAGAAGCGTAAAGCGGTTGTGGTTTATCAATGCGTCAAAGGGATAAGCACGCAGGACAGGCTCCATGATGTCCAATCGTCCCATAGCCAAGCCGACAGCCTGCGCCAGGCCTTGTGCCTTCATCTCGAACAGGGCCTCTATTGCGGCGTGACATTCATCAAGATCACGGGCGTGTTCGGGATCATGCAGGTGTAGCAGTTGAATACGATCAAGACCAAGGGCCTCAAGACTTTCGCCGAGGCTGTCACGGGCACGGGCGGCATCGAAACGACCTGTGTCCGGGCAGCGATCCAATTTTGTGGATATCACGGCACCGTCCGGCAAGCCGCCCATTGTGCGCAAGGCCGTTCCGATGCGGTCTTCGCTTTTGCCAGCCCCATAGTTTCGCGAGGTGTCCAAAAACGGCATTGGCCCCTGCAGGATGGCCTTAACAGTATTGGTTGCCCGGGCAGATTCCACGGTATAGCCGTAGGTTTCGGGCATGTTGCCCAAGGCCGAAGTTCCAAAACAAATGGATGGGATAAAAAGGCCAGTCTGGCCTATGGGACGTAATGTGTCAGTCATTTGCTGTCTCTTTCAATCGGTAAAACGCGGCGGCACTCTTGCCCCAGACCATGTCATGTTCAAAGGCTGAAAGGTCTCCGGTCAGGTGTTGTGCGATTGCCACCCATCGGTCGTAGTCGCATCTTTTGCGACATACAGGCCAGTCTGATCCCCACATAACTCTCTCGGCTCCGAAACAGGCCAGTATATGATCGCTGTAGCGGCGCAGTGTTTGGGGTTCAAAATCCGCCCCACATTCAGTGACAAGACCGGAAAGTTTTATATACGCACCGGTTTCGGACAAAGACGCAATCCCATCTGCCCAAGTCTGCCAGCCTTTGTCCTTGATCTGCGGTTTCAGTCCATGATCCAGAACCGTACGCATCTGCGGGTAACGGTCGATCAACTGGATAAAATAGGGAATGTGCCGTGGAAATCCCAATCCGTCGAAAGCCAGATCCAGATCGCAGATCGCCTCGAACGCCCATTGGACATCAGCGCGCAGCATCCACGCGTCATCTGGCAAATTCTGGATCATGGGACGCAGACCAAGGAATTTGGGATGTGCTGCAAGTCTTTTGATCTGATGCTGCTGCTTTGGGTATTCAAAATCAATCCACCCAACCACCCCTGCAACAAACGGCGTGGCATCAGCAAGACCCAAAAGATATTCGGTTTCTTGCAGGGTAGGCGCTGCCTGAACCAGCACGGTCTTTTCAATCTTGGCAGCTGCGAGACAAGGCGCAAGATCGGCCGGACCATATGCACGCCAGATCACGGGATCATCGGGTTTCATCCAATCGTAATCTCCGCGTGCGGGGTGCCAAAAGTGGTGGTGGGCGTCAATGCGGGTCGGGTGTGTCATCACGCTAGGTTAAGCGCGAAGTCTGCACAGGGAAAGTCACAATGCACCTCTTGCCAAAACGGTAAAACTTCCGCACCACTGCGGTATGCCTATGCTTGATCCCGACCGCCTTTTTCCTGCTGATCCCGGTTTGCGTGCCCTATCACGTGATTTATACGCCGAGGTCGCAAAATTGCCAATTCTGAGCCCACACGGCCATTGTGATCCGCGATGGTTTGCACAAAACGAGGCGTTTCCGGATCCAGCCCAATTGTTTGTGGTCCCAGATCATTATGTTTTCAGAATGCTGGTCAGTCAGGGTATGCGGCTAGAGGACCTAGGCGTCGCCCGTACGAACGGGGGGCAAGTCGAAACTGATCCCCGCGAAATCTGGAACCGGTTTGCTGCAAATTTCCATCTATTCAGAGGCACGCCATCGGCGATGTGGATCGAACATTCTTTTCAGCACGTGTTTGGATTGCAGGAACCGCTGACTGTTGAAAATGCTCAGGCGCACTACGACCATATCGCTACCTGTTTGACGCGGCCTGATTATCGTCCGCGGGCTTTGTTTGACCAGTTTGGCATTGAATGTCTTGCGACCACAGATAGCGCATTAGACGATCTGCGCTGGCACAAGAGCATCCAAGACAGTGATTGGTCCGGCCGCGTGATACCGACATACCGTCCGGATACATGTGTTGATCCTGCGGCTGCGGGTTTCGTCGAAAATGTTGCCCGTCTTGGTGATATCACTGGTGAGGATATTGCGACTTGGGACGGATATTTGGCAGCCCATCGCGTGCGGCGGGCCGATTTTATCGCCATGGGTGCCACCGCCAGTGACCATGGACATCCCACTGCGCACACATGTGATTTGTCTTCAGGTGAGGCGCGTGCGCTCTATGCGCGCGTTTTCGGCGGCACAGCCACACCACAGGATGCCGAGACCTTCCGTGGACAGATGCTCACTGAAATGGCCCGAATGAGCCTTGAGGACGGGTTGGTGCTGCAAATCCATGCGGGATCGTTGCGAAATCACAACAGGACAGTTCTGTCTGAATTTGGCACGGACAAGGGGTTTGATATTCCCGTCCGCACAGACTGGGTGCGTGGGCTGCAACCTTTGCTGAACGCCGTCGGGATGGAGCCTGATCTGAGCATCATTCTGTTTACACTGGATGAAACCACCTATGGTCGTGAACTTGCCCCCTTGGCAGGTGCGTATCCTGCCCTGCGTCTCGGCCCGCCATGGTGGTTTTTTGACAGCGCCGACGGCATTCGCCGTTTCCGCGAACTAACGACTGAAACATGCGGGTTTTATAATACCGTAGGTTTTAACGATGATACACGGGCCTTCACCTCGATTCCGGCCCGTCACGATGTGTCGCGGCGCAGTGACTGCGCCTATCTGGCCGGGCTTGTGGGAACAGGGCGCCTGCGAGAGGCCGAGGCCGCGGATCTGGCGCGTGCTTTGACCTATGATCTGGTCAAAGCAGCCTACCGGCTTTGAGAATGAGACTGTGATAATGTCGTATCCCCGCTTGACCCGCCAAACAGACGCACCCCGCGTTGGCATTGTACACCTTGGTCCGGGTGCGTTTTTTCGCGCCTTTATTGCGCCCTACACCCAAGATGCCATGGCCGGGCAGGGGGATGAGTGGGGGATTTTGGCAGTGTCCCTGCAAAGCCCAACGGCGCGCGACACGCTTGAACCCCAAAAATGTGCCTATACAGCTGTGGAACAAGGTCCATCGGGCGAGACCACGCAAGTGATCACCGCATTGAACACCGTTTTGGTTGCTCCAGACGATCCGCAAGCTGTGATAAGACGCATGGCGGATCCGGATGTACGCGTGGTTACCTTGACAGTGACAGAAAAAGGCTACTGTCACGAACCTGCAACCGGTAGGCTAAATTTGGATCATCCCTTGGTCCAACATGACTGTGCGCATCCTGATGCACCAAAAACGGCTCCGGGTTTTATCTTAGCAGCATTGGCCGCGCGCCGCGCCGCGAATGTGGTGCCTTTTACAGTGCTCTGCTGTGACAATCTACCAGACAATGGCCATGTCGTCGGCAGGGTCGTGCGCGACTTGGCCCGGGCGCAGGATCCCGAATTTGAGGCGTGGATTGCGCAAAATGTTGCCTTTCCAAGTTGCATGGTGGATCGCATTACGCCTGCAACGACCGACGCAGATATTGCGCGTCTGGCACGGACGACGGGTCTGCACGATCCTGCCTGCGTCTTGCACGAACCCTTCCGTCAGTGGGTCATCGAAGACAATTTTCCAAGCGGTCGCCCCGCATGGGAGGAGGCAGGTGCAACACTGACCCATGACGTGGCCTCGTGGGAGGCCATGAAGCTGCGGTGTTTGAACGGCACGCATTCCGCAATGGCATATTTGGGGTATCTGGCCGGACATGAGACGGTTGCCCAAGCCGCAAATGATCCTGTGTTCGAGGCCTATCTCAGATCGCTTTGGTCTGAAATCATACCCACCCTTACGCCACCAGCGGGAGCCGATGTTGTTGGATATTGCGATGAACTGCTTATCCGCTATCGCAACCCGGCCATTCGGCACCGGCTCTGGCAAATCGCAATGGATGGATCACAAAAATTGCCGCAACGCCTTCTTGGCCCGCTTTCTGCACGTCTTGCGGCGGGGCAACGATCTCCGGCTTTGATTTTGGCCGTAGCGGGTTGGATGCGGTATGTCGGGGGGCGTGATGAAGCAGGAGCGCAGATCGATGTGCGAGATCCTCTGGCGGCCACCCTTGCCACACGATCACGGGCGGCCAAGGATGCCGGCAGTCGGGTGTCCCGGCTTTTGCAGATGACAGAAATCTTTGACCCATCACTGGCCGCAAACCCCGAACTTGGACAAGATCTCGGGAGTGCGCTTCAATCGCTGGAAACGCACGGAGTGCTTGCAACGCTGAAAGGGCATTTGACATGACACGTATCGCCATGTGGTCCGGCCCGCGTAATTTGTCGACCGCAATGATGTACAGCTTCGCAAACCGTGCGGATTGCGCAGTTTGGGACGAACCCTTCTATGGACCGTATCTGAAGGCCACCGGTGCGGATCATCCCATGAAGGACGCCATCTTGGCAGCGCACCCCACAGATGCGGCAGCAGTGGCGCGGGACTGCCTTGGACCCGTGCCAGAAGGGCGTGGCATTTTTTATCAAAAACACATGACCCACCATATGGTGCCACAAATTCCAAGGGATTGGTTTGCCGGCGATATCACGCATGTGTTTTTGATCCGGCATCCTGCACGGGTTCTGGCATCCTATACGCGCAAAAGAGAAAATCCTGTGATTGGCGATCTTGGGTTTATCGAACAGGCTGACCTTTTCGATCAGATCAGTGCCTTGCAGGGCGCTTCCCCGATTGTTGTGGATAGTTCAGATGTGCGCGCCGCACCCGAGAAAACCCTGCGTGCCCTGTGCGATGCGATTGGGATTGTATTCGATCCTGCGATGTTGTCCTGGCCGGCAGGAGGCCATCGCAGCGATGGCATTTGGGCCGTGCATTGGTACGATTCTGTGCATCGTTCGACTGGATTTTCCGGACCCGAGGGGCCCATGCCCAAGGTTGCACCACAGTTCGGGGATATTTACGAGACAGTCCTGCCGTCCTACACCCGCTTGCAGCAAAGAGCACTTTGAGTAACAGAGCGCCTACGTCGGCCGCTTATGATCCTATGCGCTCTGGTCAAATACCTCTCGGGCGCGCTAGCCTCATCTTATGGCATTTACGACTCGTCCCGATTTGCAAGGCACCTTTGGCATGGTGACCACAACCCATTGGCTTGCATCAGCCGTGGGGATGAAATTGCTCGAGGCCGGCGGTAGCGCTGCAGATGCCGCTGTGGGGGCCGCATTGGTGTTGAATGTGGTCGAGCCACACCTGAACGGACCATTTGGCGAAGTTCCCGTTCTGGTATGGGATGCCCTTGCGGATGCGCCACGGGTTTTATGTGGGCAGGGGGTTGCTCCGCACGGCGCAACAATTGCGCATTATCGCTCCGAAGGGTTGTCGACCATACCGGGAAGCGGTCTTTTGGCTTGCGTTGTCCCGGGCGCCTTTGATGCGTGGATGGTGCTATTGGAGGAATATGGGCGCCTTTCATTGCGTGAGGTTATGGAGCCCGCCGTGCAGTATGCGCGGGCAGGTCACCCTTTGTTGCGTGCCGCGTCTGACGTGATCGCCGGAGCTGCTGACATGTTCCAGCACCACTGGCCATCCTCGGCTGCGGTTTGGATGCCAGACGGGCAGGTCCCGAAACCCCAAGCACTGTTTTGCAACCCCGATCTTGCCCGCATGTGGACAGCGCTGTTGAAAGAGGCCGAAACCGCCACCGGTCGCGCGGCCCAAATTCAGGCGGCGCGACGCGCCTTTTCTCAGGGCTTTGTGGCAGAGACAATCGACAGCTATCTGCGTGATGCCTGCGTTGTAGACGGAACAGGCACGGCCAGACGTGGCGTTTTATCGGGGGAGGACATGGCCGATTGGCAGGCCACTTGGGAGGCTCCGACAACCAGTTCTGTGCAGGGTTGGCACGTCTGGAAACCGGGATACTGGAGCCAAGGCCCGAGCCTTTTGATGGCGCTCAACACTTTGGATGCCAAAGGCGCGTTTGCTGCCGGAGCAATGAGCCCAGACGGTATCCATTTTCAGGTCGAAGCTCTGAAAACCGCATTTGCGGATCGGGATGCTTATCTTGCGGATGAGCAGACAGTCCCGCTGGATGTTTTGTTATCAGTAGAATTCGCGAGGGAACGCGCGCAAGCCATCACGGACATCGCCAGCATGACCCATGTACCGGGGGTGATCAAAGGGCACGAAGCGGCGGCCGCGTCACTGGCCCTGCGCCTTTCAGGCAAGGATGCGTCGGCATATGACGCAGCTGGCGGCGAGCCTACCATGGCGCACCTCTTGCGTCACGAAGGAGATACGGTGCATCTGGACGTCATTGACCGGTGGGGATTGGTCATATCGGCGACACCCTCGGGTGGATGGCTGCAATCCAATCCGGTTGTCCCGGGGCTTGGGGCGCCATTGAATAACCGTGCACAAATGTTCTGGCTGGATCCTGACAGCCCCGGCGCACTGGCACCTGGTAAGCGACCGCGCACCACCCTTTCTCCCAGTATGGCACAGGCCCCAGATGGCACGCGGGTGGCGTTTGGAACACCCGGAGGGGATCGGCAGGATCAGTGGCAACTGGCATTTTTGGTGCGCCTGATGGAGGGAATGAGCCTCCAACAAGCGATCGATGGCCCTCTTTTTCTGACCGATCACCTCGAAGCATCATTTTTCCCTAGAGGGTTTCGCGCAGGCCATCTGATGGTGGAACCCGAGTTTCAACACGCTCTGATTGAAAATCTCAAGTCACGCGGACACCGTGTTGAAGTTGCGTCGTCCATGTCCATCGGCCGTCTGACGGCCGCATCGCGTCGCCCGGACGGGATGGTTTCTGCTGCGGCAACACCTCGTCTCATGCAGGCTTATGCGATAGGACGCTAACATATCTTGCGTTGGGGTTCCTCACTAGTTTTCTGTCACGGCCCTGAGTCAAATCTGTTTCTTGCCCAAAATCTTTATTTGGCCGACGAATTTGGAAATCTGAGCAACAGACGAGGCTGTTTGTAACTGTCTGGTTTCCCTCCTCTGACGCTTTTGTGGCTGGCCAGATAATGTGCG
>JAYQEA010000147.1:0-7358 GCA_038138625.1 Roseivivax sp.
GACGAAGGTGCGTAAAATTAGGTCTTTTATTGTCCGAAGGTTATTCATTTTTAGAGTATCATTTTGAAAAATGCACCAAATGATCAGCTCTTGATCGAATTATATGACATTATTTCAATTTTCAGGCTCGGCACTGATTTAGTTTTCAAAATATTAATTATTTTTGCAATCTGTTAACTAATTATGTAATTTATCGGCGTATACACTTTAAACGAGAGTATGCCGTGATCACATATTTTTCTAACACAAATGGTAGAGTTTTTGGATCAGAACATGGTCAAACTTACCTCTGGTTGGTCCTTGTAGGTGTTTCAACTTTTATTTCACTCGTTGCCCCACTTCCCGAGGTCGTCTCAATTAGCTTGTTGGCTTTTGCTTCAACGTTGGGGCTGACACTGATTGTGACAGCTGCTATTGATCTGCAATCGAAACGAAAATTCCGATATGACCTTGAAGTAGTTAAAGGTTGGTTGGATGTCGACAGCGTACCAGTTCTCGTAACGGATTGGACTGGGCAGGTGGTGGCAGTCAATCGGTTGGCTCGAAACCATACGCAGATTCAGAAAAATGATCATATAAGGTCGTCGCTTTCCACGATTGTCGCTGATCCCTGTGATCTTTTGCAAAAGTTTAAGACTGGTTCGTTTCCAGCGCTTCGTCATGAATTCCAAGGCGCGAAAGGTGCCGTTGAGCTTGTGCGCTTGGGGCGTCGTTTTGTGGCATGGCGGATCACGGCTGCTCACAAAACTGATGATATAAAAATGCCTGACCTTATGCAGATCTCTTTGGGATCTAATGGGGCGGTTTTAAAAAGTTCCGAGAGCGCACAAGTCCTCGTTGATGCTTTGAAGGCAGGTCATCTTACCAATATGGACCTCGTATCAGGAATGTCGCTGGATTTGGATGGTGCGCATTACTTTTGTATCGAAGTTGCCCCCCACCATTTCGTTTTCTATAAAGACGTCGGTATCGATTCAGTTCCAAAAGCAGATCTCGACCGGATACCTGTCGCGACTTTGACGCTTTCTTTTGATGGTGTCGTACAAACTCATAATTCCCTTGCGCAGCAAATGCTTGGTGGCGGGCCAATAAAAGGGCGCCCCATTTCGGCTTTTATGGAGGGTTTGGGACGTCCTGTTCAGGCGTGGCTGGATGAGGCTGCAGCAGGACATAGTGTTAACCGCTCCGAATTTTTGAGCCTGTCGCGCGCGTCTCGTGAAACTTTTGTGCAAGTCAGTCTCACTCTTGCAATGGGGCAACAGTCTTTGATCGCGGTGCTTACGGATGCCACCGAGTTGAAAACGCTGGAACGTCAGTTTGTTCAAAGCCAGAAAATGCAGGCTATTGGCCAGCTGGCGGGTGGCGTCGCACATGATTTCAACAACCTTTTGACGGCCATATCAGGGCATTGTGACCTTTTACTTTTGCGCCATGATCAAGGTGATCCAGACTACGCAGACTTGATTCAAATAAACCAAAATGCAAATCGTGCGGCCGCGTTGGTTGGGCAATTGCTGGCATTTTCGCGCAAACAAAACTTAAATCCTGAGCGTATCGACCTTAGGTCAACATTGTCTGATCTGGCCCATCTATTGAATCGTTTGGTCGGTGAAAAAATCACTCTTACCCTGCATCATGCGCCATCGATGCCTGCAATCAGAGCGGACAAAAGACAATTGGAGCAGGTGATGATGAATCTTGTCGTCAACGCAAGGGACGCCATGCCGGACGGCGGTGAAATCGTTGTGCGCAGCGAACGCCAAGATATTGTGGAACCTCTGAGCAATGGCCGGATCACTGTTCCCCCTGGCGTTTACGCGCGCGTCAGTGTCAGTGATCAGGGCATTGGCATCTCTCCGGAAATGCAGCAGTCGATTTTCGAACCCTTTGTCACAACAAAACGCACCGGTGAAGGAACCGGGTTGGGTCTGTCGACTGTTTACGGGATTGTAAAGCAAACGGGCGGATTCATATTTGTTGATAGTGACCTTGGGAAAGGCAGCACATTTTCATTGCTTTTTCGTTTGTGCGAAGATCATCACCAACCTCAAACGACGCCTACGGTGGCCACTCCCGAGTTGACGTCTGATATATCCGGCGGGGTCGTTCTTTTGGTCGAAGACGAAGCCCCGGTGCGGGCATTCGCGTCTCGGGCCCTACGATTGCGAGGATTTACGGTTATTGAAGCGGAGTCCGGAGAGGATGCGCTGGCTGCACTTGACGATGTGGCCTTGGAAATTGACGTTGTGGTGACAGATGTGATTATGCCAGGACTGGATGGGCCGAGCTGGGTGCGCAAGGCTATGGTCGATCGGCCTTGGTTGAAAGTCATTTTTGTGTCCGGTTACCCCGAAGATGTTTTCGAACGCGGGGATGCAGAGATACCGAATTCTTTGTTCTTACCAAAACCATTTTCACTCAAAGAGTTAACGACAACTGTTGCCACAAAAATTGCTGAATAAAGTAGGTTTTGGGTTGGTAACGTCTTTTTAACTTTGCTCCTTCATTGTGATTACCATTCAGTTAACGCTTGCTTTGTTCCCGTTTTGATCTCATATAGATGAGAACAAGAGGCGAACAAAAGCAGCAATTGCCGCCCGGCAGCGGGTGTGAGATAAGGATCCAAACAATGGCAGCGGCAGATCTTTTAACCATGACCGATAAGCGCACAGCAGATAAACAAAAGGCGCTTGATAGCGCATTGGCCCAAATCGAACGGCAGTTCGGCAAAGGGTCGATCATGAAACTTGGTGGGGAAAACGCCATCCGGGATATCGAGGTCACCTCGACCGGGTCACTTGGGCTTGATATCGCCTTGGGTGTTGGTGGTCTTCCCAAAGGACGGATAATCGAGATCTATGGACCCGAGAGCTCCGGCAAGACGACTTTGACACTGCATGCAGTTGCCGAAGAGCAGAAAAAGGGTGGCGTTTGTGCGTTTGTGGACGCAGAGCATGCTTTGGACCCGCAATACGCGAAAAAACTGGGTGTCGATCTTGACGAGCTTTTGATTTCACAGCCTGATACAGGCGAGCAGGCGTTGGAAATCACGGATACATTGGTAAGGTCCGGAGCCGTGAATGTTGTGGTCGTGGATTCGGTTGCTGCATTGACCCCAAAATCCGAACTTGAAGGTGACATGGGCGACAGCAACGTCGGTGTTCAGGCACGTTTGATGAGCCAGGCCATGAGAAAACTGACAGGATCCATCAGCCGGTCAAACTGCATGGTCATCTTCATTAACCAGATCCGCATGAAGATCGGTGTAATGTTTGGGAGCCCGGAAACTACGACCGGAGGTAACGCGCTGAAATTTTACAGCTCGGTCCGGCTGGATATTCGCAGGATTGGTGCCGTCAAGGACCGTGATGAAATCGTTGGCAACCAAACGCGGGTCAAGGTCGTGAAGAACAAGGTTGCTCCCCCGTTCAAACAGGTTGAATTCGATATCATGTATGGTGAGGGAATTTCCAAGACGGGTGAATTGCTGGACCTTGGCGTCAAGGCTGGTGTCGTTGAAAAATCTGGATCGTGGTACAGTTACGGCGATGAACGGATCGGACAGGGGCGCGAGAACGCCAAGACCTTTTTGAAAGAAAACACCGCGACGGCCTTGGATATAGAAGACAAAATCCGTGCCGCACATGGGCTTGACTTTGATCCTGGCGACGAAGTTATGGAGGCCTGAAAGGCCGACCAAAAAGGTTATGACGCGGGCGTATCAATTATTGGTGCGCCCGCTGTTGTATCTTGGGATCGGTGGCTGTGGACAGTCACGGGGCAGGGCGCTAAACCAAAGCCAACCTTGATACGATGCCTCGAAAGATATTCTTATGGCCACGCTAAACGACATACGTTCGACCTTTTTGTCCTATTTTGAAAAGCAAGGACACCAAGTGGTGTCTTCTAGCCCTCTGGTCCCGCGCAATGATCCTACCTTGATGTTTGCAAATTCGGGTATGGTTCAGTTTAAAAATCTTTTTACCGGGGTGGAAACACGGGACTATAAGCGTGCAACGACATCGCAGAAATGTGTACGGGCAGGCGGCAAGCATAACGATCTGGACAACGTAGGCTATACCGCGCGCCATCACACTTTTTTCGAAATGCTCGGCAACTTTAGCTTTGGGGATTATTTCAAGGATGACGCCATTCCCTTTGCATGGGAGTTGATCACGCGCGAATTCGATATTCCAGCGGACCGTCTGTACACGACCGTTTACCACACAGATGATGAAGCCTTTGATATCTGGAAAAAAATGGGAGTGCCCGAGGATCGTATTATCCGCATCGCAACATCGGATAATTTTTGGCAAATGGGACCGACCGGTCCGTGCGGACCCTGTACCGAAATCTTTTTTGATCATGGCGATCATATTTGGGGTGGACCTCCTGGCAGCCCGAATGAAGATGGCGATCGGTTTATCGAGATCTGGAACGTGGTGTTCATGCAAAACGAGCAGTTCGAAGATGGCACGATGCGTCCGCTGGATATGCAGTCTATCGACACCGGAATGGGGCTAGAGAGGATCGGCGCCCTGTTGCAGGGCAAACATGACAACTATGACACTGATTTGATGCGCAGCCTGATCGAGGCGTCCGCTGATGCCACCTCCAGTGACCCAGATGGTCCTGGCAAAACGCACCACCGTGTCATTGCCGACCACCTTCGGTCCACATCATTCCTGATCGCTGACGGGGTTATGCCGTCAAACGACGGGCGCGGCTATGTATTGAGACGGATCATGCGGCGTGCCATGCGTCATGCACATCTGCTGGGATCGCGGGATCCGGTCATGCATCGTCTGGTGCCAGCGCTGGTTCGACAGATGGGCGCAGCCTATCCAGAATTGCACCACGCGCAGGCATTGATTGAAGAGACCCTTCAATTAGAAGAAACCCGGTTCAAACAAACCCTGGATCGGGGGCTCAAGTTATTGGACGAAGAACTGTCCGGTTTAGCCGATGATGCGCCCTTGCCCGGGCAGGCAGCCTTTAAACTCTACGACACCTACGGCTTTCCACTGGATCTTACCCAGGACGCGTTGCGTGAAAAAGGACGCAGTGTTGACACAGATGGATTTGACGCCGCGATGGCGGAACAAAAGGCCAAGGCGCGCGCGGCTTGGTCGGGCACCGGAGAGTCGGCAGACAGTGTCGTTTGGTTCGACATCGCCGAGGCCGGCGTTTCCGAGTTTCTGGGATACGATACAGAGGCTGCCGAAGGTGTTGTGGTGGCTCTCGTCCGTGATGGCAACGCGGTCGACAGTCTTTCGCAGGGACAAACCGGGTGGGTCATTTTGAATCAGACGCCCTTTTACGGTGAAAGTGGGGGGCAGGTTGGCGACACCGGATATTTGCGGCGGCTTGAAAATGAAGACGACATGGCCAGCGTAGATGATACCCAAAAAATGGGTGGTGGCGCAGTTATTGCGCATCATGTCACCATAAGTCATGGCGTGATTTCCAAAGGCGATCCAATGGCGGCCGAGGTCGATCATCGACGCCGGGCAGGTATTCGGGCAAATCATTCCGCCACGCATCTGTTGCACGAGGCGCTGCGCGCTGCCCTCGGGGATCATGTTGCTCAGCGCGGGTCGTTGAATGCGCCCGACCGCATGCGGTTTGACTTCAGCCACGGCAAGGCCCTATCGGCAGAAGAGCTTGCGCAGGTGAATGCAGAGGTGAACAGCTACATCCGTCAAAATAGCGCTGTCGAAACACGCATCATGACACCTGACGATGCGCGTGGTCTTGGTGCGCAGGCGCTTTTTGGTGAAAAATACGGCGATGAGGTTCGTGTCGTATCGATGGGCACTCAGATGGGATCTGGTAAAGGGGTGGACGGACAAACCTATTCACTGGAGCTTTGTGGCGGAACACATGTTGCTCGTACCGGAGATATAGGAGCGTTCGTCACTTTGGGTGACAGCGCCAGCAGCGCAGGTGTGCGCCGTATCGAGGCCTTAACAGGAGCAGAGGCAATGGCTCATCTGGCGGCACAAGACCGAAGATTGGCCGATGCGGCGTCGGCGCTGAAATCTCAGGCAGCCGATGTTCCAGACCGCATTCGCAGCCTTTTGGAGGAACGCAAAACGCTACAGAACGAGGTTGCGCAGTTACGCAGGGAACTGGCAATGTCTGGTGGTGCAGGGCAAGATATGGCTGCGCCCGAAGACATCGGTGGGACTGCTTTTCTGGCTCAAACCTTGTCAGGGGTGTCTGGTAAGGATCTGCCATCATTGATTGATGAGCACAAAACCCGTATCGGATCCGGCGTCGTTTTATTGATTGCAGACACGGGGGCAAAAGCAGCGGTGGCTGCCGGTGTTACTAATGATCTGATTGACCGTGTCAAAGCACCGGACCTCGTAAGAGCTGCCGTGGCTGAGCTGGGTGGAAAGGGGGGCGGTGGCCGCCCTGATCTAGCGCAAGGGGGTGCGTCCTCTGTCGATAATGCCGCAGCGGCCATTGCTGCAGTTAAAACCATTTTATCAGGAGCCTAATCAATGCCCAAAGCCCTCTGGATTGCTCATGTGAACGTAACAGATGCCGAAGCCTACGGGCGGTACGCGGCCCTTGCAGGCCCTGCTATTGCCGCCCACGGAGGCCATTTTCTGGCACGTGCAACCCGCTACGTCCAACTGGAAGGCCCCGACAGGCCGCGCAACGTTGTCGCAGAGTTTCCATCGTTGGAAGCGGCCGAGACGTGCTATCACTCGGCGGCTTATCAAGAGGCGCTCAGCCACGCAAAAGGCGCGGCGGAACGTGAACTTTGCGTTGTTGAACTGAGCTCAGACTAAAACCTCTATAGATCTGGTTTCGGAAGGCTATCGAGCACGACGGGATCAAACATCACATGATAAAGAGAACGCATTGCACCCGCTACGGCGCGTGTGATGGGTAATGACTCACTTTGATGTCAGATGGACGCCCGCCCAGACAGCGCGACGATTTTTACCCGCCGTTGATCTGTCCGGGTCAGATGTTCTCCGTGATGGGCTTGGTGAGTGTACTCGGTCCAAACCCAAAAACACCACGCGCAATAGTATCGTCTTTGCGCATTTCGAAGTTTGTTGTGTTGATGTGTAGGCAGGCAACTGGGCTCAGACGGAAGCGCCAGATCTTATTGCTGAACGCAGGACTGGGATAAACGCTGCAGAGCTTTGAAGCAGCTCGTCCGAATGGATACAGACCGCGCCTGAGGTCAATAGAGCCCCTAGCTACTTGCAAAGGCTACCGTCTTATCGCCTTGCCAGACACGCAAAGCCGGAGCATGTCCAGCAATAGGCCGCTGTTTTGAATCGTCATTGATGGTGAACTTCTCGGCACCTACAAAAAATCTGCGCACCGCTCGG
>JAYQEA010000148.1:0-7261 GCA_038138625.1 Roseivivax sp.
CCGTGATAGGCCCGCTGCTTGACACAATCCCCAGCCCTGTCACGACGACGCCGCGCATGTGCCCACCACTAATTGGGTAGCACGCTATGTATGCTATGCGATGGGTCGGACGCAAGGCGGGTCAGGGGGGGCGAACGTAACGTGTCTATGTTTGGCAGATCTGCAACCGGCAAGCGATCATATCATTGCATTTAAGTCTGCAAAAGAAATCCTGCGTCACCGAATGCCAAAAAGCCGAACTGATACCAAAGAGACAAGCTCAATCATTTAGCCCACACTCTTCCGAGAGTTGGTCTGCCTTGTGCGATGTCAGCTTTCGGACAGAGCGACCTTCATGTCTTTGACAAGATAAATCACCTCACCATCCGCCTCGACACGGCCGTCTGCGACACCCATGGTCAACCGGCGTGTTTGGATGGCTTTGGTAAAATCCACAAAGTAGGTGAGCTTTTTGCGATCCGGGCGCACCATACCCGTCAGCTTGACCTCTCCGACGCCGAGGGCATATCCGCGCCCCTGCCACCCGCGCCACCCAAGGTTGAAGCCGGTCAACTGCCAAAGACCATCAAGCCCCAGACATCCCGGCATTATCGGGTTGCCCGGAAAATGGCAGTCAAAAAACCAAAGGTCCGGCGTGATATCGAATTCGGCAACCACATGACCTTTGCCATTCGGCCCGGCATCTCCAGAAATTTCGGTAATCCGGTCCATCATAAGCATGGGCGGGGCGGGAAGTTGCGCATTGCCCGGCCCGAACAGATCCCCTCGGGCACATGCCAAAAGATCCTCTTTGGTAAAGCTGTTAGGGAAGTCTGCCATGTGGAATGTGTCCTGTTATAATCGCTTGGTGCGAGCTCTCTCGTTCGTCCCGCGTGGCCTTATCATTCACTGGCAGGCCCGCGCAAGCCCAGCCAAAAACCAGTTTTTGAACAACTGTCCAAGCGATGCGACGCATTTGTATTTGAATTTTGGAGCAGTTCCTCATTATATAGACGCATTATGGATGCTCCGACACACACATCACCCTCCCGAGCCCGCGCTGCAAACTGGCTAAGCTCGGGGTCTATCCGACCGACGCGTCAGCGCGTTGCTTTGGCTGAGCTTTTGATCGGCGATGGAAAAAACAGGCATGTGACCGCAGAGAGCCTGCATGCGGCCGCACGCACTACAGGCGACGCAGTGTCATTGGCGACAGTGTACAACACCCTTCGGGCATTTTGCGATGCCGGTTTGATGCAGGAAATCACTGTCGACGGATCGAAAAGCTATTTTGATACCAACACAAATGACCATCCGCACTTCTATTGGGAAGACGACGCGCAGTTGACAGACGCGCCTGCCGAAGATCTCAAAATCATGCGGCTGCCTGACCCTCCGGACGGGGCTGAAATCGCGTCCGTCGACGTAATTATACGTCTGCGTCGTCGGTAGACCATTTGGCGGGCTAAACTTCCCCTTAACTGAGTTGCAGCAAAACGGCGTTCATGCTCATTTTCTGAGTCAACAACACCCTTTGAGGAGCGACAATGCAACTGATCAAGACCCCCTTGCAGGGACTTTGCGTGCTCACGCCGCAGCGATACGGGGACGATCGTGGATTTTTTGCAGAAACATGGTCCGCGCGAAAAATGGCTGACCTGGGCTTCACGCATGAATGGGTGCAGGACAATCATTCCGTATCTGCTGCGACAGGCACGCTCAGAGGTCTGCATTTTCAGTCTCCACCATATGCGCAAAACAAGCTCGTACGATGTGGGCGGGGGGCGCTTTGGGATGTGGCAGTGGACATCCGCCGTGGATCACCCACTTACGGGCAATGGTACGGCACCGAATTGTCAGCAGAAAACGGCAGTCAAATGTTGGTACCAGAAGGATTTGCGCACGGGTTCGTGACGCTCGAACCCGATACAGAAGTCATTTACAAATGCAGTGGGTTTTATGCCCCCGATTGCGAAGGCTCTGTTGCATGGGACAGCGTAGGTATCTCTTGGCCGATATCGCAAAACCCGGTTTTGTCAGACAAAGATGCCCGTGCCCCGACCTTGGCGCAACTTGAAAGCCCCTTCGAATGGAGCATCACATGAAGCTGCTTGTGACAGGAGGTGCAGGATTTATCGGTTCCGCTGTCGTGCGGCAAGCCATAGCGCAGGGACATGAGGTGGTTAACCTTGATTCACTGACCTATGCGGCATGCCTCGACAACCTTAGTTCTGTAGCCGACGATCCGCGCTATCACTTCGAGCATGCCGATATTCGCGACAGCGCCGCTTTGATACGGATTTTCAAGCAGCATGCTCCAGATGCCGTCATGCACCTGGCCGCGGAAAGTCACGTGGACCGATCAATTGATGGACCGGATATTTTTATAGACACAAACGTGATTGGCACCCTGAAACTGCTGCAGGCAGCACGCCACTATTGGGAAAACGCGGGACGACCCGGGTCGTTTCGCTTTCATCACATATCGACCGATGAAGTTTTTGGCAGCCTGCCCATGGATCCCGCGGTGAAATTTACCGAGACCACGGCCTATGACCCGCGCAGCCCCTATTCGGCAAGCAAAGCATCCAGCGACCACTTGGTTCGCGCGTGGCATGAAACCTACGGCCTGCCGGTGGTTTTATCCAATTGTTCAAATAATTATGGGCCATTTCACTTTCCTGAAAAACTGATTCCAGTCGTGATTCTGAACGCTCTTGCTGGTCGGGACATCCCGGTCTACGGCAAGGGCGAAAACGTGCGCGATTGGCTGTTCGTCGAGGACCACGCCACCGCGCTTTTGGCCGTCGTTGAAAACGGCGCAGTTGGACGAAGTTATAACATTGGTGGAAATGCCGAAGCGACAAACATCGAAATTGTCCAAAAAATTTGTACGATCCTTGATAATCTGCGGCCCGCCCAGGCACCCCATAACAAATTGATAACATATGTTACTGACCGGCCCGGCCATGACCTGAGATACGCTATAGATGCGACCCGCATCCGCGACGAACTGGGCTGGCACCCAAGTGTTACATTGGATGATGGGCTTCAACGGACTGTGCGATGGTATCTGGATAATACAGCATGGTGGCAAGCCCTTCAGGCGCGTGACGGCGTTGGGACACGTTTAGGACAAGGGACATGAGCCGAATTTTGGTGTTTGGCCGTACGGGTCAGGTGGCATACGAGTTGCAATGTCTTGCACCGGTCGCGTCGCTGGATCGTTCCGCAGTAGATTTGTCCTCACCAGACAGCTGTGCGGCAGCTATTCATGCCAATGCCCCATCAGTCGTGATTAACGCCGCGGCCTACACAGCCGTAGACCGTGCTGAAGACGAAGAAGCCCTTGCCACACAGATCAACGGGAATGCTCCGGCTGCGATGGCCCAAGCTTGCGCTCAGCGCAATATCCCCTTGCTACATCTGTCCACAGATTACGTGTTTGCCGGATCTGGAAAGCAGGCATGGACACCCTCAGCAGCAACCAAACCGATCAATGCATATGGTCGCAGCAAGCTGGCAGGGGAATTGGCCATCCGGAACAGTGGTGCAAAGCATATCATTCTTCGAACGTCTTGGGTGTTCTCTGCGCAAGGATCAAATTTTGTAAAAACGATGCTCAGACTTGCGGAAAGTCATCCGGTTTTGCGCGTGGTGTCCGATCAGCATGGCGGGCCAACATCGGCACGATCGCTGGCACGGGCGCTGTTGCAGCTGTCTGATATTGTGCGGGATGGTGCCGACGGGGGTACATATCACTTTGCCGGCGCGCCTGCCACGACTTGGTCAGATTTTGCGCGAGCAATATTTTCTGACGCGGATCTGAACAATCAAGTCATAGACATCACATCGGATCAGTATCCTACTCCAGCCGCACGGCCTGCCAATTCAGTTTTGGACTGTACGTCATTGACAACGGATTTCGGAATCGAACCACCCAATTGGCGTGCCGATTTACGCACCACCCTCAAAGATCTTGGAGCTACCTCATGACCCAATCAGCGCGAAAAGGTATCATCCTGGCCGGTGGTTCGGGAACCAGACTGTATCCAATCACCATGGGCGTATCCAAACAGCTGCTGCCGATCTATGATAAACCCATGATCTACTATCCACTGTCTGCCCTGATGTTGGCGGGCATACGCGATATAGCAGTCATCACCACACCTCATGATCAGGAACAGTTTCAGCGCTTGATGGGCACCGGTCAACAATGGGGGCTGAACTTTGAATATATCATTCAAGCAAACCCAGAGGGACTGGCTCAGGCCTACTTGCTGGCAGAGGACTTTTTGGATGGTGCGTCCAGCGCAATGGTTCTGGGCGATAACATCTTTTTCGGCCATGGCTTGCCCGATCTTATGGCGGCCGCTCCGGATACGGGTGGTACGGTTTTCGGCTATCGGGTCGCGGACCCAGAACGCTACGGTGTTGTCGACTTTGCCCCCGATGGCACCGTGCGCGGGATCGTCGAAAAGCCCGAGGTCGCACCGTCGCGCTACGCGGTGACGGGCTTGTACTTTCTGGACGGGACTGCCCCTGCTCGCGCCGCGCGTGTTCAAAAATCAGAACGAGGTGAGCTTGAAATAACATCAGTTCTGGAAAGCTATCTTGCCGATGGATCTTTGCGGGTCGAAACAATGGGACGTGGCTACGCGTGGCTGGATACAGGAACCCACGCCAGTCTTCTTGAAGCGGGCAACTTTGTGCGCACATTATCAGAACGACAGGGACTTCAAATTGGCAGTCCGGACGAAATTGCCTACGTCCAGAGGTGGATTACCCCAGACGAACTTAAGGCAAGGGCAACTCTGTTTGGGAAAAACGAATATGGCAGATACTTGGAGGCACTTCTGGACGATTAAGGCCACACCCCTTAAAGCCCACATACTTTAGGATAGGCACACACACCAAAGCCTAGCAATGCGACGCAACGGAACCCGTTAAAGGTCAATTGATCCCACTAATACCCTTTGGTTAAGTCGCGCAACCGTTCGTCAACCAGTAAGGTTAATGTGTCCACTCATCGACTACGGGGTTCCCATGTTCGAGACTCAGCAACAAAACGCAGGTCCCACGCAGGACTACTCGCCAGATCCACGGTTTCTATTCTGCAACATCGGTGCTGCGCGCACCCAGATCGTAGCCAGCAGTGCATCAAAAGAGCCGCCGGTACAGCCTCGCCAACGAATGACGTTGTTTTAAGAATTAGGCGAGCATTAATAACTTATACACTGGACGTGCTGCGGTTTGCTGCGGCACGTCAGTCTTTTAAGCCTTCAGAACACGCAAAAAAATCGCGACGACGACCAAGGTGTGTCGACGATTTTCAAGGGTCATAATGCAGGCTCTTTCACAACGCATTGGGATTTGACGCCGCCAGCCACCGCGTCACTTCTAGTGTTAGCTGTTTTTCATGATGTGCGCTTCCAGAGCTGCTAGGCCTTCGTCCAATCCCGTCCTTCCAAAACCCAACCTGAACCTGTCTGTGGGTACCGGCCCAAGATCAGAGGCGTATATGGATGCAGGCAAAAGCAGCACGCCTGCATCCTCCACAAGTCGCTTTGTAAAAACGTCAACGCCTTCTTCTCCCAAATATCGCGGATATGCGGTGCAGGAGGCCTGAGGGCGACGCCATTCAAATAAGCTTGGATAGCGCTCGAAAAAGGCATCCCATTTCAGCAAATTTTCATCGATCAAAGCGTTGTTACGCGCCAATATCTTATCTCGGACCCGTAATGCCATCAATGCAATACGTTCCGAAGGTCCCGAATTGCAGATCGACAAATAGTGCTTCAATCGCTCCATGCGGCTTAACACCTCATGATCCTGACAGGCGATCCAACCAATGCGGAGACCCGGCAATCCATAGGATTTGGACATAACACCAAGCGATAGCCCTCGTTCGTAGATGTCTGCAATACAAGGAAGCATCGGTGCGCCAGTTGGACCAAGCCCCCGAAAAATTTCATCGTGCAAAATCCAAATCCCATGAAACCTGCATAATTCAATTAGCGCCTGATACCGATCTGCATCCAAAACGGCACCGGTTGGATTATGCGGAAAATTGATCGTTAGCAGCTTGGTATTGGGACGAATAGCACCCGCCACACGATCAATATCCAAAGACCAATCATCATTTGCATCCAGTGGAACACCGGAAGCAGAGCAAATCGCACTAGGCAGGCTCTCGTGGGATTGATAATTGGGCGTGATTGCAATCGCATGGCTATCGCGGTCCAGCAGTACCGAATTTGCAGCGAAAATGCCCTCACTGGCACCTGCAAAACATAAAATCGAATCCGTACATTGGGCGCTGTAGGTGCGCGCAATCTCGGCGCGCAGATCGGGCGCCCCCCAGGTTTCGGTATACCCAAGCCACATATCATCAAATGATGAGACATCGCGAGGGTCAGACAGGGCGCGCAAGTCCTTCAACGAAAGGCTTTCCGCATCGGACGCTGTCATATGATGGTCAACTTTAAATTCCCATTTGGCAAAATGCGTCTCAAGGCGAAAGTCAGGTAGTGTGGTCATGATTGGGCTCCATTTGAGTCCGCAAGTTCAATCAACCAAAACATCCCTACAAAGCTTGAACAACCACAAAGTGCCTCAATCGTCTGTTCATTCCAACAAGCCCAAAGACCTCAGCATCATCAAAGATAGTGCGCGCGGATACGGTTGATACCTTCTCAGGAGTAAGGTTCAAACATGTACGCAGAATGGCAAGATACAGCTTGAGGCCTACCGAATTAATAATAGATTCAACTAGGATTATTTTTTACTTCTTAGACTAAGTGATTAAGGTTGGACATCGGTTAAAAGTTAGACTGCCCAGATAAATCAACATGACCGTAATATAGCAGCAATCACAAACCAATTTTAAAATTTTCAGGATTTATTTCTGTATTTGTATAACGCTTTTATTCAACGAGGGCGGGATAACATAGAAATTACCGTTTTCTAATCTCAGTTTTTTGCATTGCAAAGTACGCGAGCCAGGTTAACTTCCTATACAGGTACATCAATTTTTCTGAGGCCATATTCTCAAAGAACGACATGCTATTTGCAAGTGTGATCCTAGTTATTTTTCACCATAGGCTTTTGAAATAACTGATATAATTCAATAAATAATCATGCTATTTGTCTTAAATCGCATAAGTATATTACTTTAAATCTTAAGATTGTATTTTTACTAGGAGATTTTATTTTTTCAACAAAATTTTTAAAAAAATTGTTCTCATAGGCAAAAATCTTTTGTGGTTGCGCTGTATTGACT
>JAYQEA010000149.1:0-2040 GCA_038138625.1 Roseivivax sp.
GATCTGGTGCGTAAACCGGCGTTTACCAAGGCAGCAATGCAAACAGCGCAGACAATTGCGGAAACGTGCGCAGACGGTCCCGCTCTGGCTATTGGGTGTCCTTGGGTCGAGAATGGCAAAACTTACAATGCGTATCTGATCTGTTCTGGCGGCAAAATAATCAACCGTGTTCTGAAACATCATCTTCCCAATGACAATGTGTTTGACGAAGTCCGCGTTTTCGAGCCCGGACCTCTGGCGGGACCTTACAATGTTGGTGGTGTCCGAATCGGAAGCCCAATCTGCGAAGATGCCTGGCACGAAGACGTTCCAGAGACGCTTGAGGAAACAGGCGCTGAATTTCTGTTGGTTCCGAACGGATCACCGTATGCCAGAGGCAAATTTGATCTACGCATCAATCACATGGTTGCGCGTGTGGTCGAAACAGGCCTGCCATTGATTTACCTCAACATGGTGGGCGGCCAGGATGATCAGGTCTTTGATGGTGCAAGTTTCGGATTGAATCCAGGCGGGGCACTCGCACTACAGATGCCGGCCTTCGACGAAACGATCGCGCATGTGCATCTCGATCGGGGACCATCAGGGTGGACAATCGCCCGCGGTTCACATGCAACATTGCCGGGATCCTTGGAACAAGACTATCGCGCCATGGTTCTGGCCCTTAGGGATTATCTGCGCAAATCAGGGTTTGAAAAAGTGCTCCTTGGGCTGTCTGGAGGCATCGATTCAGCAATTGTAGCCACGATTGCCTCAGATGCGATTGGATCCCACAATGTTCGCTGCGTGATGCTGCCGTCAGAATATACCTCTCAGGCATCGCTTGACGATGCGCAAACTCTGGTTGATGCGCTTGGATGTCCTTTTGACACGATTCCAATCGCCGAAAGCCGCGCTGCGATAACAAAAACCCTTGCCCCATTATTTTCTGGCTTTGACACCGATCTTACAGAAGAAAATCTGCAATCCCGTCTGCGAGGGTTGCTGCTTATGGCGCTGTCTAATAAATTTGGTGAAATGTTGCTGACCACAGGCAACAAATCCGAGGTCGCCGTGGGCTATGCGACGATTTACGGGGATATGTCGGGGGGCTATAACCCGATCAAAGACCTTTACAAGACACGTGTTTTTGAAATTTGCCGTTGGCGTAACAGCACGCATCGAGACTGGATGAAGGGCCCCGCTGGAGAAGTCATCGCCCCGCGCATTATAGACAAGCCCCCTTCTGCCGAACTGCGTCCGGATCAAAAAGATAGCGATTCACTTCCCGATTACCCCGTGCTGGACGGCATTTTGCAAATCCTGGTCGATGATGACGGGTCAGTGGCGGATTGTGTAGCGGCAGGCTTTGATTATGCTGATGCTATTCAAGTTCAGAAGCTTCTCTATATTAGTGAATATAAGCGTTTTCAGTCTGCGCCTGGGGTGCGGCTGTCAGAAAGGGCTTTTTGGCTGGACCGGCGCTACCCAATCGTCAACCGCTGGCGCGACGTCTAGAACGCAAACTGAAACTGACATCCACTATCGCGCAACAACGCAGCAGTCGGCGTCCAAGTCTTGGACCATGATTTAGTCAGTCTTCGCACAGCCGTGGATGATTGCAGGCGCCTGTTCCCCCGAACGCGCAACGTCGTCTGCCTGCGACAAAGTTTTACAGATATGCCATCTGCATTCCCTCGAAACGAGGCAAAAGCGCCCTAGGTTGAAGGTTCCTCGGTGCGCTAAAGGACAAAATTATATGATCTCGCAAAAAATGACACGCCGTGTGGCTCTCACAGGCGCAGCAACATTACCTTTTTTGCCGAGTGCCTTGGGTGCCGCAGGGCAGGGCCAGGTAACCCGCCGTCGTGACGTGCAGACATATCAATTCAATGTTGGATCCTTTAAGGTGACGACACTTTTGGTCGGCACCCGCACGGTCGAAAATCCGCAAAACATTTTTGGCATGAATGTCAGTGCAAGCACCTTTGAAGCCGTCTCGGCTGAGGCGATGCTACCTACAAACAAGGCTCAGTTCTTTTTTACCCCCACCATTGTTGAGAC
>JAYQEA010000149.1:2050-7180 GCA_038138625.1 Roseivivax sp.
GTTCGATACGGGGCTGACAGCCGCCGGCCTTGTCGATGCATTGGCCGCTGCGGGTTACACGCCCGAACACATAACGCATGTTGTCCTTACCCACATGCATGGCGATCACATAGGCGGCTTGATGACAAACGGCGTCCCGACCTTTGCCAACGCTTCTTATGTCACAGGTCAGGCAGAGTTTGACTTTTGGGCAACATCCGAAAACGACCGTTTTGAACAGATGGTAAAACCACTCGCTCCGAGAATGTCTTTCATCAAAGATCAAGACACAGTGGTTCCCGGCGTGACCAGCCTTGCTTCCTTTGGGCACACACCGGGGCACATGGGGTATCGTGTCGAAAGCGACGGCCAACAACTTGTTCTGATCGCAGATCTGGCAAATCACTATGTCTGGTCCCTTGCCTATCCAGATTGGGAGGTCAGATTTGACATGGATAAAACCCAAGCCGCGGCATCACGAAGAGCAGTATTGGGTATGCTGGCCGCGGACAAAATCCCATTTGTCGGCTATCACATGCCGTTTCCCGCATTGGGTTACGTGGCACCGCGCGATGGGGGATTTCAATATGTTCCCCATAGTTATCAGATGCTATTGACCTAAGCCGCTGCTGGGACAACCCAGTCATTCAAAAAATATACCGAAATGCCCCGCTTACCATGGCACCTCGGCACCTGACCAATCCAAGAAACGGCCTGTATCGCTCGGACTGGCGCGGTCCATCACTGCCATAAGGTTTTCAGCTGCTTCGGCTGGTGGCACAGTTGGATAGCGGCCGGCATATTGGGCTGTGAATGGCGTCGCGACCGTCCCAGGATGTAATGCAAGTGCCACCAACTGGCGATGACTGCGCGCCAGTTCAATCGAAGCCCCACGCAAAATCTGGTTTAATGCCGCTTTGGAAGCTCGATAGCTGTGCCACCCTCCCAATCGGTTATCACCGATACTGCCCACACGTGCTGACAGCACGGCAACTACTCCGGGTCTGTCTCGGACAATCAACCGCCCGGCATGTCGCAAGACCAAAGCGGGACCAATCGTGTTTATCGCAAACTGATCGGACATGCTTTGCGCTTGTATTTGGGACAGGCTTTTTTCTGGTGGTCGGTGTTCCGAACCTAACACACCGGTTGCGATCAAAAGACGATCGAACGGACCTTGTGTTTTGTGCAAGACGTGCTCTATCGCTCCAGGATCTTTAAGATCCAAACCGTCCTTGCGCGATAATCCCTCAACGCTCCACCCCTGTGATACATGTGCGTCGGCCAAAGCCGAGCCAATGCCGCCGGTTGCTCCGATGATTAAAACCCGTTTCATGTGCTGACACCTAGGTGAAAAAGATACTTCTTCCATTAAATCTGGGGGTTTTCATTTACAAACTGCGGCGTATAGTCGGCGTTATGTGGAATGCCGGTCATATCAGGAACAAATCCTGCCTTTTAGGGACAGAGTTACTAGGCCTATCGCTGCGCCTAACCCGCCTCTGAGCGCGGCCGTCCCGGCGTGACCGTTCAGAGGATTGAAAGTGTACACTTCGCGCCGGACGACCCAAGCAGCACCCTTCAGGACTGAATTCCATGATATCCGCAGTACTTGCCTTTTCAGTGGCTAATGCAGACAACCCCCAACCGTTTGAACATTGGGTTGCGGCTGCAATGAATAGGTCGGAGTTTCCGCGGAGTCTTCAAAATCATGCGAATGGATTGTTCCAGCCTCTGAGGCTGCTGATCAAACCACGAAACAAACACGAGTTCGGCAATGCGACCCAGAGGATCGCAGCCCAACCTTTTAGCTGATCAGGACTAGACCGATGACCCAAGATGCAAGCCGCGTGCTCATTTTTGACACAACCCTCAGAGATGGCGAACAAAGTCCCGGTGCAACAATGACGCATAATGAAAAGCTCGAAATCGCCGAGCTTTTGGACGAGATGGGCGTGGATATTATTGAAGCCGGCTTTCCGATAGCGTCAGAGGGGGATTTTCACGCCGTTTCCGAAATCGCCAAACGATCCAAATCCGCTCAGATTTGTGGCCTTGCGCGCGCAAACTTTGCCGATATTGATCGCTGTTGGGAAGCCGTGCGCAACAGCGCGCGTCCGCGTATCCATACCTTTATCGGAACATCTCCACTTCATCGGGCTATTCCGAACTTGACTAAAGACGAGATGGTGGAACGCATCGAACAGACCGTTACCCATGCGCGGAATCTATGCGATAATGTCCAGTGGTCGCCGATGGATGCGACACGAACCGAATGGGATTACCTTTGCCGCGTGGTAGACGTCGCGATCAAATCGGGCGCTACCACAATCAACATACCTGACACTGTTGGCTACACTGCCCCAAAAGAAAGTGCAGATCTGATCAAACGCCTGATCGACACCGTGCCGGGTGCCGCAGATGTCATTTTCGCAACCCACTGCCATAACGATCTTGGCATGGCGACAGCAAACGCCTTGGCTGCGGTTGAAGGCGGTGCACGCCAGATCGAATGCACCATCAACGGTTTGGGTGAACGTGCCGGGAATACGGCGTTAGAAGAAGTCGTCATGGCGTTGAAAGTTCGCGGTGACATTATGCCCTTTCAAACAAAGGTCGATACGAAAAAAATCATGCATATATCGCGCCGTGTCGCGACCGTTGCGGGCTTTCCCGTACAGTTCAACAAAGCGATTGTCGGCAAAAATGCGTTTGCCCATGAATCAGGCATCCATCAGGATGGTATGCTGAAAAACAAAGAAACCTTTGAAATCATGCGGCCGGAAGATGTCGGTCTTGCGGGGACTTCACTGCCACTTGGCAAACACTCTGGCCGGGCAGCGCTGCGCGCAAAGCTGCACGATCTTGGCGTCGATGTCGGGGATAACCAGCTCAAGGATATTTTTGTCCGTTTCAAAGAACTCGCAGATCGCAAGAAAGAAGTCTACGACGACGATATTCTGGCATTGATTTCGGCCGCGACCGAGGATGAGGATCGTCTGCAAGTCGTGTCTTTGAAAGTTATTTGTGGCACTGGCGGGCCCGCCGAAGCCACGCTGGAAATGGAAATTGACGGCTCGGATAAAACCGCGATCTGTTATGGAGATGGCCCCGTAGATGCCACCTTTAAAGCCGTGCGCGAACTGCATCCTAACAAAGCCCATCTGTCCCTGTATCAGGTAAGCGCAGTGACTGAAGGAACGGATGCACAGGCTACAGTTTCGGTTCGTCTGGAGGAGGACGGCATGGTTGCCACAGGACAGTCTGCTGATACCGACACCGTGGTTGCGTCTGCCAAAGCATACGTTCATGCCTTAAACCGGCTGATTGTGCGTCGCGAAAAAATTGGTGGATCGGATATGAAAGAAGTATCCTACAAAAGTCCTGCCGAATAGCGCGCCCGCGACGCAGCCCATGGCTGCAATGTGCATTTAACAACGCCTCCGCCTTGTGCGGGGGCATCGAGAGCATGTGATTGATCGGGCGCGTATTACAACATTGATGGCACGACCATGTCAGGCGGTCTGTGTCCGTCGGCAAATGTCTTTACGTTGATAATGACCTTCTCTCCCATTTCGATCCGGCCTTCCTCAGTAGCAGATCCCATGTGCGGCAACATCACAACATTGGACATATCACGAAGTTCGGGGGCACCCATCTGGCCATGTTCATAGACGTCCAACCCGGCACCGGCCAGTTCACCAGCGCGCAGCATACGAATCATAGCATTTTCATCTATTACCTCGCCCCGTGACGTATTTATGATCACAGCGGACGGCTTCAAAAGACGCAAGCGTCTGGCATTGAGAAGGTGGAAACTAGACGGAGTGTGCGGGCAGTTCACGGATATAACGTCCATCCGGGCAACCATCTGATCAAGGCTTTCCCAGTATGTGGCTTCGAATTCGGCTTCCGTGTCGCGATGAAGCCGACGGCGGTTGTGATAGTGAATTTGCATCCCAAATGCACGTGCCCGTCGCGCCACGGCCTGTCCCACGCGACCCATTCCCAAAATTCCCAACCGTCGCCCACCAAGGCGCCCACCCAAAAATGCTGTTGGTGCCCAACCACGCCAGTCACCGGCCTGCATGATAGATAAACCATCTTGGATTCTGCGCGTGACACCAAGCATAAGTGCCATTGCCATATCCGCGGTGTCCTCGGTTACAACTCCTGGCGTATTTGACACCAAAATCCCACGAGACCGAGCTGTATCCACGTCAATATTGTCAACCCCAGCACCATAATTGGCAATTAGCTTCATATTGGGTCCAGCGCGCGCAATCAGACTTGCATCTATCCGGTCAGTGATGGTCGGAACAAGCACATCCGTATTTGACATCGCCTCTGCAAGTTCAGACCGTGTCATGGGTGTGTCATCCCCGCGCAATGTAACATCAAACAATTCTGACAGACGGGTTTCCACAGCCTCTGGCAAACGTCGCGTCAAGACAACACTCAAAGATTTATGCGGCATATCTTTCCTCATTTCTCTTCATTTGGACGCGTGTCGGTGTCAGATTGGGCCAAGTTTGGACCGGGCACAAGAACCCTGCCACAAAAACCTCGGGCACAAAAGATGATGCGTTTTCGTACATGGCTGGCGGTTGGTTTGATCGCGATTTTATCGACCCCCGTGGACGCCCAAGATGGGCGTGGATCTGAAACGAACCTGCCATTACCGCGGTTCGTGTCGTTAAAGCGGGACGAAGCCCGCGCGCGGCGAGGGCCTTCTTTTTCCTATCGTATTGATTGGGTCTATCAACGTCGGCATCTGCCACTACAGGTTACAGCAGAGTACGGTCACTGGCGACGTGTGCGTGATCGTGACGGGGCCGGGGGTTGGGTACATTATTCGTTACTAAGAGGCCAACGTACAGTAATAGTTGAACGTGATCTGCTGTCGCTTCATCGTCGCCCCAGTCCAGAGGCAACCATCATCGCGCGATTAGAGATGGGCGTCGTTGCAGATCTGGGCAAGTGTATCCCAGAATGGTGTCATATCAGCACCGAAGGATACAAAGGCTGGGTTGTGAAATCTGCGTTGTGGGGTGTGCTTCCGGATGAAATTCGCAACTAGTTTCGATGCCACTGTGCCGATAACAAATCAGTGACTGCTCAGAGTGTAAATCCGGTTGACCACACTGATAG
>JAYQEA010000150.1:0-6973 GCA_038138625.1 Roseivivax sp.
CTCAACCGCGTTCCCATCGGCCTTGCCAAAGACCACATAGCTCGCGCCAGAACTGTTACCATTCGGATCGGCATAGCGCGCCCCGACGATCAGATCGTCCAATCCATCGCCGTTGACATCGCCCGCACTGCTCACGGAAAAGCCTGAGTAGTCCTCCGCCGCGACGCCGTTGATCACAAAGCCCGTGTCATCATCATCGTCAGACAGATCGGACAGGTCGATCTTTGGTGTCTCGGACCCGAGGATATAGGACGCCCGGGTCAATTCGGCGGCGGATACGCCTTCGATCAGGATCTGTCCGCTGGCACCGTAAAAGGAGCCCAAGTTAATCAGAACACCGGCATCTGTATCTGTCAGGGCATATTGGATCGACGCATAGTCAAGAATATCCAGCCCCTCAAAGTTCAGACGATCGCGTTCCGCAACAAAGCCGGTGATTGTGTCCAGCCCATTGTCGATGGAGGTATAGATGAATTCGGTCCGGTTGGATGTTGCATCGGCATTGCCCGCAGTCAGGACATCATCCCCACGCCCACCCAGAATGGTGGTGTCCCCGCCTGTGGCTGTGATGGTGTCATCGCCCAATCCACCGCGCAGGGTGTCGTCGTTGAGCCCCCCAAGGAGGGAGTCATTACCGTTGCCGCCCTCGACCAGGGCGTCTCCTGCATGCACGATGATGACATCATCGCCATCATTTCCTTTGATCGTGTGTACCATATCGGCATCTGCAAAGGCCGCGTGCGTTTCGATCCGGTCATTGCCTGCGCCCCCCGCCAGAAAGTTGCCGCCGATCAGATGGTCGTCACCCGCGCCGCCCTTGATCCGGTTGGCATGCCCCTGATCAGAGCCGGTGATCGTGTCATTGCCGGTGTTGCCCCAGACATCGCCGTCGCCCCGGATCGTGATAACATCATTGCCATGACCTCCAAAAAACGCGGCTGCCGAGACGTCATTTCGCCCCCCAAGGCCTGTGATTGTGTCGTCTCCGTCGTTGCCATAAACCGTGTCCAGACCGGCTTCGGCGTCGATGCTGTCGTCGCCACTGCCCCCGAACACGGTGTCGCTACCGGCCCCGGATTTGATGACGTCGTCGCCGGCTCCGCCAACAACTTTGTCTGCGCCTCCGTTGCCTTTCAGTGTGTCATCGCCGCCGCCGCCGAATATACTGTCCTTGCCGCCGCCGGTGATGATTTGATCATCGCCTTTGTTGCCCCGAACAAGGTTGCGGCCGTTGCCTGCCTTGATGTCGTCATCGCCCTGACCGCCAAAGATCGTGTCATTGCCTTTGCCGGCTGTCACGGTGTCATCGCCGGAAGCTGCCTTGATCCGGTTGTTGCCATCGCCGACCACAACGACGTCATCTCCACTGCCCGCATAGACCCGATTGTTGCCGTTGCCCGTGGTGGTGATGTCGTCATCACCCGCCCGGCCATGCAGGGTGCTGTTGCCTTCGCCGGTGCGCAGCCGGTCGTTGCCGTCACCACCGTCAAGCCAGTTGGAGCCTTGCCCACCGTGCAAATCATCTGTGCCTGACCCCCCAAGCAGGGTATCGTTTTGCGCGCCACCGTAGACCGTTCCGATAACGGATCCACCGCGTCCGTCAAAGACGTCTTTGCCGTCGGACAACTGAATATCTCCGACCATCAAGCCTGTGTTGTAAAGGGCAATCCCATTGCTGTCTGCATGTGCGACAAAGGACAAACCGGCTGCCGAAGACACCGTGCCCGTGTTGGTAAAGATGACGCCGTTGACCGCAGCGATACCGAGATCAATTGCGTTCCCACCGGCATGTATCATGCCATGGTTGACAATCTGCCCATTGGTCCAGCCATCGATCTTTATACCGATGTCATCACCGACAATCTCGCCATAGTTACTAAGTTGATTGTTTGCTCCCGCCGACCAATAGATGCCGTTTGTTCCGCTCAACACGCCGCTGGCACCAACATAGACAGAGTTTTGGTTGTAGACGCTGGATTGATTGCCAAGTTCACCGAATTCAAGTGCGTTCTGATCGACGTGGATCGCGCCAAAGACACGGACGGTTGCACTTTCTACCGAGCTGCCGTTTCGGGCTCTGATGCCGTCAGTGCCAGTTGCAATCACGACACCTTCGAGCAGAATGATCGTATCGCCTTTGTCAATTTCGTAGGGTAAATTTTGTGAAACGGAAATAATTTCAAATGACATCGGATGCACCTAATAGGATCATGTGTTGATGCAAGCATAGGCTGTTTTTGATAAAATCCGAACGTCACAAAGTTTAACATTCCTGTGAGTTCACGTTGAAACGAAACCATCGATTGCGAAAAACTGTCACAAATAACAGGACCGTGCGGACGCGCATTGAAACTGCAAATCTCGTGTCGAAATATCATTAATGTGATCGATCTGCTCCCCCCTTCCGCCAAGAGACCACGTGGGCCAGAATTACGCTGTGCGAAACACTCATTACGATCCCTGCAAACAGACTTTGTGGGTTACTTGGACCGGATCGTCTCAGAGGTCATGCCCCGGGGCGTCTATATTGTAATTTTGAAGCTTGCTTGCCTGTGACGTGATTGCCGGCGTGGCCTAGAAAGTGTTTTTGGACATAGGTGGATCGAACCACATTAAAACAAGGAACCAGCCACCGGGATATCCCCGTAGATGATCTGGGTCGGGGTACTGCACAGCACTGAGACCGAACCGCCAAAACATACAGATTGAATCCTTGCAAACTTTCCAAATTTTGCAAACAATCATGCAAGAAGCAGCCGATTGCGGTTGCCACTTTGCCGGCACACACCCAGCCAAACCCATTATGAACTACAGAGTTCGAAGAGAACTGAAGTAACCTGCCGTGGTCAAATGATCATGTCGCTTCACCCAAAATTGGTTAAGAGTGATGAGATGCGCAAGGCGATCAGGCAGCCTTTCCACAAAGTCCAAGCGACGTGCCGCAGCTCAAAATACGTTTAACGTAGGTGGTGATTTTGCGATTTAAGACATTCTCTGACACCCATTAGCATCAACCTGCAGGCCTTTTAGCCACGTCGCATGGCCGTCGTTAGTTGACGTATAGGCGCTGTTAGACGCCATGATGTACTGGATAGCAGGGCATCGCGCGTTTCTTCAAGTTTGCGATTATGTTCTGTAAGGGCGGCAAGTCGCGTTTGGCTTTCTCTGAGCTCTGCTGTCAACTCTTCGATCTCGTAACGATGCCGTTTCAACGTTTGGTTATTTATTGTCCCGGGCATCGAACCAGGGTCGCTGTGTTGCGCCTCGTTCAATTTAGCATCTGCCAACGCTTCGGTCAGGCGTGCAATCTCGTTCTCATGCGCTGCAAGGAGTAAATTCGGATCTGCGATATTTGCTTTTTCAAACAATTTATCTTGCGATGAAATTTTTTCATGTAACTTGATTACAGTCGCTTCAAGTTTCAAAATCTCAGCCTTTGCCGAGGCTGGATCCAGATCGCATCGCATCTTTTCCAGCGTACGTGTGACCCGCTTCAGGTCTTCTGATCGTTGAATAGATCGCTCTTCCGTGACGGCAAGCTGGTCTAATAACTGCGTGAATTGAGCTTCGTTTTTGGCTTTCAGAGATTGAATCGTTTCATTTGCCTGCGCAAGGGACTCACTGAGTAGTCTATTTTTGTGCTGATATGTCTCCTCTGTTGTCTGACGGGCAGCCTTGCTAATTTTCAAGTCTTCTAACGTGCTCGCAAGTTCTGAGGATAAACGGTCGGTTTCTGTGCTCGCTAAATCCTTTGTTTTTTGGGGAGTAAGTATGTTTAACACTCTTGCGTCGTCTATGTTGGCCTTTACCGGTTCCACTGTGCGTCGATTTTGCCGTTCTTGGTCTAGGGCTTTTTGAGTTAGGATCGCCTTGTTTTCGAACTTGGATACATCCATCTGCAATTTCGAAATGGTCGTTCTTCTTTTTTTGTCGATTGACCGCATTGCCGCAGACAGTGCACGGCTCTTGCTGTGAGCAGCCATCAAGGCTGACTGCAAAGCAGCTGCACGCGAAGTGGCTTCTTCTTTGCTAACGCGTGTCAACTCCAGCGCGTTGGATTGTGCGGCCAGGCTGGCTTTCACCTGCGCCAAGGAATTATTCGCATCGCTAAGTTCGGTTTGGATTTTTTCGTAGGATTTGTTTAGGGCCGCTGTTTGTAACTCTGCAGCATTGGCCTTGTTCTCCATCTCGGCCTGTGTGGCCTTCAACTTTGCTTCCAATGTTGAAATTTTTGCACGCAGCGCATTTTTCTCGGCATCTTCGCGATTTTGCTGATGTGTTGTTTGCTCGCGTAAATCCGTTAAGGCACGTTTTGCTTCTCTGGTTTCAGAAGCTGCTACATCAAGCTTTGTCTGCAAATTCTTTGCATCAGTCCGCAGATCCGCCTCAACCTGGGCTTGAAGGGTCGCATCTTTTTGCGTTGCTTCGCGAAGATTTGAAAGATCGGTATTGAGAGAGGTAATCCATTGACGCAAACGCGCAATGTCTTCCTTTGCAGCATTTATTGTCGCGTGGCTCTGTATTAGCTCCTCGGATGTACGCCGTTCGGAGTCGACCGCCCTGGACATTTGTTCGGTAGCGGCCTCCAGTTTCGCTTGCATTGATTGGCTGTCGGCGATCAAATTTGCTGTTTTTTCCTCACTTTCTTTTAAGGATAAAGTTAATCTGTGGGCCCATGCGCTTTTGTCTCTGGCGGTCCATTCGTTGACATGCAAAGCCCCTAAACGTGACAAGACACGATTGAGTGTCAAAATTGCGGGGTGTGAAACCTCTGCTTGGGCGAGACGCAGTAACCGGTCCGGTGCACGATCGCCCCACATGAACACGCGAAGTCCGCCGCCATGATCCAATCTCAAACATGGTTTGACCTTTTCCAGAGCCTCCAATGCCGCGAGCACGTCATCGTCTAATGCGTCACAATCTGTAAGCATCACGACTGCCCGATCAGAAAATTTTGGTTCCCAATCAGCTTCGATCGACGTAATCAACGACAAGCTGGGTTTCTCTGAGATCAAGAGGTCAAGACTCGCATTAGGCTGTCGTTTTGCAGCAAGTGCAGGCGACTTTTCCTCTAGCTGAGAGAACTCTTCGTATTGCTCATTGTTATAGACACGGATGGTGTCTGGAACGCCTGTGCCATTCCATTCCCCATACCCAAAACAAAGAGCATCGAAATTTAACTTGTCGACTGCCTGGCATGCGGCAAAGTGAATGACACCTTCGTTCATGTTCAAGGTTACCGTGCGCCTCGGTTTATGATCTGCAAAAAGCCAAAACAGAAATGGAAGATGCGCAAGACTGCCGGATGCACGCAAATATCGCGCACGCCAAAATAGCTCTCGGCTGGATACAGGCACGACGCCGTCAGTTGTCATTCGCATTGCATCGGTTACAGGGCCACCGACCTTAGAAACTGTTCCGCTCATCGCCTCAGTCCTTTGCCACACGTCACTCCAATGCCCTCTTTTGTTCCAAAACGGCAATTTTTATTTTGATTGGTTAATTTGTTACAACGATTGATTAAAAATTCATATTTCATTACGCAATTTTTTTCTGATTGGACAAGTCCGTCCTATGCCTCGTTAAATTCTGCTATGATACTTTTTAAAGTTTTTCTGCCGCATCGAGCATTTCCTGTCGTGCAACTGTCTCGTTAAGTGCAAGTTTCAGGAAAAGGTCAAAATTTTGAGCAAATTTTTGCCATTCAGAATGGTATTACTGAAGCGGGCCGCATCGATGGCGGGAGAAAAACAATAGTTTGCTTCCGCCTTAGCTCACGTAGGTTTCAAGTTGATTGGGAAGAGCAGTTGATTGATGTCCGTCAGCTTGAGTTTATCGGCGATTGCGGTCGGGCCAGCGCACGGAAACGCGCGATCACCGGGGATGAAACAGCTAAACGAAAATATTCCGCGTTATCAAGCACGGCCCCTTGGTTAGGAATCACCGTGTGATTTAGCCGATCCGCACACTGATCAACAGCAGCTCCTACTAGGTTTGACACAGCTGCCCAAAGTCAGGCCGCTGAGGCTTTAGTAATCCGACCAAGCAAAGGATGGACTATGACACGCAGGTTTAGTGAAAAACAGCTAACCCGGATGATCAAAGAATACGGGGCTGGCGTGAAAGCGCCTGACCTGTGCAGAAAGTACGCGATCAGCGATGCCACGTTTTACAAATACAAAGCCGAGCTCGGTGGCATGAACGGGTCTGGCGCTTAGAAGCTGCGTGCGCTTGAGGATGAGCAGAAGCGGCTAAAGTGGATGTTGGCAGATGCCATGTTGAACAAAGCGGCGCCAAAAAATTACTGACGCCAGATGTCACAAGGCGGGCTCTGTAGGACGTGATGGATCGGCACGGCTTGTCTGAGCGTCGGGCGTGTGAACTGGCTGGTTGGCATAGGCCAGTCTTTCAGTACAACAAGCAAGATCAAGGCGATGATGCCCTAAGAAAGTGGCCGCGCGAGCTGGCGGATGAACGACGCCGGTTCCGTTATCGCCGTTTGGGTATACTTCTCGCCAGAGAAGGGTTTGAGGGGAACCAGAAGAAACAATTCCGGCTCTATCGTGAAGAAGGTTTGGCTGTGCGGCGTAGGCGTTGGCGCAAGCGCACCTTGGGCATACGCAGGCCCATTATTGTGCCGGATTGCGCCAATCAGCGCTGGTCATTGGACTTTGTGTCTGACGTCTTTGAGGGTGGCCAGCGGTTCCGTCTGCTGTGCATCGTGGATCACTGCACCCGTGAGGCACTGACGACCATCGTAGAACGCCCCCTGTCCGGTGCCCGCATGACCCGTGTTCTGGATGACCTCATCCGCAAACGCGGCCAGCCCATGCAAAGCCGTCCTGAAAGGCTTCAACCGCAGGCTCAGCGATGAATGCCTCAGTGAGCACTTCTTTGGCAATCTCGCCGAAAACTGGAAGATCACCGAAAACTGGAAGGTCATCCTCTGGCAAACTGATGATGTTCCAACGTA
>JAYQEA010000151.1:0-6967 GCA_038138625.1 Roseivivax sp.
CTCAGAGACAAGCTACATCAGCATAAAAATGTCCCGAAGGTTCCTCTGGGTGACACACTGAGATGTCCTGCAATCTGGTTATCAGCACGTAGGGGATCTACGAGATTGCCTGATCAATGGCGCTGCTGAGTTTATCCGTCAATTCGTCTATCTGGTCGTCGGTTATAATAAACGGTGGTGCTAATAAAATGTGATCGCCACTTTGTCCGTCTAATGTGCCGCCCATGGGATAGCAGATAAGTCCGCTCTCAAATGCGGCCGACTTGATCTTGGCATGCAGTTTATGGCTTGCGGGCCAGGGCTCTTTGGTTGTTCGATCTGCGACAAGCTCTATTCCCTGAAACAAACCTACACCACGAATATCGCCGACATACGGGTGATCTGCGAGGCGATTATTCAATGCTGCTTCCAGTGTCCGGCCTGCGGGTACAACGCGGTTCAGTAAGGCGTCATCTACCAGCCGTTCCAATACTGCAAGGCCAGCCGCGCAGGCCAAGGGATGCCCAACATAGGTATGCCCATGCTGAAAAAAACCTGATCCCTGCTTTATAGCATCGTGGATCTGTTCAGTGCACAAGGTGGCCCCGATGGGTTGATAGCCACCCCCCAAACCCTTGGCAATGGCACAAATATCAGGTGAAATTCCGTGCTGCTCGCATGCGAACAAAGTGCCTGTGCGCCCCATGCCACACATTACCTCGTCCAAAATAAGAAGGATCCCATACCGATCGCACAGCGCCCTCGCCTTGGCAAAATATCCGTCTAAGGGTGGCACGGCGCCCAATGTGGCGCCGACGACGGGTTCGGCCACGAATGCCATGACTGTATCGGGGCCAAGGGATTGAATTTCGGTCTCGAGTTCTGCGATCAGACGATCCACATAAGCAACGTCAGATTCACCTTCGGTTTGACCGCGGTATGCGTAGCAGGGCGACACATGGCTCACATCGATTAAAATGGGCGAAAACTGTGCCCTTCGCCATGCGTTTCCACCCGTTGCCAATGCACCAAGAGTATTCCCATGGTAACTTTGACGCCGTGCGATGATTTTATGGCGATCCGGTTGGCCAATTTCCAAAAAATATTGACGCGCCAATTTCAAAGCCGCTTCCATCGCCTCAGAGCCACCCGACACAAAATACACCCGGTTCAGATCGCCTGGGGCCAGATCGGTCAATTTTCCCGCCAAATCCTCGGCTGGGTCAGACGTGAAAAATCCGGTATGTGCAAAGGCAATCTGGTCCAGTTGCCCCTTGATCGCGGCCCCGACGTGCGGATCACCATGCCCAAGGCAGGACACCGCGGCATCGCCACAATTCAAATAAGCTTTTCCTTCACCATCATACAGATATGCCCCCTCTCCCCGAGAGACCTTGCGCGGCGGCGTTTTTGAATTTCTTGGAAATACGTTGCTCATCCTAGGCGATCCTTTGTGTGCAACACAAAAAGCAGGTTTTGCTCTTCTATTTCGTTATCTGAAACACCGAACCGGGACGCTGAAACAAAATTTGCGTCCAGCAACCACCGAAACGCTACCCTGTTGCGTTGTTCGACGCAGACGAATCTATCCATCATATCCACCATGGTCATAATACGACGGTGTGGTTTCTGCGATTTTGGCTGCATATGTTCCAGGCGGGATGGACTGTGCTGTCCATTGAAAGCTGGGTTTGGTTAGGAACAGCATTGATCAGGTGTCGCAATTTTTTTGAACATCCAGAATGAAACATATCTTTCAAAGATTGACAATGCCTGAAACAGTTGACACCTTCGTGTTTCAGGGAGCGGGAATGACAGCACAACAATCACTAGAAGAGCGCGTGGCGGAACATTATTCCGGCTTGTCGAACCAGCTCCGTAAAGCAGCGGATTATGTCGTTGCCAATCCGTTGGACATTGCGAGCCGAAGCCTGCGATCAATATCGGTTGACAGCGGGGTATCGCCCGCAACGTTTTCACGCCTATCCAGATCTTTGGGGTACGCCTCTTTCGAGACCATGAAAGATGTGTCACGTCAATCGGTTGGCCGAAGCGTAATGAGCATGTCCGAGCGTGCAGAGCAGTTAAGGCGCCGATCAAAGTCCGGTATTTCAATGCTGGACCGGCAAAGCGCCGCCTGCATTCAAAACATCGAAGAATTCAGCAGTCGCGTTGATCAGGCCAAGCTCGAACAGGCTGCTACGCGTCTGCGTTGTGCCGATGAGGTGGTTCTTTTGGGGGCGCTGGCATCCACCGGAATCACCGAATACATGGCCTATCTCGCGCAGTTTTTTGCGCCAAACTGGTCGGTTGCAGGGCGTATGGGGGCCTCCATTGCGTCTCAGATTGCAAAATTGCATTCCGGTTGCGTCGTCCTGATCGTCACCAAAAGCCCGTACGCCCGTCGTGCTGTTATCGCGGCCAAACTTGCCCGTGATGCAGGGGCGGATGTTATCCTGGTGACGGATCATTATGAATGCCCGGGCCTGGCCTATGCCACATATGGTTTTGTCGTGCCGACAGACAGCCCACAATTCTTCTCGTCTTATGTTGTGACTTTGGTGTTGATTGAGACACTGATCGCCATGATCGTTGCAGCATCCGAGGCGGATGCCACCGCGGAGATCCAGAGGGTCGAAGCAAAAAATCAAGAACTCGGCGAATACTGGACCGGGTGACTACTCTTTAGGGGAGAGAATTCATGTTGAAACAACTTAAACTCGGCGGCGTCGTGCTGGCTGGTATGATGATGACTGCATCGATGGGTGCAGCTCAGGAATTTATTTCGATCGGCACAGGCGGCGTGACAGGCGTCTATTATCCAACTGGTGGTGCGATTTGCCGTTTGGTGAACCGCACGCGGAAAGAGCATGGCATTCGGTGTGCAGTGGAATCCACCGGTGGGTCTGTTTACAACATCAACACCATCAAGGCAGGCGAGCTGGAGTTCGGCGTTGCGCAGTCGGATTGGCAGCATCACGCATACAACGGCACATCAAAGTTTGCAGACAACCCATTCCCCGAGATCCGTGCAGTAATGTCAGTGCATCCTGAGCCGTTTACCCTGATTGTGCGCGGCGACAGCGGTATCGCAAGCTTTGAGGATCTGGTCGGTAAGCGCGTCAATGTTGGCAACCCCGGTTCCGGTCAGCGCGCAACGATGGAAGTCGTCATGGACGCCTTTGGCATTGGTATGGGTGATTTCGCTCTGGCAACCGAGTACAAGGGTTCCGAAATGGCCAAGCAGCTATGCGATGGCAATATCGACGCGATGATTTACACAATTGGCCACCCGGCCGCAGCTGTAAAAGAAGCCACAACCACATGTGACGCGTCACTTGTGTCCGTGACTGGCGCGCCAATTGATCAACTGGTTGCAGATAACCCATTCTATCGCGTCGCATCCATTCCAGGTGGCATGTATAGGGGCACTGACACCGACACCACCACGTTTGGTGTGGGTGCGACCTTTGTGACATCGGCGAATGTGCCAGCAGACACAGTGTATATTGTTGCCAAGTCTGTGATGGAAAACATTGATGATTTCCGTGGACTGCATCCTGCCTTTGCCAATCTTGACCCTGCCCAGATGGTATCGGACGGCCTGTCGGCACCGCTGCACGACGGTGCCGCCCGCGCCTATCGCGAGCTTGGCCTGATCGACTGATTTGGGCGTAGCATAAACTGGACCGTCCGGCGCCTGTCGGGCGGTCCAAGCAATTACAGGTGTTGCCACCTCAGTGGGTCAGGGGGACAGGATGGAGCAATCGTCAAAGGTACAGACGGCGGATGATATGGTCGCCGAGGCTGATACAGGCGCACGTAATCCGACCCCCATTTTTCAGGCAAAGCTGATCATCTGGACCTGCATCGCGTGGTCCGTATTTCAGCTGTATATTGCATCCAAAGTTCCCGGTATCCTGGCGCAGGCGACAGGTCTTGGTATTCTTGCCAATATTGCCGCGCAGTCCCGCTACGTCCATCTGGCCTTTGCCATTATGTTGGCGACGCTTGCATTTCCACTGTTCAAGACCTCTCCGCGTGACCGCATCCCGCTTTATGACTGGCTTCTTGTCATTCTGGGTGTATCGGCGTGCCTGTATCTGATTGTTTTTCGATTTGAAATTGCGGACCGGCCAGGACTATGGAGCACAAGCGACATCGCCATGTCGGCTATTGGGATGGGGGTCCTTTTCACAGCCGTTTATCGGACACTAGGCCTGCCTTTGGTCATCATCGCAGCAGCATTTGTGTCCTTTGCATTCTTTGGCGGATATTCCGAATGGGCACGTAATATTACCAACTACGGCGGGGCATCACTGCACAAAGCACTTGGCCATTACTGGATGCAAACAGAAGGCGTCTTTGGCGTGGCACTGGGCGTTTCTACATCCATGATTTTCCTCTTTGTCCTGTTTGGAGCTTTGCTGGATCGGGCCGGGGGTGGGTCGTGGTTCATTAAGGTCGCTGTCGCCCTGTTGGGCGCCTTGCGCGGTGGACCGGCCAAAGCGTCAGTTCTGTCTTCAATGCTGACAGGTATGATTTCAGGAAGCTCGATATCGAACACGGTCACCACAGGCACGTTTACGATACCGCTCATGAAGCGCATCGGGTTTCCTGCCGAGAAAGCGGGAGCGGTCGAGGTCGCGTCTTCCACCAATGGCCAGCTTACCCCGCCCGTGATGGGCGCTGCCGCCTTTTTGATGGTGGAATATGTCAATATTCCTTATATTGATGTTGTAAAGCATGCCTTTTTACCCGCTGTTATCAGCTATATAGCGCTGCTGTATATCGTGCATCTCGAGGCGTTGAAAATGCAGATGCAGGGTCTGAAAAAAGTAGGCCGACACATCGGGCCTGCATTGATCCTTATCTTGTTTCTTTCCGGCTTTTTGCTTCTTGGGTTGTTAACTTATGGCATGATCGGCCTGCGACTGATTTTGGACGGCTTTATGGCAGAAAGCGTCTATGGTGGATTGGCTGTTGTGGCGATCTTGTATCTGGTGCTGGTCTATTTTGCCTCGCGCTATCCTGATGTCGAAATGGACGATCCAGCAGGACCACTGTTGGCGCCGCGCCTGACGCCTACCTTGATCGGGGGGGCGTATTTTGCGCTACCGATTTTCATTCTCGTTTGGAATTTAATGGTGCGCACGGACAGTCTTGACCGTCTTTCGCCATCCTTGTCCGTTTTTTGGGCCACTGTCTTCATGGTGATTGTGGCGCTGACCCACAATCCGCTGAAAGCTGCCTTTCGCGGAGATGGCTTCGGCGACGGGTTTCAAAAAGGTTGGGGCGACTTTGTCGAGGGTTTGATCCTCGGGGCGCGAAATATGATCGGGATCGGTGTGGCCACTGGTGCTGCGGGCATCATTGTTGGCACGATCAGCCTGACGGGTGCGCATCAGGTGATCGGACAAGTGGTTGAGACGATCGCAGGTGGCAACATCTGGATATTGTTGATTTTGGTGGCGGTGATGTCACTGATTTTGGGTATGGGTTTGCCAACCACGGCAAATTACATTGTTGTGTCGTCTCTTATGGCCCCCGTTATCCTGTCTGTCGGAGCACAGGCGGGCTATATTTTCCCGCTTATCGCAGTGCATCTTTTCGTGTTTTATTTTGGTATCCTGGCTGATGATACGCCGCCCGTGGGCCTGGCGGCATATGCCGCTGCCGCAATCAGCCGAGGAGACCCTATCAAAACTGGCGTTCAGGGGTTTTCCTACGATATTCGAACCGCCCTTTTGCCGTTCCTTTTCATTTTCAACACCGATTTACTATTGATTGATGTAGGTTTGGTCAAAGCGGTACTGGTGTTTTTCATATCGCTGATCGCAATGTTGTTATTTGCGGCCGCCACCCAAGGATATTTCATCGCCAAAAGCCGGCTTTGGGAAACTGTAATGCTATTATTCATCGCCTTTATGCTGTTCCGGCCAGACTACTTCCTAGATCAGGTCAGTGAAAAATATTCTATCGCCCAAGGTCCGGCTGCCATGGAGCTTATGGCACAAGCAGAAACCGGCAAAGAGCTGCGTATCCTGATTGAGGGCCCGGATTTCGATACCGGCCAGATCCGCCCCACGACAATCACATTGCCCGCAATTGCCGGGGACGCCGATGCCGCACTGGATGCACAGGGATTGCTTGTTTTGCCAGATGGAGACGTTTTGGCGATGGATGAACCATTTCCGGGAACACCTTTCTTTGAAACTTTAGGAATTGAATATGATTTCTATGGTGACACGCCAGTTCAGATCACACAGGTTCAAGTCGAAAATAACCGGTTCCCGAAAGAGCTGTTTTTTATTCCAGCGTTGATTTTGCTAGCCGGTCTTGTGGCGATTCAACGGCGGCGTGCAACCCAACCCGCGTTCTGAAGCTTTAAAAGTGCCGGGACTGTAATTTCTTGACCGAGCAGGGCCTCCATCTTTGGTCGGGCGCCGGTAACCGGCACGTGCTGATGGTGTGCTTCTTTGATCGGTCCGCTCCACACCGCTGTTCCACCAGATTTAAAGCAACGCCGGGTCCGGCCTTTGCTAAAATCTGAAGGAATAGCCGCAATTTTCCCGGATTTGTAAAAATAGCAAGCAAACAGGTCGCTTTTGAATGTTGACTGAGGGGAAAAATAATTGAACATAAAGAAATAGTGACTCACAACGGTGTGCCACATCAAACCTCAATAAGATGCTGACAGGAGCACCGTATATCACATGGAAATTGAACATACTGTCCCACGATCATTGATCGCACATACAGACTGAAAGAGAGATCAGTGATGTTTCAATACAGTTCACAGACAAGGCGGTCCGATCATAGATCGCGCGTCGCATTGCCAGATCTTTTTGGCATGCCAACCCTAGTGGAAACATTTCTCTGATCGCAACAATATATAATTCCCGGCAATATCAAGTGCCTACATAACTAACAGGACGAAAGCACCATGGGTTACCAGACAGACATAGAGATAGCGCGCGGCGCGGCC
>JAYQEA010000152.1:0-6854 GCA_038138625.1 Roseivivax sp.
CTCAGAGACAAGCTACATCAGCATAAAAATGTCCCGAAGGTTCCTCTGGGTGACAGATGGAGACGTAGAATTTGCCATGTTGCAGATTAGCGTAGATCACCAAGTACGCAGCTTTACCCTTCTTTATTGCAGTAGCTTCACTGCGTGTACGCAGGCTTTTAAGCGCGTACTTATTTTGTTTTGGCAACCACGTACGAAATTGACAATACTCACCTCGCTCGTAGATACGGGCTTCGTCAAATATTGCTATTTCGCCTTTAGCAAAGTTCTGTTTCTTCAGAGCCAAATCTTAGTCTCTGAGTTACCACGAGTCTCAGTAGTCAAATGTTTGTGCAACTGTATGAAAAAGACTAAGAAAAATAAACACTTGATTTGCGAGTGTAAAAGCAATGTGTAAGCCTCATAATCAATTAAATCAATGACTTACACAATAGGACTCACTCCCATTCAATTGTACCTGGGGGTTTGGATGTGATGTCATAGGTTACACGATTTATGCCTTTGACTTCATTTATAATACGCGTTGCGGTTTCCCCAAGAAATTCATGGCTGTACGGATAGTAGTCGGCTGTCATTCCGTCGACAGACGTCACCGCTCTCAAGGCACAAGCGTAATCATAGGTTCGTCCGTCACCCATGACCCCAACAGTACGAACCGGCAAAATAGCGACAAAAGCCTGCCAAATTTCATCATAGAGACCGTGTTTGCGGATCTGATCGATATATATCGCATCCGCAGATCGCAAGATTTCAAGCTTTTCGCGGGTAATCTCGCCAGGGCAGCGGATGGCAAGCCCGGGCCCGGGAAATGGGTGCCTGGCTATGAAATGATGTGGAAGACCCAGCTCACGTCCAAGAGCGCGCACTTCGTCTTTGAACAATTCTCGCAGGGGTTCCACAAGGCTCAAACCCATTTTTTCCGGTAGACCGCCGACATTATGATGCGACTTGATGGTGACGGATGGGCCTCCACTAAAGCTGACGCTTTCGATGACGTCGGGATATAACGTGCCCTGGGCCAAAAACTCAGCGCCCTCTATCTGGTTGGCATATTTTTGAAACACATCGATAAACAGCCGGCCAATAATTTTACGCTTCGTTTCAGGATCTGATTGGCCTTCTAATTCGCCTAGAAACAGCTCGGATTCGTCTGCGTGAATAACCTGTAGGTTCATGTGGTCGCGGAACATCTCTACGACTTCGGCCGCTTCATTTTTGCGCAATAGCCCGTGATCGACAAACACACACGTCAGTTGGTCGCCAATTGCTTCGTGAATAAGCGCTGCAGCGACCGAGCTGTCCACACCCCCGGAAAGCCCGCAAATAACGCGTTTATCACCTACCTGAGCGCGAATGCGGTCTATGGCCTGTTCGCGGTAGCCCGACATGGTCCAGTCTCTGCTGAAACCTGCCCGCCGTACAAAATTTTCAAAGAGTTTAACGCCCGCAGGCGTGTGATGCACCTCGGGATGAAATTGTACGGCGAAAAAATTCCGGGCCACGTCTGCGGTGATGGCATAAGGCGCATTAGGCGATGTCCCGAATACTTCAAATCCGGGAGCCAGCGCGCTTACGTGGTCTCCGTGGCTCATCCAGACCTGTTCATCGCCATCGTCAAACCAACCTTCGGTGAGCGGCATGCGTCCGTCCGGAGAGACATAAGCACGGCCAAATTCTGCAGTACCGTGCCCTGATTGCACTCGTCCTCCCAACTGCTGCATCATGACCTGCTGTCCGTAGCATATCCCCAAAATTGGCAACCCCATATCAAAGAGCGCCTGCGGGGCACGTGGGCTGCCTGGGCGTGTTACGCTATCTGGTCCCCCAGACAGGATAACAGCACGCGGTGCCATTGCGCGGATTTTGTCCTCCGTAACGAATTGATAGGGATGGATTTCGCAGTAGACCTGCAATTCGCGGAGGCGACGGGCAATCAGCTGTGTGACTTGGCTACCGAAATCAATAATAAGCAGGCGGTCATGGGGTGTCTGTGTCATATGCGGGGCATAAGCCCATGAAACGGACAGTTCAAGAGACCTTGGCGTATGGATTTAACCTCGGGTCTGAAGTGCCATCGGACTAAGTGTATCGATAAGGATACAGTAAGCTGGGTTTGTCCGGAAAATTGGTAGCAAGCTGCATCTGACTGCAAATGAGTATCTGGTTTGAGGAAACCGCTCAAAAAAAGCAGATTTTTTTCTTAATATCGCCTGCCCGCGTGCGATATGTCGTTTTCGCCCCTCAATGGCCGCATCCTTTGTTCACGTCAAAGACACCGCAGGCTAAGACCGGATCACACCAGCGAGGTGGGAGCGACAAGGATGACGCTATGGCAGAGGCAGCAACAGCAGGACGACGGCGGGCCAGGGGTGGCGGCGCGGCACGGCGCGCGGAACGCACCGCAGTAGGCTACGATACGGCCAGATATATTCAGCGTAACATTCCGAATTTCGAGGTTCTCACAGAAGAAGCCCTAGATATCATCGAGGCCAATGCCGAAACAGTGCTGGAAGAAATCGGGGTGAATTTTGTAAATAACCCCGGAGCTTTGAAGCGTTGGAAAGATGCTGGCGCAGATGTTCAGGGAGAACGTGTCCATATTCCACGTGGTTTGGCGCGAAAGTTGTGTGAAACGGCACCTTCGCAATTTACCCAAGTCGCACGGAATAGGGACCGCGATGTGATAATCGGCGGCAAAAACCTCGTTCTGGCACCTGTCTATGGTCCACCTTTTGTCAGGGACTTAGAGGGCGGACGTCGTTACGCCACCATGGCTGACTTTGAAAATTTCGTGAAGTTGGGCTATATGTCCAAATGGCTGCATCATTCGGGTGGTACGGTATGTGAACCGACGGACGTACCTGTGAACAAACGGCATTTAGATATGCTGCGCGCGCACATGACCCTATCGGATAAACCTTTTATGGGTTCGGTCACGGAACCAAGCCGAGCGCGCGACAGCGTGGAAATGTGCGAAATATTGTTTGGCAAGGATTTCGTCCAGAACAACACAGTGATGACCTCGCTGATCAACATTAATTCACCCCTGACATTTGATGATGTTATGATGGGCGCTTTGGAGGTTTATGCGAAAAACAATCAGGCCGCCATCATTTCCCCGTTTATTGTTGGGGGTGCGATGTCGCCCGTCACTGTGGCTGGCACATTGACGCAGGTGCTGGCAGAGGTACTGGCAGGTGTGGCCTACAGCCAGTTAATCCGTCCAGGTGCGCCAATCATTTTCGGTGCTTTCGTGACGTCAATCGACATGAACTCCGGTGCGCCAACCTTTGGCACTCCGGAGGCCAGTCACATTACATATGGCGCGGGACAGCTGGCGCGACGGCTCGGCCTGCCATTTCGGTCGTCTGGATCTTTTTGCGGCTCTAAACTTCCTGACGCACAGGCAGCATATGAAACAGCGAATTCACTGAATATGGGGCTTTTGAGCGGGGTGAATTTCATGCTGCATGCCTGCGGCTGGTTGGAAGGTGGTTTGGTCTCTAGCTTCGAAAAATTTGTAATGGATGCAGACCAATTAGGTGCCTTACATCGCTTTGCCGAGGGCGTCGCCGTAAACGAAGAGACCCTCGGTATGGATGCAATTCGCGAAGTGGGCCCGGGCGGGCACTATCTTGGGTGTGGCCATACTCAGGCGAATTTTAAAACGGCATTCTGGCGATCGGATGTGTTCGATAACAAACCGTTTGAGACATGGTCCGAAGAGGGGGCCCGAGATACGTACGCCCTTGCGGCAGCGCGGGTCAAGACGCTGCTAGAGACCTATCGTGCCCCCGATCTGGACCCGGCCATTGCCGAGGGTTTGAATGCATATGTGGAGCAAAAGAAAGCCTCGATGCCGGATGCGTTTATGTAACCTGACGCAAGGCGTATAGGCTTCTGGCCTCAGCGATGACAGCCACCAGAACTTCGATGTGTTTTCTTGGTGAATAGCCCGCGTCGCCGCTGCGCCGACGCGCCTCGTGTTCGGCCTCCTGATCGAGCAAACAAACCAGCGCCCTGATCGGGCGTGCGCTGAACTCTGTCCCCACAAGGCGGCGTAGCAATCGGCCATGTGGATAGTCTGGTCCAACACTTTGTGCTGCTTCGACCAAAAGGCTGGGTCGTTTTAGACTAAGGGCACGAGTCACAATATCTTGCATTACTTTGATCCCGAATAACTTTTCACTTTAGGCTGCGTCAATCATTACACAGTCAATTTGGGTGTTGCCTTGATCGGCCCTTCACCGTTCGAGAGATTCTCGTGCTGCTAACCTTTTGGAAATATTCGTTTCCATGGACAAAACACTTGTTAACGACTGGCTAATATACACGAGGTAACCTGTGGATAATTTTAGGGGAATTTCCCCGTTGAATATGTCAATCAGCGCGGCGTGGGGCTGCCAATGTACGTCGAATTTGAGGGGGACATCGCCCCGAAATTACCAAGCTGGGTGCCCGATGGGGCACGTCACTACCTTGAACATACCGAGGCGGGTCTATCGATCCGTCACCTGGCTCGAAAAGCAGGCTGCCATGCCTCGACGGTTTTGCGCCAGGTGCGACGGATCGAGACTCTTCGTGACGACCCCTTGGTGGATGCCGCACTGCGCGATCTCGCCTGTCGGCGTCATGACAAGGAACAAAAGGAAAAATTCAATATGACTGCCATGCCAAAGCTGCCCGATGGCAAAACCCTCTCGGTCGAGGCGCGCCGAATTTTACGTCGTTTATGTGAAGCCGGAGCTGTTTTAGCGGTTTCCGATGGAATGGATAAATCCGTGGTGGTGCGCGGCGAGGCGCGAACAGCTGTTGTGGATACGGCAATCGCTCAGGCGCTTGCCTTGAAAAACTGGATTTCCTGTGAAGCGCCTGGACGTGTGTCGCGCTACCGCATTACTGCCGATGGCAGAGCCGCCTTGGGTAAGATGGTAGCAGATGAAGAAAACCGCGCGCGAGGATTTGCCGAAGCGCAAGCTGGATTTGATGGACCGAGTGCGAGACCGGCCGTCACGCCACGCGCATCAAGGATGCGTACGGACAGTCCTTTGCAAGCCCTGTCCAGACGCCGTGAAAAAGACGGATCATTATTTCTTGATTTGCCGCTTGTATCCGCCGGAGAGCGGTTGCGCGAAGATTTCGAGTTGTCACAAATCGGTGTTTCAGTCACTCAGAACTGGGATGCTTTCCTGGTGGGCCGCACGTCAAATGGTGGACGTAGCGACAGCTGTCCTTCGGGGCGTGGACAAGAGGCACGCGCCCGTCTGGAAGCCGCTCTCGCTGATTTGGGCCCCGGTCTTGCCGATGTGGCACTGCGCTGTTGTTGCTATCTGGAAGGCTTGGAAGTCACTGAGAAACAGATGGGCTGGTCACAGAGATCTGGAAAAATTGTTTTGCGGATCGCGTTGCAAAGACTGGTGCGCCATTACGAGACCTGTGGAAGGGCCTCGGATATGATCGGCTGACACAAGCGACGATATGCGTCAAGGCGCGGCCTTGCAGCGCAGGCATGGCGGATTTGCAATCAAGGCGCTGTCACCGGCAGCATATTATGCTATCAGATTGGCATCAAAGCGGAGCCAGTCGCCATGCGAGATCTTAAAATCCCGTCCCAACGCCATCCTGAAAAGGCACATCGTCCGGACAATAGTCAGCCTAAAAAACCCAGCTGGATCCGGGTCAAAGCTCCGACGGGCGAAGGATATAATGCCACCCGAAAAATTATGAGGGATAACAAGCTTGTAACGGTCTGCGAAGAGGCCAGTTGTCCGAATGCTGGTGAATGCTGGAGCCAAGGCCACGCAACCATGATGATCATGGGAGATATCTGCACCCGAGGGTGTACGTTTTGCAACATTGCGACCGGGCGTCCAGATACATTAGACGTTTTTGAACCCGGACGCGTGGCTGATGCGGTGCAAAAACTTGGCTTGAACCACGTCGTGATCACTTCGGTAGATCGGGATGATCTAAAAGACGGCGGCGCAGATCACTTTGCCCAAACGATCCGTGCAGTACGCCATCGCAGCCCGAATACGACGATTGAAATCCTCACACCCGATTTTTTGCGGTGCGGACCGGATGCCTTAGCAACTGTTGTGGCGGCCCGTCCCGATGTGTTCAACCACAATCTGGAGACTGTGCCGAGCCTATATCCATCCGTCCGGCCTGGCGCACGGTACTTCCATTCTCTGCGGCTTTTGCAGCGCGTCAAAGAACAGGACCGGTCTATATTTACCAAATCTGGAATTATGGTTGGACTGGGAGAAGACAGACAATCTGTTCTACAGGTGATGGATGATATGCGCGCGGCAGATATAGATTTTCTGACCATAGGCCAGTATTTGCAGCCCACACCCAAGCATCATGGGATTGATCGATTTGTGACACCCGATGAATTCGCCAGCTATGAACAGGCAGCCTTTGGAAAGGGCTTTTTGATGGTGTCGGCAACTCCATTGACGCGTTCCAGCTATCATGCTGGTGAGGATTTTGCTCAATTGAGAACCGCTCGCGAAGCCAAGCTGGCACAGCTTTGAAACAATAGCCGATGCAGGGGTTTGGTTTGGCAGTGCGATTGCTGTCACCGGTGAATATTTAGCATACTTGTAAATATGTACGGGCTATGGGGATACTTCCAGTTACGTCCCTGATTTGGGATGGAGTTAGTATTCACGACGAACGAAAAACGCGACATTCAACGGAAACTTAGAGTGCTCCCGCCCGCCAAGACGATAGGCAATGCTCGCAATGGTCTTGTCCCATTTTAGTTCCAGTCTCTTTCGAGCAATGTTTGCTTTGAAGGAGAGATGGGATGGCAACCAGATACACAGACGAGGTTCGGCGTGATGCAG
>JAYQEA010000153.1:0-6769 GCA_038138625.1 Roseivivax sp.
ATGTTCAGGATGGACTTGTGCTGGTCGCTCAGGTCGTTCCAGACGTCAAGGTTGACGTTTGCCGCCAAAGCAGAGCCAGGCTCGTGGAAACCCGCAGTGTAGTAGATCTTGGCAACTTCTTGGAAGCCCGCGCGTTCGTCAGCCATCGGGCCGACCCACTCAAGACCGTCCAAGGCACCCGATGACAGGGCCTGATACAGTTCACCGCCGGGGATGTTCTGAACAGAGGCGCCCAGTTTACCCAAGGCCTGACCACCAAGACCCGGCATCCGGAACTTGAGACCGTTGAAATCCGCCGCGCTTGTAATTTCCTTGCGGAACCAGCCACCGGACTGCGAACCGGAGTTACCCGCGATCAGACCTTTGAGGTTGAAGATCGAGCCCAATTCGTCATGCAGGTCCTGACCACCACCATGGTAGTACCAGTTGCTGACCTCTTGCGCTGTGCCACCGAATGGCACGGCAGTGTAATATGCAAAACCGGGGTGCTGACCGATGAAGTAGTAGTCGGCAGAGTGATACATGTCGGCCTGACCCGAGGACACAGCGTCAAACACCTCGAACGCACCAACCAATTCGCCCGGTGCTTTTTTGTCGATGGTCAGTTGTCCGTCTGACAGTGCAGAAACATATTGCTCTAGGTAGCTGGCAGCATCATCGAGAACAGCAAAACCACGTGGCCACGAGGTGACCATGGTCAGTGTCCGCTTACCCTGTGCATATGCCGGAGCCGCCAGTGTCGAGGCAGCAGCAGCGGAGCCCCCCAAAGCAGAGGTTTTCAAAAAAGAACGACGATCCATGGTTATCCTCCCTATTGGATTAATTCCGTTCGAATGCGCAGACCGTAGCGATGCTTTGGTCAGATCAAAATACCCACCACTACGTAGTTGTTAATTTTTTGCTCATTTTTGAAACTCGAAGTCGATCGCTACGCAGGCTGGACTGGCTGTTTTCACGTTCACGCTGTACAAGAGGGGCGCCATGTTTGCTGTTCTTGACCGCTTTCGACTGACCTATGGCCAGAAATTGTTCCTTCTGGCTGCTGTACCGCTCGTCTTATCGGCGGCAGCAATTGCGATTTTGGTGACGAATACGTCGCGCCAGTTGGCGGAACGCGAAATCGACGCGCTGGAACAACAGTTGATCGCAGCAAAACAAGAGGAGTTGCGCAACTATGTGACGCAGGCGCGTAACGGCTTTTATTTCATTTACGGTGCGGCAGCGCCCGATGATCAAAAGGCCAAAGATCGCGTCAAACAAATTCTTGCTGCGATGATCTATGGCGACGAGGGCTTCTTTTTTGTGTATGATTACAATGGAAATAACCTCGTCAGCCCGCGTCAGACCGAGATGATCAATCAAAACTGGACGGGCCTGCAGGACAGTCGCGGCACACCGATCGTCGACGAGTTGATCCGTATTGCGCGCCAGGGCGCAGGCTATCACAGATATTTCTGGCCCAAGCCTTCGACAGGAGAAGAAGCCGAAATGATCACCTACGTGACATCCTTTCCATCCTGGCAATGGGCCGTTGGCACAGGGGTGTTTATTGACGACGTTGTGGCATCCGTTGCTGCGGCCCGTGCCGAGGTCGAAGCCCGCGTCCAGCGGACGTTTTTATATATTTCGGGGATCACACTTGGCGGGCTTTTGTTGGTATTCTGTTCTGGAATTATTCTGAATGTTCGCGAACGCCGTTTGGCCGATGTAAAACTTCAGGCCCTGACGCAGCGCGTATTTGACGCACAAGAAGAAGAGCGTGGACGCGTCGCGCGCGAGCTTCACGATGGAATCAGTCAATCTTTGGTAGGCGTCAAATTCGCTTTGGACATCGCCAGACGCAGGATTCTGAAAGGCGACGAGCGGGCCGAAGAAGCGCTCGGCAAAGGTATTGATCACCTGGCTACTGCCATAGGCGATATGAGGCGTATCAGCCACGACCTGCGGCCGGGCATGCTGGATGATCTCGGGCTCGGACCTGCGCTTCAAAACCTGACGGATAATTTCACGACCCGCACAGGGATCACGGCACGTTTTTCAACCGTTGTGTTTCACAATCGTCTCAGCCAGGATGCCAAGATTGCGCTGTACCGTATTGCGCAAGAGGCCTTGACCAATGTGGAACGCCATTCCAAAGCACAATCGGTCACCGTTGACCTCAGAGGTCACACCCGCGGAGGCACGTTACGGATCACCGATACGGGCAAAGGTGTCGGCCAGCATCGTTCGCGGCGACCAAATTCGGGACTTGGGCTTCGCAACATGCAAGAGCGCATGGATCAACTGGGCGGCACCTTGCGTGTCATGTCCTCAAAATCGGGAACTATTGTCGAAGCCGAGGTTCCACTCACGCATCTCTTGCCTCCCGATAACACAGCATTAATGGATCAAAGGGCGTCAAATGAATGACTGATACTGACCTGACACGCGTTGTGGTTGTAGATGACCACCCAATGGTCGCAGAGGGCATTGAGGCCTTGCTGGACAGTTATGACGACATCGAGGTCTTGGCCACCCTGTCAGATGGACATCAGATTATTGAACAGCTGGATGCCCTGAGCCCGGACTTGATTTTGATGGACTTGAACATGCCCGGAATGAACGGCTTGTCTGCAACTGAAATCATACTGGAACGACGACCCGAAACCCGCATCTTGCTGCTATCGATGCATGACACGCCTGAATACATCCGGTCGGCGCTATCGCATGGCGCAAGGGGTTACTGCCTAAAGGACGTGCCTACCGAAGAAATCAAACATGCCATTGACGTCGTAATGGGTGGGGGACGCTATCTTTGCAACGGGGCTGAGGACGCGATGTCTGCTTCTGTTCCGGACGCGCGCGAACAGCTCACCAACCGTGAACAAACAATTCTATTACAGCTGGCCTCAGGCAAGTCGAACAAGGCGGTTGCCAACACGCTGGATATTTCTGTCCGCACAGTTGAAACACACCGCAAAAATATAAAACGGAAACTGGGGATCAGTTCTACCGCGGGGCTGACGCGCTACGCTTTGGAAAACGGGGTTTTACAGGGAACAGGCGCGGCAAGAACAACAGAAATTTCATGAGGTGTTTTTTGTGTGCATGGCGTGCTCTCTGACACGCTCATCTGCAAACAACTGGCTGTTTTTTTATTTGGCTTTGTGAAAAAGACCAGCGTGGATTGAGGGCCTTCAGACACTGCGCGCGAGGGTCTGGAATGTGTGCGTGCAGCCCTAAGCCGCAATGCTAGGTAAATCTACACCCAGAACACGAATGCCACATGAGCCGCAAAATCCTCACAAAAAGCTCCAAACTAGATAATTTTTTTCGTTCATTCCAAATTAAGCCCACCTTACGCAACAAACGAAAAGAAAATTGGTCTTTTTAAGTTCTTTTTTCTGCCTTCGGGCGGTTGACGCCAGACTGAACTGCCAATAGTGTCTCGAAATCAAGTGAAGGAGCCGCGCTAGTGAAGCTACTAGTCAACAAAGTGGAAACATGGCGTATGGGCCGGTAACGGTAACCCAGAATTGGATCCCATGCGCCCTCGATTGAACACCGGGGGCTTTTTCTTGTGTGACCCAGACATCGTAAACGGAGCGAAACGATGACATCCCAAATGACCGGAGCAAAAATGGTAGTTCAAGCCCTGCGTGATCAGGGTGTTGACACGGTGTTTGGCTATCCCGGTGGGGCCGTGCTACCGATTTATGACGAGGTTTTTCAACAAAACGAAATTCGCCACATCTTGGTCAGGCACGAGCAGGGTGCCGTGCATGCAGCCGAAGTCTACGCAAGGTCTACGGGAAAACCATGAGTTGTTCTTTTAACGTCCGTACCGGGCGCTACAAATGCAGTGACCGGACTGACTGATGCATTGATGGATTCGATCCCGATCGTCGTGCTGACGGGACAGGTTCCGACCTTCATGATTGGCTCTGACGCATTCCAAGAAGCCGACACAGTAGGCATCACCCGCCCCTGTACCAAGCATAACTGGCTGGTAAAGGACACCAACAAACTGTCCGGAACAATTCACGAGGCATTCCATGTGGCCACGTCCGGGCGTCCGGGACCTGTATTGGTGGATATCCCAAAGGATGTACAATTCGCCAACGGCGCATACACACCAAAAGCCAAAGCTGCCACCACGCATTATCAGCCTCAGGTTAAAGGCGATCCAGAGACCATCCTGGAACTGGTTGAGGCGATTGAGACGGCCCAACGCCCTGTGTTCTATACCGGTGGGGGCGTCATCAACTCGGGTCCAGCTGCGAGCCAGTTATTGCGGGAATTGGTGGATGCCACGGGCATTCCGATCACATCGACACTGATGGGATTGGGTGCCTATCCAGCATCAAGCCAGAACTGGTTGGGAATGCTTGGTATGCATGGTCTCTACGAGGCCAACCTGGCAATGCACGGCTGTGACCTGATGATTAACGTGGGGGCACGGTTTGACGACCGCATCACGGGCAGGCTGGATGCATTCAGCCCGAACTCGCAAAAAGCACATATCGATATCGACCCGAGTTCTATCAACAAGGTCGTCCGTGTGGACATGCCGATCATCGGTGATGTCGGTCATGTGCTTGAGGATGTCTTGCGCATATGGAAGTCTCGCGGACGGAAGGTCAACCGCAAAGCTTTACAACAGTGGTGGTCACAGATCGAAGACTGGAGGGCGGTTAATTGTTTGGCCTACAAACCCTCAACCGGCACGATCCGGCCACAGCACGCTTTGGCGCGGCTCGAAGCTCTGACCAAAGGCCGTGACCGATACATCACGACAGAGGTGGGTCAGCATCAAATGTGGGCCGCACAATATCTGGGGTTTGAAGATCCGGGCCGGTGGATGACCTCGGGCGGGTTGGGCACAATGGGCTATGGTGTGCCGGCATCGGTTGGTGTGCAGATTGCCCACCCTGACGCTCTGGTCATCAATGTCGCTGGCGAGGCGAGTTGGCTGATGAACATGCAAGAGATGTCAACTGCCGTGCAATACCGCGCCCCTGTGAAGCAGTTCATTTTGAATAACGAACGCCTCGGCATGGTGCGCCAATGGCAAGAACTGCTTCATGGCGAACGCTATAGTCACAGTTGGTCCGAAGCTTTGCCTGATTTTGTAAAACTGGCCGAGGCTTTTGGCTGCAAGGGTATCCTGTGTCAGGACCCGGCTGATTTGGATGATGCCATCATGGAGATGCTCGATTATGACGGGCCAGTTATCTTTGACTGCCTCGTGGAAAAGCATGAAAACTGTTTCCCCATGATTCCATCGGGTGAACCGCACAACAAAATGCTCTTGGGCGAAGTCTCCACCAAGGATGCGATCGGAGCATCCGGAGCCGTAATGGTATAAATATGCAAGGCGCGGGCAGTCCCCGTCGGGACATTTAACCTGACGGGGACTGCGCAAGGCCGAAAGCGCTGCGCGAAAGGAGAACAACACATGTCAGCTCTACACATCAAAAAGGGGTCGACCAAACATTCCGCCTATAATCTGCGTCCCACATTCTCGGATGTGCAGGAAACGCATACATTGGCCGTGCTGGTGGATAACGAGGCGGGCGTCCTGGCCCGTGTGATTGGTCTTTTTTCTGGCCGTGGCTACAACATTGACAGCCTGACCGTGGCTGAGGTCGATCATGAGGGTCACCGTTCGCGCATCACGGTTGTGACAACCGGCACGCCTCAGGTGATCGAACAGATCAAAGCTCAGCTTGGGCGTATTGTGCCGGTCCATGAGGTTCACGACCTTACCGTCGAAGGGCGATCGGTCGAGCGGGAGCTTGCCTTGATCAAAGTCGAAGGTCATGGCGAAAAGCGGGTCGAGGCCCTGCGTCTGGCAGATATTTTTCGCGCGCATGTTGTCGACAGTACTCTTGAGAGCTTTGTTTTTCAAATTACGGGCACACCGGATAAAGTAGACGCCTTTGCTGATCTGATGCGGCCATTAGGGTTGGTAGAAATCGCACGTACGGGTGTTGCTGCGCTATCTCGCGGGGCCTAATCCCATCCTTGGCCACACCAAGGCACACCTGAATGTCACCCTCGCAACTCGGATTGACAGGAAGCCTTGGTGGTGCAGTGTGTCATCAAAAAGAGACCAACGGAGCACGAACAAATTGATATCGCTCTTGAGCCGGGTGCGTGTACCCTAATTGGAACTAGACAGTGTTCTGATCATAAAGTGGCGATTCACTCGCGAAGATGAGCCGCCAGCGCATTTGAGATCATATATCGCAAGACTCAAAAGGGTGACGTTAGGACCGCGCCCTAGGGACGGCTTCGGCGGTAAAAGCCGAGTGCGATTATGAGATATTGCTGGATATGTCATGCGGTATACCCTGACATCATCACGCCTGATTTGGTCCTGGCTCCGAGGGCCGGGATCGCTCACCCGGGGCTTTATTTTCGTGGCCCTGATCCATCACCATGGCATCACTTGTAAAACATGACGGAACGCCCACACGAACGGGTCCACAGTGCAGAGTTCGAGTGGCGGCATCATCAGATCCAAAGAGGATAGACCTCAACATTGGTCGCCGTGGGGTTGGCTTTTGATGTCTCAGAACGGCATCCAAAAGTGCAGACACCGTAAATTCAAAGCCGTACACGATTTGAATGACGCGCCAAACCTGCTGGATTAGGATGTTCCAATCTGCGCCGGTGGCACTTTGCGTCGGACCAAAAAAGCTCTCTGGCCGTCGAATGCGGCGCCGCATAAACGAACACAGGCAAAGAGACGCGGACGCGGCAGGTCCAGATACCCCTTGAACCG
>JAYQEA010000154.1:0-6705 GCA_038138625.1 Roseivivax sp.
CGTGGTGACCACCGAAGATCGGATGAGGCAATAAATATTGTCCCTTGGGCGATTTGGGGAGTCACGCTTTTACAGAACGCGCGATGGCAAGACGATTGTCTCTGACAATGGCACCGAGTTCACAAGCATGGCAGTCCTAAGATGGGTTCAGGATAATGGCATCGATTGGCATTACGTTCAGCCGGGCAACCCGACGCAAAACGCGTTCATTGAAAGCTTCAACCCGAAACTACGAGATGAATGCTTGAACGAAACACTATTCAATTCAATGACAGATGCCGGTGAGGAATTGAAGAAATGGCAGGAGGCCTACAATCATCAAAGACCATATTCATCTATTGGAAATTTAAACCCATCTGAATTTGCGGAGAAAATCAGGATAGACAAACTGGCGGCATAACCCCATCAAAGATCAAACCAAGGTCTCTCCTAAACGTGGAGAAAACCTGGGGCGCAGGGCATCGTTCCTAAACCACCAATTAAGTTACCAGGACGATAATCACATACGCTAGCCGAAACATTAGTCGCAAAAGTTGCTAAAACAAATGGAACCAAAAAATCCTCTTTCATAATTGCTCCTTTGTTATTTTTAGTTGGTTAAGTTGCTCCAATCTGGAAATATTTTACTGATTAATGATGATAAGTTCTGAAGATAACGCCATCATAATCAAGCGTGATCACGGCTAATCTGAACGATTTTTTGTGTTGATGAACCAAACCAAATGCTGCCCCCCTAGACTGTATTCGTCGCTACGAAGAGAAAGTGGCGCGAATTACCCGCATCCCAATTCCGATCAAAGGACGCTTACTTTCTGCGTCTTTAGCGCGCCGAAATACTGGCCTGAATAAGAGCACTGCGATGACGCTGGCTGTCGCATTTCTATGGCAAACAGATAGGCGAGAGGTACTGCCCTCCCGTCAAAGGCTCTTTTTGTTCATAACGATCAAAATCTCCACCCCGCTTGTTTGCCAGAGGTTGTGTGTCTTTGTGGCAGGATGCCGAGGCGACAAACGGGAAAAATCTATGTCGCCATTGCAGTAAACTTGATCTGCCGGGCGGTTATGGCGCAGGGGCGTTTGACCCGGGCGTCATGTGTCCAGATTTGGAATTGAGATATTGGCAACCTGTTCAGCAATGGGATCTGTCAGGTCAGGGTAGGCATCTTCGGCATAGTCTTCCGGTCGCTCAACTGTTTCCCATGTTCCACGCCGAAAGACCTCTAGTCCTGCAAAGCCTGCCTTATAGCCCATTTTGGGAGAGCCGGGCACCCAATAGCCAAGGTAGACATAAGGCAACCCAGCGTCCTGTGCGATCAGGATATGGTCGAGGATCATATAAACACCGAGGCTCCGCTTGGACGCGTCGGGTTCGTAAAACGAATATACCATCGATACGCCATCGTCCAAAACATCCGTCAGGCAGACAGCCATCAACGCATTTTGGGCCGTGTCTTCGTATTCTACGATCCGCGTGCGAATCGGCGTTTCCTCAACCATGGCCGCGAATTCGAAAATATCCATATCCGCCATACCACCGTCATGATGGCGTTGGTCCAAATAGCGGCGAAAAAGATCAAACTGATCCTCGGTTGCCCACGGACTGGACGCGCGTCTCTGCATATCGGCGTTCCGCTTTATGACTTTGCGCTGGCTGCGCGTTGGAGCGAAGCGTGAGACGTCTATTCGCGCCGAGAGGCAGGCCGAACAGTCCGCGCAGGACGGGCGATAAAGGACATTTTGAGACCGACGAAACCCTTGTTTTGACAGGCTGTCATTTAACTGTGCTGCGTTATCACCCTGCAGCGCCGTGAAAAGCTTCCGTTCGAATTTGCCCTCTAGATACGGACATGCCTGCGGAGCAGTCACATAAAATTGTGGCGTCAAGGGCAAGCTGTGGCGCATCTGGAAACAATATCCTTCCTATAAAACCGGTAAGAATGTCACCGGCCTCAGAAACGTTAGCAAGCCTCGCGTAGGACGCCAAGATACTTTTACCCAAAACAATAACCGCCCTGCATGGCAGTGGCGGTTACATTGGGTTATTAACCCGAGTGTCTTGGATCCATCAGGCGCGTTGGTTCAACATTACCGTGCCCAGCGCCAAGTCAGTCAGGCTTTGGCCACGACGGCTGCCAAGCATACAGACGATGGATACAAGCTGGATCAGGAACATGGCCCACGACAGAAAATATCCAAGTGTGTGGATAAAGGCTGTGCCGCCATCCAAACGTTGCCCATAAGCGGTTCTCAGTTCGATCGACATGACCCGCATTCCAAGGGTCGCGGACCGATTGGAGAGGGTGATCCATCTGTACAAAAAGCTGATGACAAACCACAGCGGTGCCGCAATGAAAAAAGCCAATCCCAGTGTAGCGATAAATATTGGCACGATAATCACCGCAATCATCGAAATATCTATAACCCAAGCCAGAAGCCGTTTTGTAACAACGCCTTCATAGAAGCCGGACTGCGTTTTAGGGTCCGGGAGGTGTGAATGGGTATCAAAAGCGGTCATTGGGCCTTTTCCTATTGAGGGTCATAATCTTGGGGAACAGACGGCCCGCTGCGGGGCCGTCTGTCAATCGGTTTACGATGAAGGATGCGCCGTATCTGTCGATGGGGCATCGGTGGCGGTCTGTGCCGCCGCTTTGGCGCGCTCATCCATAAACTGGTCAAACTCGGACTTGTCTTTTGCCGCGCGCAAACGTTCCATGAAGGCTTGGAAGTCGGCCTGTTCGTTTTGCATGCGGCGCAGCATGTCCTCGCGATAGGCGTCAAAGGCACTGTTACCAGAAGAGGTCATTGTAAAATGGCTACGGTGCGCGTTGCGACGTTTGCTGCCGCAGGATGTTTTGAACATTTTTTTGCTCCAGATCATATAGGCAAGTAAAGCGAGGCCGACTGGCCAGACAAAGATAAAGCCAAGGACCATTGCTGCAATCCAAGCGCCTTTGCCTCTGCTATCCAGCCAGGCTTCGGCGCGTGCAAACCAACCAGCGGTGGCAGGAAGCGGGGCGTAGGCAGTGGCAGTGTTCATTTTGGTCTCCGGTGTTTGATGTTAATGTGAATGCTTTTCACATTTAACAGATTGTGTGTCTGCCACTGTTCTACAAGGGGGCATGTAAATCTTTTTTACATTAATTGGGAAAAAAGATATATATCATACGGTTATAGATATACTTTTTTTAATTATCCGACATATTTTTGGCCATGGACAGAGCGTATGTGATCAAAACAAAATGCGGTTTTGCAAAATCAAGCAGAATGAATTGTCGGGATTGGCGTTTGGCTGTGTGTAGTGTCTGTTGCGACAGCTTTATTCTTTTGGCAGCATATGCTCAGGTCTCAGCAAAGACCCCGGCATGTAAGGGACGGATTTGAATAGATATCTCCATACACAACCTGCCGCTGCACATTGGAGAGGTGGGGGGCACTCTTGCGCATGACTTTGGAAAACCGGATTACAAAAAGCCCTATTGCGTTTGAACCCCGGCAAGGAGCCGAGGCAGCAGAGCTGGCCCCTTGGGCAGAGCCAGCCCTGGCCGAGGTTTTGAAGGGCATGGTGGGATGCAGTGCTTATTTGCGGGGACTTCTGGCCCGCGAATCCCTGTGGTTGCAAGCGGCACAAGAAGACCCTGAGACAGCGATTGTTACTGCATTGAGTTGGGACACAGACAAAGGGTTATCTGAATTGGGGCGCGAGTTGCGTCAATCGAAACGGCGGGTGGCTTTGTTGGCGGCGGTTTGTGATCTTGGCGGGGTCTGGGATCTGGACGGTGTGACAGGTGCACTGACCGATCTTGCTGATGCGGCGGTCCGTACTGCCTTTGGGGCTGCGGTTCGCGATCAGATACGGCAACGTCGCCTGCCGACAGAGGCAACCGATGGACTCGTGGTTTTTGCCATGGGCAAAATGGGCGCAAGAGAGCTGAATTATTCGTCGGACATAGACCTTATTTGTCTGTTTGACGAAACGCGGTTCCCAAAAGAAAACTTTTCCGACGTTCGATCCGGCTATATTCGCGCCACGCGGGCAGCGGTGGCCTGTCTGAATGACGTCACCTCTGAGGGGTATGTTTTTCGGACAGATTTGCGATTGCGGCCTGATCCGTCAGTGACACCGGTTTGCTTGGGGATGGAGGCAGCTGAACGCTATTACGAAAGCCTTGGTCGGACATGGGAGCGTGCCGCGTGGATCAAGGCAAGGGTCGTGGCGGGAGATGAGGCTGCGGGTACAAAGTTCCAAGAGGCTCTGCGGCCTTTCATTTGGCGTCGCCACCTCGATTTTGCAGCAATTGAGGACGCCCATAATATGCGATTGGCCATTCGCCAGCACAAAGGCACTGGCGGTTTGATGCGGCTGGAGCGTCACAATATGAAATTGGGGCAGGGTGGTATTCGGGAGATCGAATTTTTCACCCAGACCCGCCAATTGATTTCAGGGGGGCGTGATCGTGATTTGCGGCACCGTGCCACGCGTCCCGCCCTTACGGCGTTGGCACAAAAAGGATGGATCGAAACGCATTTGGCCGAGGCTTTATGTGACCATTACGTCGAACACCGCACGACCGAGCACCGATTGCAGATGCTTGGTGATGCGCAAACCCATGATCTGCCCGCGAACCAAGCAGGCTTTGACCGCCTTGCCGCCTTTATGGGAACGACATCTGATCGGTTGCGGAAAACGCTGACCGAGCGTCTGACGCAGGTGCATACCCTGACTGAGGATTTCTTTGCCCCCGGCGCAGCGCCGACCGGTACACAAGACCAAGAAGATCATGATTTAACCAAACGATGGCTTAGTTATCCAGCGCTGCGGTCATCGCGCGCCGTTGAAATCTTTAAGCGGTTACGTCCCGACATATTGCGCCGTTTGAATCGCGCGGCACGTCCCGACGAGGCAATTGCCGCATTCGACGGATTTTTGTCTGGACTTCCAGCGGGAGTTCAATTGTTTTCGCTTTTTGAGGCGAACCGGCAATTGGTTGATCTTTTGGTTGATATCGTGGCGGTTTCACCGGATCTTGCGCGCTATTTGTCACGCAATGCCGCCGTTTTTGATGCTGTTATAGGTGGCGACTTCTTTTCAGACTGGCCAGATTTGGGGGTTTTGAAGACCTTGCTCGCCGAAAGACTGGCCGCGGAAGCTGATTATGAGGCCAAGTTGTCGGTCGCCCGTATTTGGAAGCGTGAATGGCACTTTAGGGTGGGTGTTCATCTTTTAAGGGGGCTCAGCACGCCCGATGTGGCACGTCGGCAATATTGCGATGTGGCCGAGTCTGTGGTGGCGGCATTATGGCCCGAGGTTCAGACACAATTTGCAGTGCGCCACGGACCGCCGCCGGGACGAGGTGCGGTGGTTGTGGGCATGGGGTCGCTGGGAGCGGGCGCCTTGCATGCCCTATCGGATTTGGACGTGATTGTGATTTATGATCCGGACGGGACGGAATCATCCGAGGGTCGCCGCCCACTACCTGCGCGCACCTACTACGCACGCCTAACACAAGCGCTTGTCACGGGATTAAGCGCTCCAATGGCCGAAGGGCGCCTTTATGATGTCGACATGCGATTGCGACCCTCTGGCAATCAGGGACCTGTGGCTACGTCTTTGGCAAGCTTTTCGACGTATCAACGTGACAAGGCGTGGGTGTGGGAACATCTTGCGCTGACGCGTGCACGGGTTGTGGCGGGGCCCATGCCTTTGTCCAATGATTTTGAGGCTGCGCGCAGGGGGGTATTGGCCCTGCCGCGGAACCAAGACCAGATTTTGTCCGAAGTCGCCTTGATGCGCACACGTATTGCAGCGTCCAAAATGCCCTTTGGACCATTGGACCCAAAGATTGGCCCCGGGCGCTTACAAGATATCGAGCTTCTGGCGCAGGCAGGAACTTTGTTACAAGGGCGCGCGGGTCAGGGAATTACGCAAGGCTTGATGGCTGCCGCAGATTGTGGCTTCATAAGCAAAGGGGATGCCGGGCAATTGTCTGCGGCCCATGCGTTGTGGTCATCCATCCAAGTGGCTTTACGATTGATCGGAGATGGAGATATTGAAACAGATACTCTGTCCACTGCGGCAAGGGCTTTTCTTGGCCGGGTCTTTGACTTACCAAATTTGGAGACGCTAGAGGCAAATTTAAAAGATGCTTCACAAACCTGCGGCGGTATTATTGACGCTGCGCTGCCTGTGACGGGCATCCAAAGAAATGGAACAGGCCAATGACTGACCGCGATCCAAGCGACCCCAAGAGGCTGATCGCAGAGAGCTACCTGATCGAAGGTATCACGGCGAGCGAGTGCAGATCGATTTTTCTGGACTGGGCGCTGTCTCTCCCCATGGGGGAAAACACGCATCCGCATCTGCAGGTCTTGTTGGAACGGCACGGTGATCCCGATCATCCCATGACCGAGGTTATACGGCAAGGTTTGACTGTGACTGTCAAACCGCGTCGGCGCGGCGGCTGGCGGTCAAGAACCAGACCTGACGCATAGAGAGGTGGTCTCAAAAATTCGGACCAGTCGGTACGGTGGATCGCATGACGGAAGCAGTGATCCAGAATGAAGAAGCGAAAGAACCATTCTCCCGAGTTCAACGCCAAGGTTGCGCTTGAAGCGATCCGTGAGGAGATGACGCTGGCAGAATTGTCCAGGAAGTATGGCGTGCATCCGAGGCAGATCGGCACATGGAAGCGGTCGGCGAAGGAACAT
>JAYQEA010000155.1:0-2321 GCA_038138625.1 Roseivivax sp.
TGGCGCAGGGCATGGATGTTGAATTTGAAGTGATCGACGCAGCCGAATGTGCACGTCGTCACCCCCTTATTTCTACCAATAACCTGATGGGCGGTCTCTGGGATGGCAATGACGGCGATATTGATCCAGCATCTTTATGTCAGGCGCTTGCACGCCGGGCTCGCAAAGCCGGGGCCGAGGTTTACCGCAACACACCCGTCACAAACCTGACCCAGCACAGAGATGATACATGGACCGTGCACACCAGGCAGGGCAACATTGATTGCGACATCGTCGTGAACGCGTGCGGCTACCGTGTGAATGAAGTCGGGGCGATGATGGGTGTGCATCACCCTGTCGCATCCATGGAACACCAGTATTTTGTCACCGAGGATATCGAGGCAATTGCACAAGCTGGTCATCGGATGCCTTTGCTGCGCTGCCCTATCAGTGACTACTACAGTCGTCAGGAGAAAAACGGCCTGCTTATCGGCTTTTACGAACAGAATTGTAAACCCTGGGGTATGGACGGCATAGATCCCAATTTTGTTAATGCTCTGTGCCCAAACGATCTGGATCGTGTTCTGGACGTTCTAGCAGGCGCTTTTGACCGCATGCCTGTTCTTGCGGATGTCGGCATCAAGACCATTGTCAACGGTCCAATCACCTATACAATCGACGGAGCGCCTTTGGTGGGTCCCATCCCGGGCAAACGCAACGCCTATTGTATCATTGGTCTGCGCGCCGGATTGGGCGAGGGCGGCGGGCACGGTTGGCTGTTGGCGCAACAGATTGTCCATGGTGAAGCCGAGTATGACACTTGGTGCATAGACCCACGTCGCTTTACCGGTCACGCAAATGTAGAACTGACCTCGCTCAAAGCGATCGAGGACTACCAAAACGAATTCCGGTTCCATTTCCCCCATGAACACCGTCCTGCCGGTCGCGGTGCAAAAACCACATCCCTGACACCCGTCATGGCGGCTGAAGGCGCAGAGTTTTCCGTTGTGAATGGCTGGGAACGTGTGGAATATATCAGACCATTTTCCGATTTTAAGCCCAAGCTTGGCTTTCACTTCGACGAAGCATTCAATGTCGTTGCTGGCGAAGTCAAAAACGTCCAAGAGAACGTTGGCCTGTGCGAAGTGAATGGTTTTAACCGAATTGAAATCACAGGCGCAGATCGTCATGCCTTTTTGGACCGCTTGGTCTGCGGCGCCGTCACCAAAAAGGTGGCGCGTGTCGGTCTTGGCTACCTGTTAAACCATCACGGTATGGTCAAGGGCGAGGCGACGATCGCTAATATCCCTGCATCGGATCGAGGGCCGGATCGCGTCTGGTTCGGGTCTGCCGCAGCCGCAGAATATCATGATATGGATTGGCTGCGCGCGCATCTCGACCCCTCCTATGACGTGCAGATCAAAAGCCTTACCAATGATCAAACCATATTGGTCTTGGCTGGCCCGAAGGCGCGCGCCGTTTTATCCGCATGTTCACGAGGTGATTGGTCACGCGACGCATTTCCATGGCTGTCGGTGCGGGAATGTTTCATTGGTTTTGCGCCTGCAACCGTACTTGGCATCAGCTTTTCAGGTGAGTTGGCATATGAAATCCATGTGCCAAACAACGCCCTTTACGCAGCATATACTGCATTGCGCAGAGCAGGCGATGCACACAATCTCGCAATTTTTGGCGCGCGCGCTGTCGAGTCAATGCGCCTTGAGAAGGGATTCTTGCAGTGGAAAGCCGACATTTTGACAGAATTTGATCCCTTCGAAACAGGTCTGGGCCGTTTCGTCAAAATGGGCAAACCCGATTTTATCGGCAAGGATGCACTTGCAAAGCGTGTTGCAGCAGGTCCCAACAAAAGTCTTGTGTCTTTGCGTATCGATTGTACCCATGCGCCCGCCTGTGGTGGTGCTTCGATAAAAGTCGATGGCCGTGTGATCGGTACCATCACATCGGGTGATTGGGGGCACCGGTTGGGAATGAACCTGGCCTATGGATTTGTGACCCCAGAGCACGCCGCCACCGGTAGCGAAATGACCGTCGATGTGATCGGAAAACCGGTGTCCGCGATTGTCATAGATCCCGGCCCCTATGATCCGACCCATGCGCATATGCGTGGTTAAGCAAGATATCTGCATTGACCCAAGGTTTTCTGTCTGGAGCACAGCAAACAAGGTTGTGCCTGCGCTAAAACTTCGATGCAGTGAACGTACGCTGCGAAAAATCGACGGCATTGGCCAAGAAAATCGGCCTTGATGACGTCTATCATCTAAAAGGCGGTATCTTGCGCTATCTGGAAGACGTGCCAGTTGATCAAAGCATGTGGCAGGGTG
>JAYQEA010000155.1:2331-6595 GCA_038138625.1 Roseivivax sp.
TACCCGGTTCAAACTTTTGTTTATACAGGTCATACACCCTTCGCCCTGCGAGGGTAAGGCGATTTTGTTGGGGCTTTTGTAAAGTTCTCCTACCCCAGAAATCCGAAACCTGTCCTTGAAACCCAGCCTTGAGCGCAAAAAGTACAAACATTTGAGCGCCTTCGTGGGCAGGTGACATACTTCGCGAAACGTCCCTCGTCCTGATGTAAATTTTGCCCAACCTTTTGAGGGAGCTAACAGACGCAAAAGAGCCGTTTCACCGAGCCGCAGGCCATTGGGCACATCAACGAAAATATTCCCTATTTTCAATGCGAAGTGCTCCGCTATTGTCATCAAGGCTTGCCCTGCTCTTTTTGCCCAATGATCATATTGTGATCAATGCGGTGGCCATCTTTGCCTTTTTCTCAGCGGCCTTGGAATTGGCCTTGGGACCGTAACTGTCGCTGCCATTTTCAAGAGTGTGGCAGTGGTGTGTGAGCCGGAAGTCAAGCGCGTCGGTCATCTTTGCATCTCCGAAACCCAGAACCCATCAACAAAAGCCGAGGTCGGTGGGGATGACCGCGCTTGTGGGCTCTTGGAGCTTGCTCAGAAAAGAGAACTGCAGCGCGCCACTGGATGTCGCTTTGAGCAAATCAGACACAGTGCCAGTTACGAGAAAAACGGCAAACAACATAAAAAGTCACAATTGGTCACAAAATGCATTGAGAGAGTTCGACTCGCCTTATTTGCGCGAATGGCTTCCTGATATATACGAACGGATATAACAAGGATCGTTCGTATGGTAATTTACTCGATTGGATTTAGGGGCATAATGGCAAGCCTGTCATACCGACAGTGTGGCATGCGCATAATAGATCGAGGCCTCGGACTATGAGCGCGGAGCAAAGCACCCGCGTGGTCCGTGTTGCATCTTCCGAAGATCTGCGTCTTGCGCTTGAGGCGGCAACAACACAAACGATTATCGAGCTTGAAGGGGGTGATTACGGCCAGCTGCAATTGACGCAGCCTTATGGTGACCCTTGGGCAGCATTCGAGCAAAGAGTTACCTTGCGTGCGGCAACACCAGACGAGCTTGTCTCTTTCTCGGGGGTTTTGTTACGTGGGGTGACAAACCTATCATTTGAGAACATCACTTTTAAGACGCCGGACCAACACGGTCTGACCCCTGCCCAGATAGATCGTCTGATGGCCGTTGAAATTCGTGAAAGTCATGGCATTCATTTCGATGACGTCCATTTCACCGGGCAGCTTATGGAGGCGGGCGATGACAGCCGAAGCGGACTTCCCAGTGGCTTTGGTCTCAGTGCACGCAACAGTTCAGACATATCCGTGGAAGACAGCTCTTTTGATACTTTGGCAAGGGGCGCCGTATTTTCGAATGCCGACGACCTTTCCATTACGAATAACGAAATAACGTCTATACGCTCTGACGGCATGGACTTTGCCCAGGTCACCAACGTGACGATCGAAGGCAATCACTTCCATGACTTTCTGTCATCCAACGCCACGTCCGACCATCGGGACATGATCCAGTTTTGGACACGGGGCACGGAAACTGCCTCTGAAAATGTGGTCATTCGCAACAATATCTTCGACTCAGGCTCTGGCATCGAAACGCAGACGATTTTCATGCGAAACGAGCTTGTGGACAGCTACGGTGCGAGCGAGGATATGTTCTACCAAAATATCCTGATCGAAGACAATTTTATTCATAACACTCATACTCACGGGATCACAGTTGGGGCGTCCAACGGGCTGCGCATTTTGAACAATACGCTTCTTGCAAACGTTGAGGTTGAGGCAGCCGAGGACGGAAACCAGCCCGCAATTCGTGTGTATGACAGCTCTACCGAAGTGCTGATTGACAAAAATATTGTGAACAATGTCTACGGTAAAACTGCGGATGGTGCGTCATGGGCCGGTGACAATCTATTGACTGACTGGAAAGACGAAAGTGCTGCGACGTACATCGGATCCGTTCTAAACAATCCATTCGCCGGTGGTGCGTCTACGGTACGGGATTGGATGCCCATCGCGGGCAGTCAGGGTGCTCTTTTGGGGTATGGCGCCGCGGACAAAGTATCAAACGAAGAGATGTCGCCCTATACGCGGGTTATATCGGATGCAGATGAAATTCATGCCGATATTTTTACCTTTTCGGCTGAGTCCTTGATGGCTGACACTGCCGCGTATTTCTGGGATTTCGGGGATGGGTCGGCTGCATCTGGATCGCATGTGACGCATGAATACACCACGCCCGGCCGTTACTTTGTGACGTTGAACGCAGCGGATGATCAGGGCGCGACGCATACCTCCGGTACATGGGTGTATGTAGCTGGAACAACCCGATTGAGCCTTAAAGCCGAAGCGGAAGGGGTTATGGATCTGAGCCATTCCGGAGCAATGCATGATATTGAAACGGTTTTATGGGACAATGAACACGTCATTCGAATTCAAGATCAGGTTGGATTTTCTCTCAATCGCGACCTGACACCCGATATCTTTGGACTGAGCGCCTTTGGATTATCTGTATCGTTAACCGCGCTAGATGGCCAAAACAGCGCAGGCGAGGTTCTGCGGATACATACTTCGATGAATTTGAGCATCGCAGACGATGGCGCCGTCCGGTTCAATTTTACGAACGATGCTGGTGAGACCGTTGTTTTGAACTCTGGCCCAACGCATCTGCTCGATGGGCAAAAGCACCTCTTGTCTATCGGCTATGACATCCAGAACGCGCGTTTGGTTGCCTCGGTCGATGGACTTGAGGTGGCAGCTATTTCTGCCACAGGCTTTACAAAGCAAGAAGAGTTTTGGGGCATGACGCTTGGGGCCGCTTATGGAAAAGTTGGGTTTGACGGGTTGATCCATGACGTATCCCTCGTCTCTGACCCCGCACACGCAACCCAAAGTAGCGTCGTTCTTTCGCAAGACGATGATCAGTTTGCGTTCGAGAAAAGCCAAGCATTCCAGACAGATGGGATGCCTACCGAAGGAAATGATACTGAATTGAACGGTGTCGAGACCATGCTCAACCTTTTGGAGGGAACCCGGGACGCAGACACGATCACCGGTAGCCTAAATGCCGATAAAATCATCGGACATGCAGGCAGAGACAAACTGTACGGCGGCGCGGGCAATGACAGCCTTGAGGGTAAAAAGGGCCACGATCGTCTGTTCGGTCAGGCCGGGGATGATTACTTGATTGGTCATGACGGTCGCGATGTTTTACAAGGCAACCGCGGCAATGATACGTTGATTGGCGGTCGTAAGGCTGATGTTCTTCGCGGCGGAGATGGAGCCGACACCTTTGTATTCAAAACAAATCCCAAATCATGGGGAAAAGACCTTATCAAAGATTTTGAGATTGGTGTTGACCGGATATTGATTGAAGGTTTCACAAAAGAGGACGTGGTTTTAACACAAAAAGACGCGCTCAACGGTGTCTTGGCTGTCATTGAAGGGGGCGGCAAAATCGTATTCGAAGGCCATGATGTCGCGGATTTGACTTCGATGACAGACTGGGAATTTATCTAAGACGCCAACCTCCGGCAGGCGAACAGAAGAGTAATGTTATCTGTGACCCTACATCAACGGACGTTGCTTGCAGATTTGTTGAAATTCGTTCAGCTGCAAAGCGGACGACGTGGCCCGGCATCGTAAATCATGGACTGAGCTTTTTCGTGACGAGGGATTTTGTGGTTTGCGATATGTGCAAGGCACCATGCTCACCGCGCGTGTGGATCAACCTTTTTGAGCTTGGCGGTTTGGGTCGGGCTGAAGGGATTGTCATGGCTTTTCTGCCGCCTTGTGATGTCGCGAACACTCACTTTTTGCGATCTATGGCCATCGGCTTGCATGTGCGTTCGGTTGTTTAGCCGTCGATTTTCTGTCGTGCTTTCTCAAGGTATTGCCTTGCATTTAACAGCTGACGCAGGACGTGGCGTATGGCCCATGCCGTTGGGGACTTGTCTGCTACTTTGGACAGTCGGGCGTGTAGCCATTCTTCGAGATCATCGAAGATCAGTTTTGGTTTTGATCGAAGTTTTGAGCCAGAGCCGATGATATCACAATCGCAAAATGCAGAACGTTTCGACACTTCAATGATTTGTAAAAGAAAGCCATTCTTTCGTATGGCACAAATCGAAATGACCCGATCATTCTGGGCGCCATTACGTAACCGAAGTTGAACCGGCAAAATAAATCGAACCTATATGTCAACAGTTTAGAGAGGCTCCGGCGCTAGGGGCGTTAGCCCCTGGCC
>JAYQEA010000156.1:0-6459 GCA_038138625.1 Roseivivax sp.
CGGCCTGAATGCAGCGGCAGACGATTTACGAAGGGGGAAAATCGATCCACCCTACGGCATATCGCACGGTTAGGGTCGCGCGAGCATTCCTTGCTCACGAGCCAGATCACGCATCTTTTTCTGAAGCTTTTCAAAAGCGCGCACTTCAATCTGCCGAATACGCTCGCGGCTGACAGAATATGTTGCGCTTAGATCTTCAAGCGTCACTTGGGTTTCAGACAAGCGCCGCTGCGTAAGAATATCGCGTTCACGATCGTTGAGAACCTCCATGGCTTGGGTCAACAAGGCACGGCGCACATCCAGTTCGTCCTGGGCCTCGTAATCGCCAGCCGTGTTCGCGGATTCGTCCTCAAGCCAATCCTGCCATTGCATGGAGCCTTCACCATCCGAGCCGACCTGTGCGTTTAAAGACGCGTCACCACCCGACAAACGACGGTTCATGGAAACAACTTCGGTTTCTGTCACCCCAAGATCTTGCGCAATTTTTGCAACATGCTCCGGACGCAGATCACCATCCTCCAATGCTCCAATGCGGGCTTTGGCCTTGCGCAGGTTAAAAAACAACTTCTTTTGCGCACTGGTTGTTCCCAGTTTCACCAGCGACCAAGACCGCAGAATGTATTCCTGAATAGACGCCCGGATCCACCACATAGCATAGGTGGCCAGACGAAACCCCTTTTCAGGATCAAAGCGTTTGACTGCCTGCATCAGGCCTACGTTCGCCTCTGAAATCACTTCTGCCTGCGGCAGACCATACCCACGATATCCCATGGCGATTTTGGCAGCCAACCGCAGATGCGATGTCACCATTTTATGCGCGGCACCGCTATCTTCGTCTTCAACCCACCGCTTGGCCAGCATATATTCCTCTTCAGGTTCCAAAAGCGGAAACTTGCGGATCTGCTGAAGGTAGCGGTTCAGCCCGGCCTCGGGTGAGGGTGCGGGTAGGTTTGCATAATTGCTCATGTTTTGATCCCCCAATGTTTATCTTGTTAACATAAAGCTAGGTATCCAAACTGATCAGTTCAAGTTCTTGCCTAACATTTCTTTAACACAAGCTAGAAACTTTTCCGTTACCGGTGCAGTGCGTTTTATTGCACACCACCTATGCATTGCTGTTTGGGGTCAAGAGCTTCTAGCAATATGGCCATATCCTGTGGCAGGTCAGCTTTGAAATGATGCGGTTCCCCAGTGACAGGATGATCAAATCCCAACTCTGCCGCATGCAAGGCTTGTCTGGGAAACGCCAACACAGCCTCTGCTGCCTCCGACCCAATGGCACGCGCCGCTACTCTGCGACGCCCACCATAGACCGGATCACCCACCAACCCGTGCCCCACATAGGCCATATGCACCCGGATCTGATGGGTGCGTCCTGTTTCTAACCGGCATTCCACCAGCGCAAGTGACGCAGGGCTGCCAAAGGCATGGATCACACGCAGACGGGTTACGGCGTGACGTCCAGTTTCAAACAATACCGCCTGCTTTTGACGTTCGGTCTTGTGGCGCGCAAGTTGCGTGGTTATTCGCAGGATACCACCGGATTCCGCAGCGACACCACGCAGTCCCCGCAGTCGCGGATCAACAACCTCAGGCACCCCGTAACACAGTGCTTGGTAGGACCGGATAACAGTATGTGCAGCAAACTGCTTTGCCAATCCGTGATGTGCGCGATCCGACTTTGCGACGACCAATAAGCCGCTGGTATCTTTATCAATTCGATGTACAATCCCTGGGCGTTTTTCACCACCCACACCCGATAATGTCCCCCCAAAATGATGCAGCAAAGCGTTTACCAAGGTCCCGGATGGCGTGCCGGGCGCAGGATGCACCACCATGCCGGCGGGTTTCATGACCACAAGCAGATCATCATCTTCGTACCGAATATCCAACGCGATTGCTTCGGGCAAAACATCGTAGTTCTGAACCTCGGGTATGGTGATGCACACCACATCACCTTCTGCAACCCGCGCCTTGGGGTCAGCGGCAACAACACCGTCGCGGGTAACGGCGCCCTGTGCTATCAAGCGGGCAAGGCGGGTCCGGCTCAGCGCCGCATCCTCTGGCACATCACGAGCCAGTGCCTTATCGAGACGCGACGGCGGTGCGCTACCAATTGTAACAATCAAACGAGAAGACGCCATGACAGATGCTCCGGAACCCGACTTGCCCGAGCCAGGAAATCTACGCTTTTTGCGTATATTGGTAACCGTGTTAACAGCGGTCATGATCGGCGGGCTTGGTTTGATCGTTACGCTGGTTGTGTTGGACTATACGGACCGTGCAGCACCTTTGCCAGAGGTGATCACCCTGCCTGACGGTGTGCAAGCCCGCGCATTTACCTATGGCAAAAGTTTTTACGCTGTTGTGACCCAAGACGACACAATTCTGATCTATGACCGAGACAGCCATCAACTGACCAAAGAGATCTCTATTGACTGACACTGTCTGCCGCTCCAGACGACTATGCACTTATCGGGTTGGCTTTTTATGGCAGCAAAACCAGCGCATCCTGCTGCCTCTTGCATGACTGCCAAGCTTGAGGCATCAGTCAGCCTAGAGGACCTGTCATGCTGAAAACCCGAATTATTCCTTGCCTTGATGTCGCCGACGGGCGCGTCGTAAAGGGTGTGAATTTCGTCAACCTCCGTGATGCCGGAGACCCGGTGGATGCCGCGCGCGCATATGATCGCGCTGGCGCGGACGAAATATGCTTTCTCGATATCCATGCGACCCATGAAAACCGCACCACCATGTTCGACGTGGTCACCCGCACAGCCGAAGAGTGCTTTATACCGCTGACTGTGGGCGGCGGTGTCAGAACGGTGGACGACGTGCGCGCGCTTTTGCGTGCCGGAGCGGACAAGGTCAGTTTCAACTCGGCCGCCGTAAAAAACCCCGATATTTTGGCTGATGCCGCTGAGCAATTCGGCAGCCAGTGCATTGTCTGTGCGATTGATGCCAAAACCGTGGCTCCCGGACGATGGGAGATCTTCACCCATGGCGGGCGGCGTGCGACAGGCATTGATGCGGTGGACTTCGCGCGCACCGTAACTGCAAAAGGAGCCGGGGAAATTTTGCTGACAAGTATGGACCGTGACGGCACCCGCGCCGGCTTTAATCTGCCGCTGACCCGCGCCATCTCTGACGCTGTCAATGTGCCGGTCATCGCGTCAGGGGGCGTGGGCAATCTGGATCATCTGGTTGACGGTGTAACCAAGGGCGGGGCCAGCGCGGTTCTGGCCGCATCGATTTTTCATTTTGGCGATTATACGATCGCAGAGGCCAAAGCCCATATGGCGGCAGCCGGAATTCAGGTGAGGCCCATATGACGCTCGAGGACCTAGAAGAGATCATCGCCAAGCGCGCCCAGGCAGATCCCAGCGAAAGCTGGACTGCTAAACTGGTCGCACAGGGGCCTGAAAAATGTGCAGAAAAATTTGGAGAAGAGGCGATCGAGGCCGTGATTGAGGCCGTGCGCAACGATCCCAAAGCGCTGGCCAACGAGGCCGCGGACGTTTTGTTCCATCTTCTTGTCATGCTGCGGTCCCGTGATGTCACCTTGAAGGATGTCATGGACATACTGGCCGCACGACAGGGTCAGTCCGGACTAGCTGAAAAGGCTGCGCGCTCTTAGGTCCGAAGCCTCTGGACACTGCGCCGGACCTCGCTAAGTTCCATACCGAACACATTTATATGCAGAGGCGAAGCTCATGGAAAAATTTGGCAAGAGCCAGCCCGTCAAACGGGTTGAAGACGTTCGATTCCTGAAAGGCCAAGGCCGCTACGTGGACGACATCTCTCCCGAAGGGTCCCTGCGGATGGTGGTGTTCCGCTCATCCGTGGCGCATGCCGTGATAAAAGCATTTGATACCCAAGATGCGCGTCGCGTGCCTGGGGTCCACATGGTTGTCACAGGCGCAGATCTTGAACAGGCTGGCATACGCTACGCCATGAACGCATCAACGGTCACGAACCGTGACGGAACCGGAGGCGCGGCCCCAAAACGCCCCATCCTCACCACTGACAAAATGCGTTTTGTAGGAGAGCCACTTGCCTTCGTGGTGGCCGATAGTTTGCAGGCAGCCCGTGACGCAATCGAGTTGATTGAACTGGACTACGACGAGCTTCCGCCACATCTGGAGCAGGCATCTGGCGGCACTGCCATACATGCCGAAGCCCCCGACAACCGCGCGTTTGACTGGGAGATCGGGGATGAGGCCTCTACCAATGCAGCCTTTGAGGCCGCGGCGCATATTGTTGAACTGGATGTAGACGACAACCGCATCATCGTAAATTCTATGGAACCGCGCGGCGCTTTTGCCGAATGGGACGGGACCCGTCTTCATGTCGGCTTTGGGGGTCAGGGTGTGTGGGGCCTCAAGGGTGAACTCGCGGCCTGTTTCGGACTGGACTCAGAAGACGTGCGGGTCACAAACCCGGACGTCGGCGGCGGTTTCGGTATGAAGGGCATGAACTACCCTGAATATTTTATGGTCGCTCACGCAGCGCGCACACTTGGCCGCCCTGTTCGTTGGATATCGGAACGAACAGAGGCCATGTTGACCGATAACGGTGGTCGGGATCTGTCACATCGCGCAGCCTTGGCGTTCGATGGAAATTACAAGATCACAGGCTACCGCATCGATACAGTCTGTAACTTGGGTGCCTATAACTCCAATTTTGCCCAGCATATTCAGACAAATTTGTTCGCACGGGTTCTGATGGGCACTTATGATGTGCAAACCATCTACGCGCGATGTCAGGGGTTTTTCACAAACACAACGCAAATTGATGCCTACAGGGGAGCCGGACGACCCGAGGCGATCTATCTCCTGGAACGTATGATTGACCGCGCTGCCAGAGAATTGGATATCGACCCTTGGGAGTTACGCAATAAAAACTTCATCGCTCCAGCTCAATTCCCATACAAAACCGTCACAGGAGAAACCTATGACGTTGGCGAATTTACCCGCGTTATGAGCAGGGCACAGGATTTTGGAAGCGTCGCCACCTTTGCTGATCGTAAGGCCACCTCGGCACAGGCGGGCAAGCTGCGTGGATTGGGCATCTGCTATTATATCGAAAGCATCCTTGGCGATCCGTCCGAACATGTGCAGGTCGATTTCAACGAGGATGGCACAGCCACGATCTATGTTGGTACGCAATCCAACGGGCAGGGCCATGAAACAGTTTTTGCCCAGTTTCTGTCAGATCAAACCGGGATTCCGGCTGACAAGATTTCTTTTGTGCAGGGCGACAGCGATCGCATCGCAGCAGGAGGAGGAACGGGGGGGTCGCGATCTGTCACGGTCCAGACAAATGTCACTTTGACCGCCGTGGCCGAAATCGTTGGAGCCTTCTCTGCGTTCTTGGCTGACCACTCTGGCATGCCTGTCAGCGACGTCAGCTTTGACGATGAACGCTTCCGCGTTGCTGGCACAAATTTGACACCCACAATGCTGGAAGTGGCTAAAATGGCCCGCGACGCAGGGCGTCACGATATTTTGTCTTTCAAAGCCAAGGATCAGATACCCGGGCGCAGTTATCCAAACGGCTGTCATATCGCCGAAGTAGAGATCGATACAGAAACAGGGGTGACCGAAGTGGTCCGATACACTGTCGTGGACGACTTTGGAAACCTGATAAACCCTGTTCTGGCCGAGGGTCAGGTACATGGCGGGGTGGTTCAGGGCATTGGACAGGCCGTGACCGAACGGGTTGTCTACGATTCAGACGGCCAGCTGCTCACAGCTACGTTCATGGATTATGCGATGCCACGGGCTGCGGATGTGCCCATGGTAGATTTTGACTTTGAACCAGTGCCTTCAACATCCAACCCAATGGGGATGAAGGGCTGCGGCGAGGCGGGAACCGTGGGTGCGTTGGCTGCCGTGGCGAACGCCGTGCAGGATGCGGTGTGGGATCGCGGGATCCGTCAGGTTGACATGCCGTTTACACCACATCGCATGTGGGAGTTGTTAAACACGCCCGTTGCTGCGGAATAACTCAAACGCACCCCTTGATATCAAGGGGTGCGCGCGGCCGCTCCGCCTAGTTACGGTCCCGAGAGGGCATTTGTGCAACCTCGGTCAGAGGTTGCACAAAGATATGCCTGCGCCAATAGTATGCGCTTGGCAGCGAGTGCTTCAGCGACTTGGTCCCCTTGCTGGCGTCAGATACGCAAAACAGCGCGATATGCTCCAAGCCACGCCCGATGCGTCATTTATGATATTCCCCCAGTTTTGGGATACGCCACGCGCGACAAGCGGAGTCGTGAAATCTGTACCGCAGTAGATACGGCATCTATCCCGCGCGCGCTGCTTGGCGCTAAATCTCTGCCGGTCTGTCCCATCGGTCTGTCATCACGCCCCCTCGCCGCCGTAAAATCTGACCACGCACAGACTTTGGCCATCGCGATCCATCCTCATGGCGCCGCTTGTCAACGGTAGGGCCAAG
>JAYQEA010000157.1:0-6243 GCA_038138625.1 Roseivivax sp.
CCCTGCAATACGATCATTACGCCACAAGAGGTTGAGGAGAACTTCAAACTGGACCACTTTGGTGGGGCTGATCACCTGTTTCATGTTTCGGGCGGGACGCAGACACCCACCTTTGTTTTTCGTAACATTTCGTTGCATTCGACGCTGGCATGAGAGAGGGGTCGGTGCATGTGTCATTCCCTCCGCCATTTTGGGCTTAGCCATTTTATTTTCTACACTTATATTCTTGGATTCTAAGATGGAACCTTAATTGGGTTTGGTAAGTGGACCACATTCCGTTCCAAACGAAGCCTGACTACCCTGCCTCTACCTGTAAAATGCGTAAGGAAAAGTTTTATATTTTCGTGACTGTGCCAAAACGGATCGCCGTTCTGTTCAAGCCCAGACAAAGCAGACGCCCCACAGGGCCCAGTGACTTTTCCTTGGCCAAACAGAAGCAGCACTCGCTATCGGCTGAAATTTAAAGTCATATGGACTGGGTCCGGCGAGAGGCGTATTATATGTGATCAGAGGTTTTCCTGCTTTTTCGGCTCGTTTGCAGCGTTGTTAAGATCGATCAGAGTTTCATTTAGGCTGCTAATCTCATTTGCTCTGTTTTACTTTCATAGGCATCGTCGAGGGTCAATTTGCCGTGCGTCGAGTGGGGGGCGCAGAGAGTTGTAGTAGGTCAGCCACTTTCCAACCGTTTTGCGATTGATCCAGAGCTCCTGGCTCAACGGCGTGAACGAAGATTGCGATCGCTGTATTGCTGCTCAGACGGCGTACGTGGTCGTGGCGTTTCCGTGACGAACGTGTCCCATTGGGCCTCCTTCCATTCCTTCGAACGGATCACACCACAAACCCTGAGATCAAAAACCTAAGTGACCGTGCAGGTGAATAATGTTGGCTCAGACACCGATTTGTGAAACAAAGTCGTGCTGGGCTAGAATCTAATTAATCAGAGTTAAAGAATATGCAAGAAACAAAAAGTAATCAGTTTGACAATCTGATAATGGCTTTCAATAATTATGTTATAGAAAAGGCTGAGTATTATAGAAATTGGCAACACCAATCACCAATAATATCAACCGCTGAAACCTCTGAAAAATTTAGAGAGGCTGGCGTTATTTTATCTAAAATGATCCGTGGAGTTTCTTTAATGGCGAGCGAACGAAGAGTTCGTCAACTACTGCCGTTATCTAACAGAGCACTAGAAGTTATTTCAATATTTCAAACTCGCAAGCCAGAATACGCCACTGGAACGTATCGCACAGACTTTGTTTTTAATCGCCTCATGCAACCTAAATTTATTGAAATCACTTGCCAATTTCCGCTGAATGGATATTTTCAATCAGCAGTTTTTAATCACTTTGCTTGCGAGTATGTCCATCAAAATAATCTAAAAGATGCATGGGTGAATGAGTACGAACCCTTTATTAGCTTTCTCAATGTAAAGCTAAAAGTCTTTCGCTCAATTGTTGTCATAAAGTGCTGGTATAAAAAGCAGACATCGAGGTTTTTTTGTCCCATCTTAAGAGATGCAGGGTTCGTAGTGCATGAAATTTCGTATAAAGAAGTTTGGGCCAATCGCGACAAGATATCAAAATCATTTGTGATAAGCGAAATAATGATAAGCGAGATAGAAGAGTTATCAAATAGAGAGATTGAACTGCTTGCTGAAAGCCATATTGTAAATGACTACAGAACTGTCTTCGTTGCTCATGATAAGCGGTTTTTTTCTATCCTGAACAGCGCGGAGCTAAAGAAATCAATTCTCACTGAACGTGAACTGCAGTATCTTGATGCATTTTTATTAAAAACGATTCCGTTTGCGCATTACACTGGTTCGAATGAGGAATTAATTGAGGGAAAGGATAACTGGATTTTGAAGCACGTTAACCTTGGCAGAAGTCGTGAAATTTTCAGTGGGCTTGAATTTTCCAAGATGGAATGGGCAAGGCTTATTCACTCCAAGGATAGAAATGACTTTGTTCTCCAGGAATTTGTACCACAAATGCAATTTTCGGGTTTTGTCGGCGACAAGCTCTATTCTGAATTCTTGACTGGCACCTTACTCTACTTTGATGAAAGATATTTTGGTCAAGGGTTATTTCGAGCTTCGTCTCATTTTGTGGCAAATAAAGTTGACAACCGAAATATATCGCCGGTTGTTGTTAAAGACACACAAAACCTTTTGGGGTTAACGCCGATGGCCTCGTTTTAAACCACATTATTTGCCGATACGGTCACTGAGGAGGGGGCGGAGCCTGATCGGGGCACGTCGACGGTGCGATGGGCGCGTTTCGTTGATCTGTCGAGTGGCAACGGCGGCGCGTGACGCAGGCCTCGCTACAGCATCTGATAGCCAAGAAATGACGGTTGCGACGAGGCGATTGTGGAGAGGAAAACCTTCGGGCAGCTGTCGTATCGGGTTGCCACACGCTGCCAGTCTTTAAGCCTTCCGAACATGATCTCGTTTCGGTTCCGTTGATTGTGGTGGCGCTTATCGTATTTGACAGGGTTCCTGCGTTGCTTTCTGCCGGGGATACAGGCGCGTATCCCTTCGTCTTTCAATGCATATCTGAACCAGTCATCGTCATAGTCGTGATCCACTGCACGGCAGTGCATTGCCAAGCAATGTTATGGCAGGGTCCGATCAGCTGGTCGATCTTTGGCAGGGTGCAGAGCAAGACCCGCGCGCCAATTTAGACGTTCACCGGCCCTGCCGTGACGAACAGGTTTAGTGGCCGTCCCTCTATGTCGCAGATCGAAACCTCATTTCTGCGATACATCCAAACCGGCATAGTTTGTCATCGATCGCTCTTCTCGAGGCTCATATCCATGTCCATATGGGTTTCACGATACCAATCAGCATCGTAGCCTCTGTCAGCGAGAAGTCATTCTGCCTCGGGCAGACAATTCTTAAGGGCCGCCGCTCCGCAGTCGTCACTGACATGCCTTGCGGTGACAAAAAGGAGGGTTGGACGACCGTTGGGTTCTTTTACAGCATATAGCTTTGTGTCTATGCCACCTTTGATCAAGCCAATCAGGCGTCCTGCCTTTTGCAAGCCTTCAAGAGCACCGCAGTCGCTTCGTCATGATTGTTTACATCAATCGTAATGCTTCCCCTGAATGCCGAATTACTACCCCAACCCGAGTTTTAGCCCTTGGAGCAAGTAATGCGATATTCGCCATAAGAGAAAGATACTCTGCCAATTTGTTGGCCATCAACACAAACCCAACCACGGCCATCTGTGGAAACCCCGGTAGCCGAACTTGTAGCCGGTGCTGCCGTGGCTGCAGCTGGTGACGGTGTATACGCTCCGTTCGACGTGTGATTTCCGGCATCAGCCAAAGCACCTGCTACGCCAGTAATCACGGCACCAATTAGTCCGCCACAGGTATTTGGTTTCGTATACTCAATCCGAACACCGGTATCGCCTTATCTGTTTCCCTACATTGGTTATAGTCAGCTCATGTCTGCGGCGGACAAGCTTATTTTGCACGATAGACGACGCTATCTCCGAATTGGGTACATTCACCGCAACCGTTATTTTGAGCCGGGGAACGGCGCCATGTTCTTTGGTGCTGATATCCGGGCAGGAACGAAGTCCGGAAAGATTTTGAACGTTCGAGTAGCCAGTGAAATTCGCTGGCGAGAATGCACGCTGGCGCGGTTGAGAAATGCTTACGTCCGCGCGCCCTTTTAAGGAAGTTTTCACTTGTCGAACACGTGTTCTGCCTGAACACGGATAGGCTGGCTACGTTTAATGTAGCAAGCCTTGAGATAGTGCGAACTCAACTTGATATTCATTATGATTTAGAGTCATTCGGCGCGGCTTATGTCGGTCTGGAGGCAGCCTTGGCAGAAGCCCAAACGGCCTGTTCATTGTCCGACGGTCTTGATCGAAGATCTACCCGCATCTTATGGCTGTGCGAGGCAAACCGAGCGCCATTTTTCGTGAACTCAATCAGCAGCGCCGCCCATTACGATGTCAAAGTCCTGGCAGCACGAGGTATCCAAATGCATTTTCTTATGGGCCACCTACCAGCAGTTGCATTTGTCTGATTGTTCGCAGCCCGTCCATTCTCGACATGCTCTTTAATTGTAGCATGAATCACGAACATAGTCTGCTGTCGGAGTAGCGGTTCGTCACAACCGGATAGAGTTCCTAAGTGTGAAACGTTTGCATCAAATCATTTCTGAACCTTTCACGGATTTGTGCCGCACCTTTGCCCGTTTATTGTGTTGCAAAGGAAAACGCAGTTTACACCGGGGCCTAAAAGGTTCATCGTCAGACAATCACTAAAGTTTGGTCCTGACTCCATAAAGAACTGTCCGCCGAATGTAGCGCTTCATAGAAATAAAACCTCGATCTATATCATCAAAAAACAATGGTTTTCTTAGTCGAATCTGAAAAAGTGAAAGACGCAATTATGCCACATATGAAGCCAAAAATTACGGCTAAAACACGCTGGTCCCTTTTTCCAAAGGCACTCACGACACCTTTCTCGGTTGCTCAAGTCGAAGATTTTGCTGCCCAATTTGGTATTGTGTCAAGACGTGATGGAGGGCACGGCGCGTGGCCGATCAAGCCGAGGAAAGATTCCGGCACCCATTCGGAAACCCTAGGCGAGGCTCGGTTTCACACGGACGCGCAATATCATGAGCGGCCAGAGCGGGCATTCATCCTTGCTTGTGAGTGCCCTGCTCAGGATGGTGGGGAGAATTTATTGCTCAGTGTTGAACACGCGCGCGAAGCTGCGCTTGAATCCGTCGGTGAGGAAGGTCTTGATCTTCTGGAACAGCCGATTTGGAGTTGGCGCACGCCATCAGTGTTCCGTACATCAGACGCGCCGGAGTGTTCGCCAGATACCGCTGTTTTCCAAATTGACGGCACCATGCGGTGGAGGTTCGACAACTTGGTGTGCAAGAACGAGAAACAGGCCGATGTGGCGACCCGATTTGCTGATGCCCTTGATCGTTCACCACATACCGTCCGTGTGTTATTGGAACCTGGCGATGTGCTACTTTGCGACAACTGGTACGTTCTGCATGCTAGAACGCATTTTCAGGACCGAAATCGGTTACTCTATCGTGTAAGATTGGATTGATCGGATCGGGTGCGCTCTTATTGATATGTGGATCGTAATAAGGGATAGGCCGATTATTGAGCGTGATCAGCAATGAGACGCGCGCACTATTGGGCATAACTGAACGCTTGACTGACCACTTATCGGTGCGATTTAATACTGCCGCATTTTGCAGGGAGAAGTGGGCGAGGCTGCGCCATGAAGATAAAGAGTGTTTTGAAAAGAGCAACCTTGCGCATAGTGCAACACCAAGGTGGTTGGTCAGGTCGTGTTTTTTGCGTTGGAAGGAATAAGACCGGTACGAGCACGTTGGGGAGGGTTCTAGGCGAATTAGGGTATCGAGTGGCCCCCCAAATTCAAGGGGAGAGGCTGATATTTAAGGCAGGAATGCGCGCAGATGAACGGTTTTGGTCTTGGGTGCAAAATTATGAAGCTTTTCAGGATTTGCCGTTTAGTGCCGCCTGGTTTCTACCCAAACTGGTGCAGCGGTTCCCGGAGGATCGATACATTCTTACCGTAAGAGACCCAGATGACTGGTTCGAGAGCCTTCGCAACCATCACTTCCAACACCTTGGCTTGGAACCTAACTGCGACGGTGCTTTAATCAGACAAAGGATCGAGGCTGACACCTACGTGGCGGCTGGCTATTTTGCTTCTGTGTTACGGGCGGCTTACGGAGATCTCCCAGACGACTTGCTATATGATAGATCCACGTTCATCTCGGCTATGCTGAACCACAACGACACCGTGCGGGCCATCGTGCCATCAAACAACCTGCTGGAAATCGACTTAAGCCAGCATGTTGATACAAAAGCAATCTGCACTTTTTTAGACCTCCCTGATTACATGGTTTCTTCTCTGCCGCGAGAAAACCAACGTCGCTCCTGACATGTCCTCGCAAAATTTGACTTTTGCGGGATTTTGGATGACACGGCTCTATTGTTTGCGGTGCCCTTCGTGGCATCCTAGCCGGATGTGGCGTCTTCTGCGGCCAATGGAAACTGGACAGCCCCGTTCCCACCGCATATGTTCGACGCATTCTTGGCGACGCGAAGTGCTCAGAAGTTTCCCTTTGCTATCTCGGTCAAGATGGGTTTGCCCAGCGTCAGATCAGACACCGCACGCGGCAGCCGTTGGTTCTCTTTCTCATGCTCTTTCAGCAGGGCAAGC
>JAYQEA010000158.1:0-6240 GCA_038138625.1 Roseivivax sp.
GAGGCCAAAAGAAGTTTAGTCCATCAACGCTGATGCAGTGCATACTGCAAGCGTTACTCCACCGCCTGCGATAGCGCCCAAAGGCCCGCCACCCATTCCGCCGAGGACCGCCGCACCGCCAGCTTGAACTAAGCATTGATTCCACTCAGTCGTGCTAAGACCGGAATTAATTCGATCTTGGCGACTTCCGCCGCCGCCGAAGGATGCTGTGCCGAAGAGATCATCAGAAGAAGATTTTTTGTATACGCTTGACATTTTCGTGTCTCACTTTCGATTTCGGCCAAGTCGTGATAACGTCAATTAGCTTGATGTTTGCCGGGATTACTCCCGGCGGCTCATTCGGGCGGTGGGCTGGTCTAGAAGCCGCCGCCCTACTTACGATTGCAAATCAGTGCAGAAATGCAGCCGCAATCTTGGGTTGACGCAACTGATGTTCAGTAACGCCAAAAATAACTGACCGACATATTCGGACTATCCAGTCCATAGACCTGATGGAACCAGCCAGCTGGCTGCACAATCATCTCACCCGGGTTCAGGGTGACTGACAAACACTTGGCCCGCTCAGCTTTTGGATACACTGAATAATCATGGCCTTCTGGTCGGAACCAGCACGGCTGGTAGTTATTGTAGGCCTTGTGCGGATAGATCAGCTCTTCCTGATCCGCTGAATATAGGTCCAGCCGCTTGCGTCCGATGACTTGCAACACAAACCAGCGTCGCGATGCTCGTCCTGAATTCGGCATACTCAAAGCAAGTGTAGCCTTGTCAGCGTTGAGCGCACCGACCTACACAATTGGCAAAACTGGCAAGACACATGGGCTTATCAGCGTCTAAACGCCGGCAAGATAGGCAAATATGAATTCCATGGTCCGGAGCTCTCAGTTCTTTCGTTGTGCCAAGCGTTCATCGGCGGCGCTCTCGATTTTTAAGTGACACTTTCACACAGGGTGCCTTCACTCACGTTCCTGTGTGCTCCTGCACCTGCTGCATTTTCTTGCGTTGATACCAAAATACATTCATATTCGCATAAAAGAATTTAACAGGGAGGTTGTCATGACCTTATCAAGACGAGCCTTTATCCACGCAATCGCTGCCGCGCCGTTGGCGACCTCGCTTCCAAACTTCGCAAAGGCAGAGATATCCCTTGGTTCTGCAACGCTGACAACAGTAAGCGACGGTAGTTTGATGTTACCAGGCGAGTTCATTTTTGAGCCGATGCCAAAAGACGAATTAACCCCAATCCTTACCGAGTTTAATCTGCCTTCTGATCGTCTGACGCCGGAATGCAATCTTGCACTCTACCGCGACGGTACAAACATCGTTCTTTTTGATGTTGGGTCGGGTCCAGATTTCATGCCGACAGCGGGCACAATCGTTGACAGTTTGGGCGCACTGGACGTGGCGCCGGAAGACGTAACGCATGTTATATTTACTCATGCTCACCCTGATCACATTTGGGGGCTTCTTGATGAGTTCGATGATCCCCTTTTCTATGAAGCGACCTACATGATGGGACGCGGCGAATGGGACTATTGGTGGAATCCCGAAACGGTAAATGCAATTGGCGAAGCACGTGCTGCATTCGCCGTTGGTGCAAAACGGCGGATGGAGGCCATTGAAGATTCGGTTGTGCTTTTCGACGATGGTGACGAAGTCTTGCCCGGCATCGGAGCGCTTTCGTCGCCGGGCCACACACCAGGACATATGGCATTTGAGGTGCGCCAAGGGTCGGAAGCAGCGCTGATTGTGGGCGATGCGATTGGCAATCACCATGTGGCGTTCCGTAAACCAAGTTGGGAAAGCGGTTCGGATCAGGACGCGGCGCGCGCTGTTGAAACTAGAAAGATGCTATTCGATCGCCTGACATCAGAAAACATGTCCATAATTGGCTTCCACCTCCCCGGGGGCGGACTAGGACGCGTTGCTCGCGATGCTGACGGCTATCGCTTCGTAGGGGCATAAGAATGTTTCGATGGCTTGCTCCGCTTCTTCTAGGTCTCTCCCCTGCCCTTGCAGATGAGAATATTCCGGATCAGTACCCGGGCTCTCCGCTTTATTCCAAACCTGTCGAGGTCATCCCGCACGTTTGGTCGGCCATCGGTGCAACGGCCCCACCAACTTATGAGAACTCAGGTCACAACAACAATCTAAGTTTCATTATCACAGGCGACGGGGTCATCGTCATAAACGGTGGTGCCGCCTATATTCTGGCCCAAGCTTTGCATGAAGAAATCAAATACATCACTGATCAACCAGTGAAGCTGGTCATCAACGAGAACGGCCAAGGCCATGCCATACTTGGAAACTCCTACTGGTCCGAACAAGGTGTTCCGATCCTCGCTCATGTTGATGCTGCGCAAGAAATTGAAGAGCGCAGCAACCTCATTCTGGAAGGTATGAAGCGATATAATCTGGATAAGGCTGAGGGCACCTTTGTTACGCCCCCGACCGAGACGTTTGAAGACCGCTATGTCATCGAAATGGGGAGTTTTAAGATTGAAGTTTTGCATCTTGGACCGGCACACGGACCGGGCGATACCCAAGTTTGGCTTCCTGAACAAAGTCTGGTGATTGCGGGCGACATGGCTTTTCACCAACGTATGCTCCCGATTTTCGAAGACACAATCGTGTATGATTGGATCGAAACTTGGGAGAGCGGTTTTGAAGCCCTGAACGCCACTTATGTTATTCCGGGTCACGGGACGCCTACCAATATGGCACAAGTTCGGCGCTACACGCGGGACTACCTCGTATACCTTCGCGAGAAGGTCGGCGAACACTTGGACAACGGGGGCGACTTGGCAGAGGCCTACTACGTCGACCAGAGTCCATATGCACATCTTCATACTTTCGAGGAGTTAGCGACACGAAACGCTGGGCGTGTCTATGAGCAAATGGAGTTTGAGTGAAAGACAAGCCTGCTGACGACTTAACGTCATATGTGTCGCAGGGTGATGCGCTCGAGATACCAGATGGCAAGTGTTTTTCCGACCCGGTGATAAAGAACGTGCTTTCCTGATCGTTAAATCGGGTTCAGTCTGGATTGAGCTGACCAACAACACAGGCCGTACAGTGGTCTTGTACCGCGTCGAGACCGGTGAAAGTTGTGTGCTGACAACAATATGCTTGCTGTCCATCCCACTCTACTCGGGATACGGATGTGCCGGGGGGTTGTAAACGCTGTCGCAATATCTCCTGACAGATTTAGAAATCTGCTGGCGTCAGACCCTCGCTATCAAAAAATGGTGTTTCGGGGGCTTTGCGTCTCGCATCGGTGAGGTGACGCATGTCATAGATCAGCTGCTAGACCACAGAACTGACCATTGGCTCGCCAGATATCTTGCAATCAGCCAAAGCTCCTACCTTTACATGGCGCAGCGTAACCGCTGTTGTAACCCCTCCTTCCATTTCAGGCTTTGATCTGCAAGTCCGTACGTAATGGAATTATGCAGGGATTTTCTCCATGGAGCGCTCACCGGTGTTTCTTACAGACTTTGATGAGATTGTCGGTCCTCGTGGCCAGCGACGGTGGCCTTATGCGCTGAAAGCCCGGATTGTGGCCGCGACGCTGGTGGAAGGTGCGACAGTGAACGAGGTGGCGCGTCGGTAATATATGCATCCGATCCATTTGTCGGAATGGCGTCATCAGGCTCGGGAGGGCAAGCTGATATTGCCCGCACGGTCAGAACCCGAGCCCGCGTTAACGCCGATGTTTATCGAAGCGTAAACGGAACGTGTGGGATCCGCAGTTGAAGCAACAAGCCATCTGATTGAGATTATCGTCGGCGATGTCGTGATCCGCTTGGATGAAGCGGTCCCTTCAAGCCGGAGCGCCAAGATCGTTCGGGCGATTGGTACATGATTTTCCCCTCAGTAAACTGCGTCAGTTCAAAGAAGTTCATGGCCACTGCAAAGTGCCTCAGCGCCTCAAGCTTGATGAGTTTAATCTTGGACAATGGGTTGGCAAGCAAAGAACAGCCAAAGACAGCCCATCCCCTGAACGCAGGCACTCGGGTCCGGGAACAATCATGTTGATGCGATGAGGGTCCGGTTTCCGACGTAATGGCAACTGAGTTATCCGACACCCTAGTTAAACCTACAGACAATTTTTCTGCGACGTATTTTCAAAGAGATGTGGCACTCTTAGATGTCGGCGTCATAGTCTGGTTCGTGTTTGCGGTTCAATCTTCGCGGGGTCACCGCGGCAGAGAACATCCGGCATCAAAGCTTTATAACGTCTGTACCTCTGGCCCGCTGCCCCCTTGTCTCAGCCGTAAACGGTTGTATGTCTGGCGTCAGAGGATGAAGTCCTCCTGTTGCAAAAATATGGTACCTTGCAGCTCAATCTGAAAATCAGCGTTCGCGTCTCCGTCTATATCCCCTTCGATAAGGGTGCGTTGGCTGATGAGGTTTGTATCCACACGCACTTCTCCGGGCGTAAGGGTAAAACCCAAATTTACACCCACATAACTTAACGGGAATGTCACTAACGGATTGACCGGACCCCGTATCTGAGACAGGTCGATCAGGTCATCGCCTTGTACGAAATCGCGAATAATAGATCGATTTGCACTGGATGCCCCCATTTTTTGCCACTTGTTGAATTTGAAAACATCATGATCATCTCCACCGGTCATGTCATCACGCCCATGCCCGCCGATCAGTGTATCGTTGCCATCGCCTCCTTTCATCGTATCCGCACCGGAATGACCAATCAGTTTGTCATCCCCCTGCTCTCCCAACAGGCTGTCGTCTCCACGGCCGCCGCGTAGCACATCATCGCCGAAACCACCCTCCAAAACGTCTTTGTGCGTGCCACCCCTGAGCGTGTCATCTCCGGCCAAGCCAAACAAAAAGTCGTTAGCCCCGTGTCCCGTCAGCACATTGTCTCCCGAATTCCCAAAGATAGAGTTTTCACCATGATCCCCCGTGCCACGCAGATTACGACTGCCCCCAAGCTCCAGGTCTTCAACATGCTGCGCATCGAACAGACTAAAAGAGACATACGACCGGATCACGTCATCACCTCCGTCTTTGCGGCGGTCGACAATCACAATTGTATCGTCGTTGATGATATATCTATCATTGCCTGCGCCACCGCGTACCTCTGTGACGCTTGCGCCCCGCAGGTCAATCTTGTCATGGCCCGCTCCGAGGCCCAAAATGCCTTCCACCTTACCATTGCGCAATGAAACGGTGTCATTGCCATTTTTCGTTTCAACATCGCCCCAGACGGTCGCCCCATTGAGCATGACCGTGTCATTATAGGACCCTGTTGTGACATCTCCCTTGACGCGGCCGTCAGACAAATCAAACGTCGTCTTGTCTATGGTTGACACCACATCCCCGACGATAAGCCCCGTGTTGCGCACAAGGGCCTGCTTCCCACCCGTCAATTTAATGTCACCGTTCATTGTGCCAAAGTTGGCTATATCAAACTCATTGGTTTGAGAGGTACCGTGAACCAGCACACCGGCCCGCGTGTTGATCGTTCCATAGTTGTGGATCAGAATACTTTCTTGCGCGTCTGCAAACAACGAGCCTTGCTTTAAGCTTTCGTCTATTATTCCACTTGGCCCATTGTAGAGCCAAAAATGTTTCCAGACGGTTAATTCGGTTCGCATGTATCCAGAATTTTCAATCCTAAGATAACCTTTGGCCCACATGTCACCAACCATGGCCCCATCAGGACCGTTGGTGACTTCAGCGTCTTGTACTCCATAAAATAAATTGGAGCCAAGGGCCGTTATCGCACCGTCGTTGTCCAAGTATAAATCAGCTGCCGTGATAAGATCACCGGAGCTCCTCCCGCCTCGCAAAACTCCGGAATTCTCAATTACTATATCAAAGTTGTAACCGGGATCGATTGCATATCCCTCGGCAATGATGGATCCGTTCGGGCCTATCTCGACGTACCTGGTAGAATCTGAACCGTCATTGCTGGCATTAATATCAAGTCCAGTGCCGTCTGAATGTACATTTCCGTGAATTGAGATATCTGCATCGCCATTCACCAGAATTCCAGCATCCGAACCGTATACCTCTCCTCGCACCAGGATTTCTGCGTCCCCATCCACCAGAATGCCTGACTTTGCACCAAATACCTCGCCATACATTTGAATCTTTGCGTCACCCGCAATATTGATCCCATGTCCCCCCGTGCTGAATAGCCTGACGTCGGGCGTAACAAAAAATGAATCCGATATATTGCCGCTATGTGAAAACGCGTCCCCTGCTTTG
>JAYQEA010000159.1:0-5936 GCA_038138625.1 Roseivivax sp.
TTCCCAAATCGGGGAGGTTAAAGAAAGTGTCTCGCAAGTAACGACATTTCTACGGGCTGAAATAATAACCTAATCACCCTCTACAGTGATTTATTCATTGTGCGCGTACATCAATTTCTTTATTTGCAACGTACTTCAAACCGTAGATTTTCAAAATTCTATCGAACCGTACCAGGTATTAGCAGCGGAAGTTTTCGTTAGATGGCAACCACTTTGTTGGTCCTTTCAGGTCACGACTACATTTAATTCGCCTATTAGAGGGCGAAGCGGCGGCGCCTTGTATAAGCGCACGCAGTCTAACGGCGAGCAAGAGAGAATTGGCCTCAATGCCAGCTCGAGCTATTCCATTTTTCGGAACTACAATCATTGTCGGGATGACCGTATTAGATTTGTATGACTCCTGCCAAAAGATGATATATTTTATAGGCTTGCAGAAATTATTTGATCCAAATTCTCAGATAAAAGAAGGCTAACTGAATGTGTGCAATCTGGAAGTTCTCTCGAGGCAAGACATCTGGAAAGCTGGGAAAATCTCGCCCGTTAAAGCGTGGAATGCAGCAAGAGCCGCAATGCCAACAGGCGAACAATTTAAAGCGCTTGAATTGCCTTATTTCGAGTGGTCTGATTTGGGAGAATCCATCGCATTGACCTCGAGTGGTTGGTCTGGTTTGGCGTCAGACGCGGTCGGAGAGAAGTTTGATCAATTGAATAATTGGTGAAATGAATGAAACCTTTTAGTTTTTTGATCGGTTGTCGCTGTCGCTGAATTGCAAGGAAGTGTACCTCCGTCACGCTAGAGTATGGCCCTGCAACACGCTTATCACGCCACAAGAAGTTGAGGAGGGCTTCCGTGAAACCCTGAATGCTCCTGAAAAAGAAATCTAGCAATTGAACCAACAACCCTCCGGTGAACCAGGAGCGGTTCACCCTAGCACACTGTCCAGTTGTCTGGGACCACTTCACAACTAGCTGGTTCCATACTTTTGTGCGACTACACTAAAAAAGGGACATGTTGCTGTCGGACATTGAGAACACAACTGAATTGCCTATTTTGACCGTGCGTCTACATCGCGCCATAAAACAGGGAAGAAAACTGGATCGTGATAATCGGGGTCTCCATTGTCTGTTTTTTGTGCCGTCCGGTCATAGCCAATCAAAATTTGACTGCCGTCTTTATTGAACTTTTTTTGGAATTCATTGCGATGGTCTTGCATATGAATGGCAACAACCGCACGAGGCGTTTCACTTTGATTAGGCGCACTACAGTGGAAGGCGTCGCAGTGATGGAAGCTCAATTGTCCCTTTTTTAGGGTCATGCTAACGCGCTTGTGGTCTGGCTTGTTTTGAGCCAACCAATCATTAAACTCACCCAGCTTTTGGGTGCCAAAGGAACAGTACTGCATTAAGGATTCTTCTCTGGGCCAAGAGTGGCTGCCCTCAATAACCTGCAAAGTACCCATCTCCACGGTGGTATCTTGCAACGGGATCCACGCCGTCAACATGTGTCGTGATGTGCTGGTCGGCCAGTAGGCTTTATCGGCATGCCAGCCCAAAGCGCCAGTTCGCTTAGACTGTTCTGGGAATTTACACATCAGCGCATCTGCAAACAGGCGGATCTCATGAGATCGCGCCAACCTCGCCGCGATTGCCGCGATCAGGGGATAAGTTACCAATTCGCGAATTTCAGACCTCTGCAGCGATGCAAACTCGTTATTCATGAATGTTTTATCGGCACTAAAAACATCATTGGCTGGCCCATCCATTTTGGGCGTGTCGATATCCCTTTCGCCCCGATAAAGCGCATGCACCCCAGCCATGGCACGATCCAAGATCTCATGTGGAACCACATGAGGGGTGACATACCAACCATTCTTTTCGTATTGTTCAACTTCGATTTCTGTGGGCAGTAGGTTTTGCTGTTCTCTGGACAAAGTTGCCATCTTAACATTCTCCGCTAGGGATCTGATACGACGCATTAACTCTCAAAATCCATACGGTCAACGCGGCTCTTTTGAACAAATCGGCTGAGGGTTGAGCGTTTCCTTTCCCCAGACGGACCAGAGCCTCCATGTTTCATACTTTTTCTTTCATCAGAGTTTTTGGAACCAGTGGTGGCCTGAACTAAGAGAGCGGTCAGCTCATCTGTTTGTTTTGACTATGCGGCGCGTTGCCTGTGATGCAGGCGGCGTGCTTCGAATAGCCAGTGGTTGGATCAGCGGACCAGTCGATCCAGAGGTGGTCTCAGAAATTCGAACCAGTCGTTAAGGTGGATCGCATGACGAAAGAAATGATCCGGAATGAAGAAGTGAATGAACCATTCTCCCGGGTCCAACGCCAAGGTTGCGCTTGAAGCGATCCGTGAGGAGATGACGCTGGCAGAATTGTCCAGGAAGTATGGCGTGCATCCTAGGCAGATCGGCACATGGAAGCGGGCGGCGAAAGAACATGACGCCCGCGTTTACCCCTGCGCCACTACAACGCCGAGCGTCCACATCGCGGACCAGGCATCGGGAACAATGTGCTGCTAGTGAATTTTCGGCCTGTCCGTGACGTCCCGATCCGCCGCAGACGCCAGCTTGGCGGCATTGTGACGTCGTACACCCGTGACGCGGCGTGAAACTCCGCAACCTGCTCATCCTCGACGACTCGGGCCTCGCCCCACTCGCATCCGTCGAACGCAGCGACCTGCTCAAGATCCTCGAGTACCGCCACGGCCGGAAGGCGACCATCGTCACCAGCAAGGTCCCGGTCGACGCCTGGCACGAGGCCATCGGCGATCCAAGATCATCTGCTGCGCTCGATAGATCGGTCCGTTGGCCTTGATGACATTCGCCAATATCTCGCTGAGTTTTACAGCCACACTGGTCGTCCATCGATTGATCCCGAGCTTTTGATCCGCATGTTGGTGGTGGGCTATTGCTTTGGCATCCGCTCAGAACGCCATATTTGTGAAGAGGTGCATCTGAACCTGGCATATCGCTGGTTCTGTCGCCTCAATCTGTCTGATACAGTGCCAAAGCATTCGACCTTTTCCAAGAACCGTCACGGGCGCTTCCGGGAAAGCAAACTGCTGCGACATCTGTTCGAGAAGACCGTGGCGCGATGTCTTGCAGACGGTCTTGTGAGCGGCCACCGCCTTGCTGCTGACGCCAGCTTGATCGAGGCTGATGCTAACAAACAAAATTCAACACTACCGGCCTAGAATTCATCATCCTTGACGCGCTTCACACTTACCGAGGCCGCCAAGGTGCAGACGTTGCCGTACTTGTTCGCAGGCTGCGCGACCGCTGCGCACCAGACAAGGCCCCGACCTGCATCGGCACATCCGCGACCATGGTATCCGAAGGCTCTTATGAAAGCAGAGCGCTGGCTGTGGCCAAGGGTACGACCCGCCTGTTCGGTTCGGATATCGGGCCGGACGCTGTCATCGATTAATCCCTGCAGCGTGCAACAGATGATTCTATTGATCTCGCTCAAGTCAAACCCAGGGCGGCTCAGGCCGTATATCGAGCTGTTTCTGGAAGAGGTTCAGAAAGGCACGATCGAGCCCTTTCCAAAGGGACCCTATCTGGCTGGTTTGGAACCAACGCCGAACCCGGTTTTTGCACCTTTTCAGAAAGACCTGTTCACGCCCAAGCCTCAGGAAACAGCCCCGGCGGAACAAGCACTCATCGACCAGCTGATCGCCGCAACAAAAAACTCTATGACTCGAGCGAGGCAATCGAGGCACTGCTCTCCTTCACGATCACTTTACGAGAGTTCGCGCCGTTTAATGCAATGCTGCTCCACATCCAGAAGCCGGGCCTGACCCATGCCGCGACTATGCATCGCTTTGGGCGTGTCCCGTGATTAAGAAGGCATTTGAAGGGCGGGCCTTCAGGTTCCCACCCCTTCATTTTTTGTGCTGCAAGTTCGACCACGAAGACCGGCGCGGAAAAGCCCGTTATTTCTGTGTCAAGGATGACCCAATCAGTATTTTCCATTCTTAGCTTGCCCCCAGCGATTAATAGTCTGGTCCGCTCGCTTTTGCCTCACTGAAATGCGCATGATCACGTACGACTACGCCGCCTTCAGGTGTCTCTGACCGCATCGGTAGCGGTCGAACCCGCCTCAACTGCGGCGCAATCAATTTTTGACAAGCATGTGAAAAGGCGAGACTTTTTGAATGCGTCTCGATTTGGGTGAAGGGCGGATGGAAAGAGACACGGGGCGTTCGGAGACCGATTTCGGCCGAAACGCCAGTCTTCGAAGGTCGGATGGCTCCGCTAAACCCCTTTGAAACAAAAAGAAAAATGGTCCGCGCTGGGGCTTCGTCTCGGGTTCGCGAGTGGTTGGTGGCGGAGGGAATGACACATGCACCCAACTCTCTCCCGTGCCAACGTCGGACCCCGAGGGACATGCGCGAATTGCTGCGTGATGGCTTTGTCAGAGGAAACACGGTTGTGAAGGGAAGAGCGTCGACCTAGCCTCCTGCCATGACAAAACACTCTCCTTTTCGCTACTTCAAAATCAGTCCGGAAGTCATACGCCTTGCGGTGATGCTTTACGTCAGATTTCCGCTATCGCTTCGGAATGCCGAAGATCTTCTTCACGAGCGAGGCATCGATGTCAGCCACGAAACGATCCGATTTTGGTGGAACCGGTTTGGCCCATTATTCGCAGCCGAGATCCGTAGAAAAAAGGTCAGCCGAATGCGGTGTTACTCGAATTGGCAATGGCACATGGATGAAGTGTTTGTGAAAATCAACGGCGTCCAGCATTACCTTTGGCGTGCGGTTGATCACGAAGGCGAAGTGCTTGAAAGTTACGCCACCAAGCGCCGAGATCGCACTGCAGCCCTTAAATTTTTGAAAAAAGTGATGAAACGGTATGGCCAACTGGAGGTCATCGTCACCGAAAAATTGCGTTCTTACGGTGCCGCAATGAAGGTTTTTGGGAATGTGGCCAGGCAAGAGACTGGCCGTTGGAGGAACATTCGAGCTGAGAATTCACATCTACCTTTTCGAAGGCGCGAAAGAGGTGGTCCTACTTTTTCGACCAGTTTTCAACCTTGTTAAGATGGATCAGGATTTGATTTAGGCTGCCAATCTCATTGGTTCTGTTTTGCTGGCATAGGCTTCATCAGGGGTCAATATGCCGTGGGTCGAATGTGGGCGTTCATCTGCGAGGATACCACCATGGATCCGGCGAAAATCGCCCCCTGCAAACCGGCTCAACACCCGGCCGGAGAACAAATTACACCACGCCGTGGGGCACTACCGATAGACGTTCGACTTTTGCTCAGGTTGGCTTAATACGCCTCATAGATTGCCCTTACTTCCTCGTACTCCGCAGTTGTCAACAGGTAGCATATTGCGCACACGATGAACGCGACGCGAAGGCCGAAGCGTGCTCTAGCCGACCACACCTGCAGGGTTTGGTGGGAATGGATAGGTGATGGGCGAATTTGGTCAGGCATATCAAAAGCATCCCTCTGGTCGCTCGCAAACTTCTTCGATCTGATTGATCAACCATGGCATCAAAATTTCACGTCCGGCGGCGTTCACATGCACGGGATCACGACGTCCATTCTCAGCTAACCATGCATGCAATTCAGGATCAAAGGTGATCAATGGTGCACCGGTTTCGACATAAAACCGCTCAGCCAAATCTGGGGGTGCGATCGGATCGTCTGTGCCAGTCATCAACAAATAGATCACCTTGGTGCCATAACCCTCCGCAAAATCACGAAAGGCGCGTACATTCTGCACGAGGCCATCTTGAAGCGGAGCTTGCAGATTCCAGTCAAAGGTTTGGCCAGATAAATCACGACCCGTTTGCTGTGCGTCCAGCATTTCTTCTGGATCAAGACGCTGGTCTGGAGAAAGCCGACAATGGCGTCTGGGTTTAGCAAATACATTCGGCGGCCTGCCGCCATTGGTGGGTTTGAGGTGATT
>JAYQEA010000160.1:0-5579 GCA_038138625.1 Roseivivax sp.
TTTGGCACGGACTTCAACCTCATCGAAGCCGCGCCTTGAAACCGCTATCCGTGCTTGCGTTGTCTTTGTTCCAATCGGAATTTTCCGATCTAAAAATGCAATGTCGTCATCTGGTATAGCCGCACATCCGGACACAACACATAGCACAGAAACAAGAGCCGCTTTTATTTTGTGAAACATCTTTGACGGAAACTCATTTTAAAAATTTTGCAGCAAAAGGTTTTCAAGACGCCGGATCAAGCGTTGTAAACCCGGGCTATTAACCCTTGAACAACGATCTATACGCATCGCGCAGCGTATTCTTTTGGACTTTGCCCATTGTGTTTCGCGGCAAGGCGTCGACCAGCACCAGCCTGCGTGGATGTTTGAAACGTGCAAGCTTTCTTTTGATTGCGCGTTCAATCTCATCAAGGTCCGGTGTTAGCCCCGGCTGTGCCACAAGTACACCCACGGGTGTTTCCCCAAAATCGGGATGTGGAACGCCAATGACCGCACTTTCTAAAACAGCAGGCTGATCATCCAGTACCAGCTCTATTTCCTTGGGATAAATATTGTATCCGCCCGAAATAATCAGATCCTTGTTCCGCCCAACAATGTGCAAATATCCATCGTCGTCCATGCGCCCTAAATCGCCCGTGATAAAAAACCCGTCATCGCGCAATTCAGCGGCTGTTTTTTCCGGCATTTGCCAATACCCTTTGAAAACATTCGGGCCGCGCACCTCAATTTGGCCAATCTCTCCCTGAGGCAAGTCTGATCCAGTCTCAGGGTCGGTGATTTTTACGTCGATTCCGGGCAAAGCAAACCCTACGGTTCCTGCACGACGCTCTCCATCATAGGGATTTGAAGTGTTCATATTGGTTTCCGTCATCCCATATCTTTCAAGAATACGGTGTCCGGTGCGCGTATAAAATAATTCATGGGTTTCAGCCAGCAATGGCGCACTGCCCGAGATGAAAAGGCGCATATGCGACGTAAGCCCCTTTGTGAACCGAGCATCGGCCAGAAGCCGTGTGTAGAAAGTAGGCACACCCATCATCGTCGTGGCCTTTGGCAGCGTCTCGATCACTTGATCAGTATCAAAACCTGGCAAGAATATCATCGCGCCGCCTGCTGCCAACATGACGTTTGTGGCCACAAACAATCCATGCGTATGAAAGATGGGCAGGGCATGCAGCAAGACGTCTGTCGCATCAAAACGCCAGTGTTCGACCAAGACATGTGCATTGGACAACAGATTGTTCTGACTGAGCATGGCCCCCTTGGACCGTCCCGTTGTCCCTGAGGTATATAAAAAAGCAGCAAGATCTTCACCGGTTCTAGCAACGGTATCAAACGTCGCAGGCTGCCTATTCGCGAGATCCATAAGCGACCCGCTACCATCCGCATTCAAGGTTTGTAACCCCGCGCCCAAGTGCTGTGTGATCGGCACCAGTGGCGCATGCATAGCCTGGCCACAAACCACAAGACGCGCTGCACTGTTTTCAATGAAATATGTCAGTTCGTCTGCGGTGTAGGACGTGTTAAGCGGCAAAAAAATGACACCCGCCTGTACACAGGCTGCGTATAATGCCAGAGCTTGAGTGGATTTGTGAACCTGCGCTGCCAGCCGATCTCCGGGCTGTAGCCCTGACAGCACGAGCGCATGTGCGAGTTGCGCCGCCATGTGTAAAAAGTCGCCATGCGTCAGTTCGCTTCCATCTGCATGGAGCACAAACCGAGTGGGCTTATCGGCATGAACTCCAAAGAGTGTGTCATACAGCGGATTGGACATTGTCGGGCTCCTGCTCAAATTCATTGCCTGAAGAAGAGACGGCATTTCGTTAAAAACGGCAAGATGTCTCCTGTCGCACCCGAAACACTGGATAGGCAAAGATGCCACCCGTTTTGTTCATGGGTCTGGTTTCAAGATCATACATAAATGAAATATTTTTGACGTTACGTCAGCACGTCTTTTCCAGAACGCCACACCTATCGTGTGATACTTACATTTCCCCCTATTCAGTTGATCTCTTTATTTTTTTCAAAAAAATGCACACTCACCGCAATAACGCGTAACTCACAGGCGCGTTACAGGTGGACCACTTCTTCGTGAATACGCCGTGAATATGCCTTGTTTCGCTGGCATGAAATAAACTGCATACTTATGGTGGACGCCAGAAACGCTCTAGTAGTTGCTTATGTGTAGGAGGCCTTTATGTCTGATCTCGATTTTGAAGAAGACGACGATTTTTTCACCGTTTATGACCATGCCGAATATGGTGACGCAACCAAGTACACAGTGTCGGGTTTCTCAATTGTGCCACCAGAAACAGACGGTGATGATCCTACGATTGAATATTTCGAGGTCTCGTTTTACGGCACCGCGGACGTTGCGCTAAGCTACACCTTGATTGAAGATGAAGTCATATACGAAGACGATTTTAGTACCCATACAATCACGTCCCACGACATTTCGGTGTCTGCCGGCACCTTATTTGCCGCCGAGATAAACGGCGATGTTCCACCGGAAAGCCTGGAAGTATTTCCGATATTCGCGTCGCTTTCTGACGTGACCGCGGGCAACGAATTTGAAGCGGAAATGCTCGCCTTTGAATTCTTTGACTATTCCGCAGAGTTTGATTTCGATCAAGACACGCAGCTATCTATTGCCTATTTGTCGGGTGACACGCCAAGCGGTGATACTGTAACCCTCCCCACCGCTGAGCAAGTAACAAATTTACTGGACCAGTTCGATGAGGAGAGCGACGACGCAACCGGCACGCTGACATTTGCAGAGAGCGGTACGGTAACACTGGCAGACATCACCTACGTATCTACCGAGACAACCGATATTGTACCGGTTATGCCCGACTACGACAACGATCCGCTCTGTGGGCTTTTCGGCGAGGATTTTGATTACGGAGCCTTCGTTGATGATGCCCCCCTAAGCTACACGCTACCAACTTACATGACGGATTGGACAGGTCCTTTGATGACCCTGGACGGACCCGTCGCAGACGATCAGATGCTGACGCAAGACTACAAAGATGCGGTCAAGGCCTTTGCAGATCATTTGGAAGATCTGGAGGATGCAAGCGCTGGATACGGTCTTCGCATTTATGATTTTGAAAGTATAAACGCAGGAAATTTTGCGGGTTCAGCGTCAACATACACGCCTGATGCTGACGATACTGTTGACCACCAGACAGGCAACATGAGCAGCGGAACCGCCAGCGGCGCCCTGATGCCTGACGATTTCCTGTCCATCTACCTGTTTAACACAGGCGACTCCGCAGGGTCGCCATCCAACGGTGACGATCCCGGCATTGCGACCCATGAAGGCAATGATGCCGACCGCGGCTTCAACATGTCGGCACAAAATCATCTGCCCAATGGCCAGCAGTATCTGGAAGTTTTGCCAGGCAACACGACCAACGGTGGTGTCGTTCTGTGTTTCGAAGATCCAGCCTACGGTTTTGGTTTCAATCTGATGGGCCGCGAGGATGAAAAGCGGGACGTCTATCTGGATATCCACCTGAGTAACGGAGAGATTATTCGTCAGGATACAGGCACACATCCTCATAATGAAGGCGGCGCACAGTACATCAGCTACATGATGAACGCAGGGAACGAAGACGGTGTCTCCATCTGTGCTGTTGTTCTCTACGAGCCACAGCAAACAGATGCTGAGGCCAGCAACGGCCGGGACATATTTGCCATCGACGATCTGACCGTCGTTGTCGATGAAACACTCGATACGTTGACGTCGGATGATCTCAAGGACAACACACGCGATGCCGATGCGGAAACAGGACCATGTGATGACATGGATGATGGTATTGCGTTTACCGAGTACGATTTTGGAACGCATGGGTTGGCATCGGTCTTTACCCTTGGCGGCTTTGGGTTCTCTGAATATGACATCTTAGACGGTGCCGGAGGTGACGTTGAGGATGACCCCGCCCCGGATTTCATCGACGAGTATACTCTGACATTCTACGGTTCGGCTGATTTGGCCTTGTCCCATATACCAGATCCCGATTGGGACGATTTGGACGACGGCGATCACCCAATTATGTGGGATATCGACGCAGGACTGTTTTTTGCAGCCTCTCTCAATGATAACACGCTTGATCCTAATGTCGATATCGAAATGGGACTGGCGGACATCTACTACGATGGTGACACCCCCGACGATGATAGCGACGATTTCAGTGCACGCATCTTGGAATTGGATATCGATTACGGGGACGGTCTGACCGAAGCCGGCTTCTTCTATATCTCGGGTGACATGCTCGGAACCGATGGTGTTCCGACAGTAGAAGAATTCACCGCCATCGGAGCAGCTTTGGACGAAGAAGGTGGACCCTCAACGATCGAATACGTCGCTGATGGCACGCTGATTATGGCCGAAATTGACCATGTTGGTATCGAAACAGTCGACAGTGATGTGCCCGTGATGCCGGCGGTTGAAACGTCAATGTCACTGTGCTGTCTCATTGACAGCGGCGATATCGACTATGATGCGACATATGGTGTGCTGCTACCAGGCGACCCGCTGCCCGCATACCTGACATCGTTCATTAGCGATCCCATGGAGTTGGACGGACCCGTTGCTGATGATCAAGAGCTTTCAAGCAGTGTTGTAGACACCGTCAGTGATTTTGCCACAGCGGTAAATGATTTGGGGCCCGATTACGGTCTGCGACTATATGATTTTGAGCCGCAGTCCGTCGGTAACTTTGCCGATAGCAGCTTTGGGTACACCCCAACAGCCGGAGAAACCGTTGAAAATGTCAGTGGCGACATGCCGTCTGGCACCGCCAGCGGTACCTTGCGTCCCGATGAGTTTGTCGCGTTCCACCTGTTTGGCACCGGCGATAGCGTTGGAACCCCGCATAGCATTGGTGACGACCCCGGCGTGGCAACCCATACCGGAAACGACGCTGATCGCGGGTTTAATGTAACAGCCTCGACAGGAGGTGCTGCAGATGGCGATCATTATCTCGAAGTGTTGCCGTCTGAAACAGGACCGGGTGGTCTAATTGTTTGCTTTGATCAACCAACATATGGATTTGGCTTCCACCTGATGGGGCGTGAAGATGACAAGCGGAATGTTTTCCTCGATATCCATATGACAGATGGTACCATCCATCGTGAATTGACCGATACCAACACTCTAAACACAGGCGGACTTCAGTATTACAGTTTCCTTGTTGACCCGGTAGAAGCCTACGACACGTCCATCCAGGGATTTGTTCTCTTTGAATCCTTGATCGGTGACGCGGATCCGAGCGATCGGGACATCTTTGCCATCGACGACCTTGCCATCGTGACAAACTCGCAGGACGCGACCATATCCGCTTTGGATCTGACTGACGTGACGCGATTGTCTGAAAGCGATTTAACACCTGTTTTTGGAACAGAAGGTGACGATCTTCTTGATATAGGTGGGTCCGATGCTCTTGAAATCCATGCTTACGGAGGCAACGATAGTGTGTTCGGCTCCTCTGCGGATGACCACATCATCGCCGGCTTAGGCAAAGATGTTGTAGCTGGCGATGACGGCAACGATTACATCGAAGCGGGCAGTGGCA
>JAYQEA010000161.1:0-5265 GCA_038138625.1 Roseivivax sp.
TAGGAAGCTGTTGAGCTAGCGGTTGCTGATCTGGACGCTCTGAGCCAAGAACCGTCAATTGACAGACTTTTGAAAGGGCTTCGGCCCACTTAAAGGCAATATACGCGTGACCTGAGGTGCTGTTGTCAATATCCGGAGCCGCGATCAAAACACGCATAACACACCCGTTTCACAGGATGTGCCGTAAACAAGGCCGCAGATAATGTGCGAGACTGAACATGATCGAAACATACCGATGGAAATGGAATTGATGAACATGTGAGCGCAGCCTGTTAACATATGCCTAATTGGATATATGTCATGCGGTCCTTGTAACACCACTGCGCAATAGGTGCAGGATGATGTCCACCGGCAGAAATACACCAACGTTGGCATAGGGGTTCGCTCTAACGCATAAAACGACTTTATACCTTCGTCTGCGTTCAGAGCATTCAGTCAAAACAAAGCGCTGAAAGACTGATTGATATCGGGTTCTTGATCCGATGCCCGATTTGTCTGACATGACGGGGCAAACGGCCATCTCATACCCATCGATGGCTACATGATCGAGATGCCGTGTCTTTCAGACATGTCGTTTCACCAGCCTGTTTTTTCGGAAAAGTGAGGCTTTAATTATTCGCGCAAGCCGACAGTTGTTGAAAGCAGACAGATCTGCTTCGAAAGGGCTGGGTATTAAGACAGGTATTATTGCGCTTGCGACCGGCTTTAAATATCACAACCAGAGCTTTTGCATCAGACCCAAAATGACACTTTTGGGGAGGTGCTTGGAACATTTGGGAGCGCTCTTGGGGATTATGCTGACGCTTGTTGCTGTGCAGATTGGATATCTTAATTTTTTCCGCGGACTCGGGCCACGGTTTTGGTTTAATGTCACCTCTTTCATTCACATCATATGGACTGGACCGTGTCTGTCTGGCTCTTGATACCGGACTGCGGGAAAAGCCTGCTGATACACAATCTTTTGTAGCTGCAATTGTACCTAACTGGGACGTAGTCGCGAATTACGTTTGCCTTAAGGCTTTGCAAACTTTAGCGTCTCGTAAAGGGCAATTGCACGCTGCAAGAATCGTTGTGCAAGAATGTAGTGGGACAGGTTAATGGGTTGGGGAACGTTTTCAAAAGTGGTCGTTTTTTTTGCCCTGCTTGCAGGGTGCGAGACTTCTTTGGACACAGATGGTTTTGAGACCGATGGCGTGATCTACAGAAAGACCATCGTCAGTGCTGTCGCTGCCCGGGATCGTGGCCCGTTCTGCGGCGGGACTGCGCTTGAGTCCGGGATCAAGGGCGTTCAGCCTATGCGTGATGCTCCTGTTCCCCCGCCGGATTACCTTGTTGGACCCGGGGATGAACTGTTCTTTAACATCTTTGGAGAGGCTGGCCTAAGCAGCGTCACGGCGCGTGTGGACAACGCCGGATTTGTGCAACTGCCAGTTATTGAACTGGTATATGTTGAGGGGTTGCATACCCGCCAAATTCACCAGCGACTGAAGGCTCTTTTTGGTGAGGTTTTTAACGATCCGTGGCTGACCGTTGAGTTGGATGTGGCGGAAAGCCAACCAATTTATTTCTTGGGTGAATTCAGAAGCGCTGGAGTAGCCTATCTGGAACGTCCGACAAATGTGATCGAGGCCATTGCTATGGGCGGTGGATTGGAAGAAGACGCCTATCTGGCCGGAGCGAGATTGCTGCGAAACAATCAAATCTGTACCGTCGATTTGTTTGCTCTTTTGAGAGAGGGAGACTTCTCCCAAAACGTAGCCATTCAGGCCAGAGACGCTATTTTCGCCCCGCGCAAGGAAGATATGAGTGTCTATGTCCTGGGGGCCGTTGGCAGCCCAGGCAATGTTGCTTTTGGTGCTGACGGACGAAGCCTGCTGCAAGCTGTCGCGATGTCTGGTGGCCTCGTGGACAAGACCGCGCTGCCCGAGCAGGTGCGAATATTGCGCCCACTGTCGCCGACCAGTGCCGAATTCCTTCTGGTCAACATGAAATCAATGCTGACCGGGACTGCCGTGGACTATCAGTTAGAGCCGGGTGATATCATTTACGTGCCTGATAGTCCTGTCTCGAATTGGAACGCGGCATTGGACGAGATGCTGGTCAGTTTGGAGTTCATCGGCGGGGTTGTGACCCCGATCAGCCTCATTCGGACGTTGCAGGACGGCTGAGTTCATTCGGAACGGTTGTAGGCTAAGGGACTACAATTCTGGTTCAAATGGCAATGAGAGTTCTATCTTTGGGATAGTTGATCTGCCTTCCTGGCTATGCAGGTTGTGCCGACGCCCGTTCCTGACACCCACATGCGACCTGCCAGGTGACAGCCACTGACGTTACGACTGTAAGGGGCAGCACAACCAAAAGGGTGGCGACATGACAAATTTACTTCAAGACGTTGAAGGCAATGTCACGTTTGATCAATATGCTATCTCGGATTTTTGGGCTGGGGGTCTGGACGCAGACGGACGTGCAACGCTTACAGCTTCGATAGATACCCAAGTTGGCCTGCCGTATCTTCTTGAATTTTCCATGGCTGCGAACCTTGCCGCCGAAGCCACCAATGTTGCTATACAGGTATCATATGCCGGTCAGAACATTGGCACGTTTGCGCACAGTGGCGCAGTTTTTTCAGAGCAGGAGATTTTGTTCACGGGCACCGGCAGTTCGGCAGAGCTTGTATTTACCATCGTGGATAATAGCGAAAACGGCTCTGAAAATATCGTAACGGATACCGTTATTCCCTACTACCTCAAAACCGTATCAGCGGGTGCGCGCTCGCTCGAGGTAAAGGCGTTTGCGCCGGGCCAGCCCTATGTCTACCAGGTTCTTTCCGGACAGCTTGTACGCTTTGACATAGAAAGCTCCAGCTATGCAGAAGCCGATGTTGATGGTTCATACAAGATCAATGCTGTTGGCCTGAATGCGGCAGATGATCTGATTTATGGCATCGCGCGTGCAAACGGTACGGACGCCACTGGCTTGAGTGTTGTAAGCGGTGACGTGGTCATTTTGGATGCCAGTGGGGCCAGCTATCTTGTAGGCCATTCGGGATATTCCCATTTCGTGGGTGATTTTGACGAAGACGGGAACCTTTGGACCTTTCCCGGCAGTTGTTCTTACGCGGTTCGCTACGATATCAACAACGTGGATGCACAGGGCAATGTCCAGACCACTGTTTTCAGTCTTGGAACATCGATCCCCGGTCGGGGTCTGGCTGATCTTGCTTATGACAAGGGAGAAGGCGCTTTTTATGGTGTAACCTCGGGAGGCAACCAGCGGTTGGTGCGCATAGACATATCAGACGTACCAGCTGGCGGTCAGGCCGATATGACAATCACCGAGATTGACGGGACCATCGTCAACGGCGCTTTTGATGGGCGCACGGTCAATATGACTTTTGGTGCAGCCGTTGTGGATGCGTCTGGTAATTTGTACGTGGGTGGAAACTCGGGTGACCACGACCTTAATCCCCATACAGACCATGCGGGTGGCTTTTATCGTTTGCAAACACTTGAAAACGGTGACCTTGCTTTGGAGTTGCTTTCGGCGGCGCCTGCTGTCGGATCAAATGATGGCGCCATGGATCCACGCGTGCTGGATCCCTTTTTGGGCATTGACGCGTCATCGACAGTTCTTTTGCGGACGCCGGTGGTGTCGATCGCTGTTGCAATGGACGATGACGTGCTTGTTACAGCCCGGGGGGAAACCGCCGTAAATTTATTGGACAATGATAATGTCAATGAAGGTGGCAGCCTCGCGATCACGCATATCAATGGCCAAGATGCTACTGTCGGGCTGCAGCTGACCCTGGCATCGGGAACACAGGCAACTTACCTCGGGGCAGGGCAAATGCACTTTGTTGGCGCAGACATTGTGCGGGATGAGGCTGAAACATTTAGCTACACCATCGTAAATCAGGATGGCCTCAGCGATGATGGCGATATCGAGGTTTTGACATCACCCGTGGATGGGACATCAGGCAATGATAATTTGTCTGGCAATGGCAGGGCGGATCAGCAGGGTAATCAGATCGATGGATCAGACGGGGCATCCGAAGTCGTGTTGGGCTACGGCGGCAACGACAAGCTGTTTACTGGCGATGGGGACGATGCCCTTTGGGGTGGCGATGGAAATGACAACCTGCGTGGGGCCGGTGGTAATGATTTGCTCATGGGCGGCGCCGGCAATGATTTGATGTCAGGTGGGCCCGGCCAAGATACCGTGATCGGTGGTCTCGGCAATGATGCCTATTGGGTCGAAGCGGTACATGAAGTTTTAGAAGAAAACGAAAATGCCGGAACTGACAAAGTCCGCAGTCAGGTGGACTGGACACTTGGTGCCAATTTCGAGAATCTCTTCCTAGAAGAGGTAGAGACAGCTATTTCTGGGACCGGTAACGAGCTTAACAACTTTATCTCTGGTAATAATTTTTCAAATGTTATCAATGGCCTTGGTGGTAAAGACCGTATGGTTGGTCGGGGAGGGGATGACACTCTGATCGGGGGCGCAGGCGAAGATGATATCGATGGAAACGCCGGAGACGATTTTATCCAGGGTGGTGCCGGTCGTGATAAGCTGCGTGGTGGTACGGGAGAAGACACGATTGAGGGCGGCGCAGACAATGACGTCTATTTTATAAACAGCCTTGGTGATGTTGCCATCGAAGCTGCGGATGGTGGAGTTGATTTAATCAAGACGTCGGTAGATTGGACCCTTGGTGCGAATTTTGAGAACCTCGTTCTTAAACAAGCTGCCGGAAATGGTTCTCGAGCGACGGGGAATAATGGACAGAATAAAATAAAAGGAAATCAGAAGGATAATTTGTTAGAGGGCTTGGGTGGGAATGACCGGCTTTTTGGCAGGAATGGCGATGATAGCATCTTTGGGGGCGGTGGTTTGGATCGTCTGGACGGTGGTGCAGGAGCTGACTTATTGGAAGGTGGTGCAGGGAGCGATCGACTTCGCAGTGGAGCCGATGATGACCGTCTGATTGGCGGTACAGGAAACGATACGATTGATGGTGGCAGCGGAGCCGATGTTTTTGTCTTTTCCGATGGTGATGGTGTTGACCGGGTTTACGGATTTGAGATTGGTAAAGATCTTATCGAAATGAATGGTTTTAGCTTTGAGGATTTGACCCTTAGCAAACGAGGCTTTGGATGCGAGGTCCACTACGGAGCAGACGATACTATCTGGGTCGCAAAACTTGCCGGAGCCCTTTTGACCGAAACAGATTTTGTATTCGTGTGATCGTTTCCAAGTGCACAT
>JAYQEA010000162.1:0-5212 GCA_038138625.1 Roseivivax sp.
AAGCGGGCGTAGCTCAGGGGTAGAGCATAACCTTGCCAAGGTTAGGGTCGGGCGTTCGAATCGCCTCGCCCGCTCCAAGACGGGAAGATGTGAAAGGGTGATTAGCTCAGTTGGTAGAGCGCTTCGTTTACACCGAAGATGTCGGGAGTTCGAGTCTCTCATCACCCACCACATACCCCATCGAAGCCACACAAATGGTACAGTTGCCCGTCCGTTATCGGTTTTAAGCCGGGTAAAAAGGTATTTTCAAACATTGCAGGACAGCTCGTGAAAACTGACCAGCCGTGGTCGGTCACAGGGGCACTCTCTGCGACTATGCTGCGCATTTTGGGAAAGCGCACGGTCACACAAACCCTTAAAATACAAGATAAAACCGTCGCCAACGTCAGGGCTGTTCCATCGCATACCCGAGCCAAAGACGAAACCCAGAAAAACTGCAAAACAGAATGATATGCAATATCGCACCTCATGCGTATCCACTCTATCTGGCTGTGAAAAATGAGGATCACACCCGCACAAACGCCAATTCTCCGCGGATAAACGGTATCTATGAGAGGATCCACCCAACCATCACCGAAGCGTTCTATGACATCGCTTGCCCAAACAAGATGCATCGGTTGATTGAGGCGCTTCGGATCGATCTGGACGCATGGCTCGCCAAGGTCTGCGAACCGCAGCCATACACCGCAGGCTCTACTCTGGCAAAACGCCTCTGCTAATCTGCCGCGATACGTTGCAAACGACTATAGCGAAAACCAACAGCTCGTCTGACGCCAAAAACTCTAATCTCCACAAACAACGCTGAAAGGCCCGTCCGACCAAATCGGACGTTATACACGTTAAAAACGCAAGCTATGCGTTCTGCTCTGATCCGATCATGGTCAAATCGTCCCACCAATACTGAAATGAGATAAGCAACACCCATCCATCAAACTAGCTTTGCGCGGCAGCAGAGGATTGAGACGCGCACGCAATTATGCTGAAATTCTGGAAAAGTTGCGATGGCTTTTGCTGCAGGATAGTGACAGTTTTATTAGCCTGCTCTCGCAAGCCGTGTGCGTTGCCACGATAACCTGAGTGCCGGAAAATGAGTTCAATGGCATCTAGGAGCAACATTCTTATCGCTCATGTCGAGGATAAAAATCTCGTCTAATAAATGAGACCGCTTGAACGGATTACGCACCCCGCACAGGATCGCATTTTGTTCGAGATCAAGGAAGTTCACAAAATCCAACAGTATGAGAACTGGGTCGCCAACATCGAAGCATTTTTGACATCAAAGTCCCAATCGATAACAGAATAATTTGAGCATTTTATAGATCCATTTACCTGGCTCATCTTGAGGACATAATTTCTGCCAAAGTGAAATCTGAAAAACAGCTGTTCACCAGATGAAACGAGCACATCGCACGGGACGGCCTCGACCATTTTATCATTCTGTTTTTTTGGACGCTGATGGCCCGATTGTTGGGATCACATTGTGAAAACTGGTAACGTTTTGATCATCGATAGGGGCAGAGCCCATGCGCGTAACAGCCACGCATGCGAACATCTTTCGTTTGTTGTTCCGAGGTATAGAGACCGCAATCCGATCCGCATGCTAGAATGGTTTCATGAAAGCTTTCTGCCTGCGGCTCATCCGATCACCAAATTAATCATCACGCAGATGGATCAATTATGGTCCTACCAATAAGAAATGACGCTTGCCCAATCCAGGCTTGTTGTCGACAGCACGCGGTCTTTAATGGCTGGGATATTTGCAGAGCAGAACCCACTTTCGAACCACAACGAGGTTTTGGCATCAACAGCAACCGGTCAAGCAATCGGGTCATACATCGAAGGCAACCACAGTTCTCCACTTTGAAGCGAGGGCATTTGCAGTGCATTCGGTATTTCAAGGGCGCAACTTTACCGCTTGTTTTCGGACGACGGAGGCGTAGTGCAATATATCCTAGAACGACGTTTGCAGTGTGCATACGGCCTGCTGACGAGGTTTGATTGTGCGTCTACAACAATTATGGCCATCCGCGAACGCGTTGGATTCAAGTCCGATAGCCATTTCAGCAACGCGATCAAACAGCCTCCGTGGGGACCTATCTGTACGTTATCCTACAGAGCTGATCCGTCACCGCCCTGCGACTGAAAACAGGTCACCATCGAACGACCGGGCGAGCCCTCCGTTCGTTATCTGTCTGGTGACAAGAGCCGGGCCGAGCGGATAGTAATTGTGGGGTTCACCTGCATAATGGGCCAATCACAAACATGCGGTCAGAACAACAGACCAACGCGCCGGATCAGCGCAATCAGAGTCCGCCTGCCCGTTTCCGGCTTGCTCATGTGTTATAAAGTCTTGAATTCTGCAACAAATGTTTTGTCACGGGCGTAAAGATCAACCCTTTTGCCTCGCATAGTCAGAGGAAATGGACGCTGGCCGCCAGGCCACAGTCATGGCTAAGTCAATGCGTTTGGACCCCATAACGGCAGGGATCGTTATCCGGCACATCCTATGTGCATTTACTATTGGAACATCAGGTCAAATTGCGCCATCCCTTTTTAGATCGGTGATCTGGACGTCGTCATACCCAAGCTCCGTCAGGATATCATTTGTGTGCGCACCCAGTGTCGGGGGCGGGCTGTCAACTTTGGGGGCGATACCGTCTAGTTTTGCTCCAACCCCGACAAATTGCACGTTCTCGTGCCCGACGCAGTGGCTTTGCAAAAGACCCCGATCTGCAATTTGCGGATGCATGAGCGCCTGAGGCACCGACCATACAGGTCCAGCGGGAACGCCCTTTGCAGTCAGCGTTTCCACCCATTCTCGCGTTGGAGCCATAGCAAAGGCTGCCTCCAATTCTGCGGTCAGTACAGCGCGATTGGCCAGACGGCTTTTGCGGTCGGCAAAACGTGGATCCCGCACAAGAGCGGGCCTGCCAACAATCTCGCATAAAGTTTCGAACTGTTCTTGTTTATTGGCGGCAAGGTTCATCACACCATCAGCCGTTTTGAATGTGCCAGACGGGCTTGCTGTGAAATTATCATTGCCATTCGGGCTAGGGGCTTGTCCAGCGATCAAATGGTTTGACACCACCCACCCCATCGTTGCGATGACCGCTTCTAGCATCGAGACATCAATAAACGTTCCACGATCTTGGGCCTTATTGGCAAGCGCGGCCGCAATGGCAAAGGCCGCTGTCATGCCTCCGATGGTGTCCGCCATGGGGTAGCCCACCCGATAGGGGGCGGTATCTGGATCGCCAGTGATCGACATCACACCGCTCATTCCTTGCACTATCTGATCATATGCAGGCAGTTTGGACAAAGGCCCGCCCTGGCCAAACCCCGAAATTGCACAATAGACAAGCCGGGGGTTTTCCTGGCTAAGAGTTTCGTAATCCAAATCCAAGCGTGCCATCACCCCGGGGCGGAAATTCTCGACCAAAGCATCGGATTTTTGGACCAACTCTTTCAGAATGCGCTTTCCTGACGTCGATTTCAGGTTGAGAGTGATGGACCGTTTGCCCGAATTTTGTGCCAGAAACGAGACCCCCATAAGATTGGCGTTGCGTTCGGGATCAGCCCCAAGCTGGCGGGCCAGATCGCCAGTACCGGGGGTTTCAACCTTGATGACGTCTGCACCCATATGCGCCAGCTGATGGCAGCAGAAAGGACCAGCCAAAACGTTGGTAAGATCAAGAATGCGAATTCCCTTCAACGGTGCATGCGACATTACCTTCGGCCCTCATGGACGATCTTGGCGGTCGTAAAGAATTCGTGCATGTAGCTTCCTTTTTGGACGCAGCGTAGGACGAACCTTTTCGGCTAGTAAAGGATGCATGAAAATCCATGCCTGCTGTTGGCAGATTGATCTGTATCATGCCAGCCTCTGCACTCTGTGAAAAATGGTCAATTTTTGCGAGATCTTGTGACACGATTCCCGCTGAGAATCCAAATTCACAGTCGTTAGCCGCATCAAGAGCGGCGTCATAGGCTGTCACCCGCAACACGGCCGCGATTGGTCCAAAAATCTCGTCACGCACAAGTGCTGATTTAGGTGAGACACCTGTAAATACCGCTGGTGACAGATAGTGCCCTAGAGTCGTCGATGTCACATCATCACCGCCCGCAGCAAGCGTTGCCCCATCGACAATGGCCTCTTTGATGTATTTTTTATCCGGCACGAGCCGGGCTTTGCTGAGCACAGGACCAATCTGGGTTGGTGGCGCGCGTGCGTCGTCGACTTTTACTTCTTTGACCAAAGCGGACAAGCGCGCTGTAAAAGTCTCATAAATTCCGGCTGTGACAATCAGACGGGACGAGGCAGTGCAGCGTTGACCTGTTGAATAAAAGCGGCACTGGATCGCGCAGTGAACTGCAAGATCCAAATTGGCATCATCAAGTACGACCAAAGGGTTTTTGCCACCCATCTCTAACTACATTGTCGCACCACGTCCGAACAAAGCCGCTCCGATTTTGCGTCCAACAGGTGTAGACCCCGTGAACGTGACGCCAGAGACGTCAGGGTGTGCAACCATCGCCTCCCCAACGCCAGTACCGGTGCCCATGACAAGATTGAATACCCCTTCAGGAAGGCCCACACGCGCAGTGGGGTCTGACAATATCCAAGCCGAAGCAGGAACAAGTTCAGCCAGTTTGAACACGACTGTATTGCCATAGGTCAATGCAGGGGCAATTTCCCACGCGGGGATTGCCAGCGGGAAATTCCAAGGTGTGATCGCACCAGCGACACTGATTGGCTCCCGCACAGCCTTGATCGACGCAGCGTCGTGCAAAGATTGGTACATCTCACCGTTTGTGCGATATGCCTCGGCCGCGAAGTATTTGATCAGATGTCCGGCGAGATGGACGTCCGCCTTGGCTTCGGGAAGGGTTTTACCCTCTTCACGGGCCAGCATGCCGCCCATCTCATCCCAGCGGGCAAGGAGTTGCGAGCCAATCCGGTCCAGTGCTTCGAACCGGGCCAAGGGCGATGTTGCGCGCCATTGGGGAAATGCTGCTGCAGCACATTCGATCGCCTCTGCGGTTTGCAATGCTCTGGCCGGGACGTGATACCCAAGCGTGTCGTTCAGATCAGATGGGTTGAGGTTGGCGGCAACATTGTTGCCGCAGACCCATGTTCCAGAGATATAGTTGGGAAACGGGTTGCTGGCCATTGGACCATACAGATGGTCTCAAAAATTCGGACCAGTCGGAA
>JAYQEA010000163.1:0-5191 GCA_038138625.1 Roseivivax sp.
CACCCCCATGTCCTTTGCAGCACCATGTGACCTCACATCCGGTTCAACAATTGCCGCAAGGCCCAAGTTGGGGGATCGGCGTATGACTTCAACATGACGTCGTCCGATCAAACCAAAGCCCACAACAGCGATCCGAATTTGAGGTATCATTGTGCAGTTCCCATTGCTTACCAAAGATTGAACGATAGATAGACTCTTTTAACCGCTAATATCAATTATGTATGACATTTTAAATCATAATTGATGAAAGTTCTTTTTGAAAAAACCATTCAAATGAGTTAAACACAGGATACTTTCAACAAAACGATCGAACAGATGGCCAAATCCCTTAATATCGTCGGGTCTTCGACGTACCAGCGTATCAAGCGTGATATCATTTTCGGTGCGCTCGCACCGGGAGACAAACTCAAGCTTGAACAAATTCGCATGCGTTACTCTGCCAGCATGTCCACGCTTCGCGAAACATTGAACCGGCTGGCAAGCGAGGGTTTTGTGGACGCCAAGGATCAGCGCGGATTCTTTGTTTCCGAAGTCTCTCGGGCAGATCTTATTGAAATTGCCAACTTGCGTGTTTTGTTGGAATGCCATGCCCTGAAACTTTCCATCCAGTTAGGAGATACGGAGTGGGAAGGCAATTTGGTAGCAGCACATCATAAATTACATATGCTCGAAAAGAAAATGCTCGAAGGCGACGATAGTAAGGTCGAGGACTGGAAACGGTATGATTGGGGGTTCCACCTTGCCTTGATACAAGCATGTGGCTCGCAGAACCTTTTGTCTTTGCATTCTGTATTGTTTGATAAATACCTGCGGTATCAGATGCTGGTCATGACCCATCGCGGCGAGGTGGCCGTCGAGGAACATCATAAAATGTTCCAAGCCGCACTAGACAGAGACATAAAGACCGCGACCGAAACTTTGGAGATTCACGTTCTTAAAGGACTGGAACACACTATGACAGCCTTCAAATAATTTTAGGAAGATGCAAACCTGAGTGGATTGGTTGAGGCACGTGCAACCCGCGTCGGGTTCCACATCGATTTTCCAAATATTTCAGAGAATTGGCCCACTATCATTACCTGCAATGGCGGTTTTGTCCTTTCCGTGTATTGCTGATTGAACGCTATCAAATTTGATCAATTTGATACCTCATCCTACTGACTGTTGTCCGGTCCGTTTCCCCAAACCTTGATCCCAATATTGGATGCGGCTCACGGTCTTTGGTTGCAACACGACAAGACGCGTGAACGTCCCTAGCGCCTGTTTGACGCAGCAATGCAAGAACTTTATCAGGCGAGATCCCGCCCCCTGGCATTATAGACAGTGCACGGCCCGCCTGACGGACCATACGCGTGATCACTGCTTGACCCTGCGGTGCATTGGGCGCACCTCCAGAGGTTAGAATACGCTCAAAGCCCAAAGATTTAGCTTGCTGAACGGCGCTGACAGGGTCGTCCAGCATATCGACCACACGATGTAAAGTCATCCCCAGACCAATGGCCTCGTGACATAGCTTGGAAAGAACTGACAGATCTAATTGATCCTGTGACGTCGCGGCGCCCAACACGACACCGGCCAAACCTGCTGCACGGACTTGGGCTATATCCTGTTCCATCACACTGCATTCAGCGGTCGAAAAGACAAAGTCACCGCCTCTCGGACGGATCATGGCATAACAGGGAACGGGTGTTTTCGCAGCGAGATGCATGAGCCCTGCCGAGGGTGTCAGCCCACCTTCAGACAGCGCTGAACAAAGCTCTATCCGGTCAGCCCCCCCGTCTATCGCCGCTGCCAGACCAGCAACACTGTCCACACAGACCTCCAGGCAAACACGGTCCACCATCGCAATACCTACGCCGCAAGCGCGTCAGACAAATAGCCTTCAAACATCAGATCTGCGCCAAGACACAGCAAATCCGAAGACTTACACCCAGAAATGCGTCCACGGTTCAATCCCATAACGGCCGAAGGCACCGTGATCGCCATCCGCAAAGCGGCCTCAGGTGTCACACCGACAGAACGAACAAGACGCGCGACCGATTCAGCCATGGTCACATGTGCCCCGGCCAATGAACCTTCGTCATTGATCAGACGGTTTTGATGCAGGCGGATCGTATTGCCGTACAGATCGAACTCCAGAGGTCCTCCAACTGTTGGCATGGCATCCGATACCAGAAAACTAAGATCAGGATCGGGGCGCGCCCGCAATGCCAAACCGACCATATCATCTGACACATGGATTCCGTCGCATATGATACCAACATAGGCAGATGAGTTGATGGCGGCACCGACAACACCCGGTTCGCGTCCCGTCATATGCGACATTGCGTTGAACAAATGGGTAAAGCAGCCTGCCCCCGCTGCGATCGCAGTTTCGACAGTGCGGCTATCTGCCTTGGAATGTCCTATCGAGACAACCGCCCCCATGCGCGCCAGATCCGCAATATCATCCGGCGGAACCAATTCGGGGGCGAGGGTTATCATGGTGGGGACACCAGCTGCGCGCAGGCGGGCAACCTGATCCATCGTATCGCGATCCATCGGGCGCACGTATTCCGCCTTGTGTGTCCCTCGGCGATCAACGGAAATATGTGGCCCTTCGATATGAAGCCCACAAATACCATCCGTGTCGACCGCCCCGATCACCGCTTCGACCGCATGTTCGATGACATGCGGTGCATCTGTAATCACCGTTGGCATGATGGACGTCGTGCCAAATTTACGATGTGCATCCGCCATGGCGTACATCCCCTCCCGGGTCGGAGTAGAATTCAGCAAAACGCCACCACCACCATTGACCTGAAGATCAACAAAGCCCGGCGATATCGTCCCAGCCAAATGATGGATTCGAGCCTGTTCGGGCAGGGATGTAATTTGGACGACTGTCGAAATCATGTCTCCAACCAACCCGAGCGCTAGATCGGGCTTCAATCGCCCGTCGTTAAACAGCAAATCAGGGCAGACCCAATGTTCGATTTCATCCAGATCAGTCACGATCAGCCCCCAGAAAATAGGGACGCAAAGCAATTTGAACCTCTGCTCGTGCCAAAGACAATGACCGCGATGATGCCAGCCCAGGCGCACGCTGCAAAGTTTCATCGCTGAACACTTCGGCAAAGACATGATCAGGGATATCCAGCGCATCAATCTCTGACAACAGCAAACCGACGGCTTTCCGAACCTCTGGTACGGGCCAGTAATAGCGGATCCGGTCCGCATAGCCAAAATGCCAAAGCATTGAATTAGATGCCGGATAATGCGATGTCCAATATTTTGGGGTGTCGCGCATGGCCCTTTCCAGAACCATAGGCAACCGCGGGGTCGCTGGACGCAAAACACCCAGTAACTGGTCCAAAGCATAAAGCGCGCGCCGCCATGCAAAGGTCAGGGCTGGCCCGACCTTTTGAAAGGCAAAACCAAGATCGGCGAGTGTTCCAAAGACTTCGGGTTGTTGATAATCGGTCGAATGTGCCTCAAGACACATAGCATCGTGATCGCACAATACGGCCCGCAAACCGGGATCACGCCGAGTAGGCAGCGCGTGAATTGTGTCTGGGCCAAACTCAACACCCGGCTGTACCACCAACCCCATCACCTGCGGCCAGAGATCAGCCACCCCGGCCGCAGCAAAAGCTGCTTTGTGGGCGGCGACGGTGGCCCGCGCATCAGCTGCACGTGTTGATACGATATGACCGTGATCGTCTAGTCGCGCTCCACCCGGGGGAGGCACTTCGGTGCCAATCACGAAGACCAGATCGGACGGATCGGCGGCGGCGTCTTTGCACGTCCGAGCCAGCTGCGCCGCGCGGGCGGCGACGGTGGCATCATCCAGCGACGCGGGATCATCACTGCACCCTTCCGAACAATCCAGATGAATTTTCCGAATACCCGCACGGACATAATCGGCCACGAGATCATGCGCCTTGGCCATCGCCGTCTCTTTACGCTCGGATTTCCACACCTGTGGTCCAAGGTGGTCCCCGCCTAAAATCACTAGATCGGGATCAATTTTGGTTTGATCGACGAGGTCTTGAATATGGCAGACGAAATCCAAGGCTGTCATGCCGGTATATCCACCAAACTGGTTCACCTGATTGGATGTGGCCTCGATGACAACAGGCCGGCCCAGATCCGCCGCCAGTTGAAGCGAGGCCATCAGAACCTCGGGATGCGCGGAACATACCGATGGTATGGATGTTCGAACACCACGACGGTTTTGCACCACAATATCATGTAAGATTTTAGACATTGGTGTGTGCCTTCCAAGATGCATAGGCCGCGCCCAATGTTGCAGCTGTTTCTCCCCTTGCTGCCAAACGGATATCTGGCACCGCAAAGCCATCCCAAGCCATACCTCGCAACAGTGCGTCAAGTGCCGGGACAAGGCCGGAAATCTGCGACATGCCCCCACCAAGCACAATAACACCCGGATCAACAACAACCTGAAGTTCAAAAATCAGGGCGGCGACCACCCGACACCAAACGTCCCATACCTTTTTGTTTTTTGGATTGTCACGATCACCAGTGATTTCTTGGGTTGTAACGTCACGACCGGTCAAATGTTGTGCCAGCAGAGCCATTCCCGGACCGGAACCACAGGTCTCGTAGCAGCCAACCCGACCACAGCCGCAGGTTATCAAGGGCAGACCCAAATCATTCACAAGAGTTGCAGGCAAAGGCATGTGGCCAAATTCACCAGACTGCCCTGTGCCGTCATTGATCAACCGTCCATCCACAGTGACGGCACCGCCGATGCCTGTACCCAATAAAAGGCTTAAAACGACGCCCTGAGGTGTCCCCGCCCCAAACATAGACTCGGCCTGCGCGAACGCGCGGCAGTCATTCAGCCAAGTGATACCCGGGCCGGTCCTGTCTGCCAGATCTGTGACAAAAGGTTTGCCATCGGCTGGCAGGTTTGCCGTTATCCACTGCCCATTGGACGGATTGGGCATTCCGGCAGCCGCAATGCCAACCGGCAGATCTTTGTGCCCTTCGCGCAACCACTCCACCAAGCCCACCAAGGCTGAAACAAGGTCGGGATATGTTTTAGGGGTTGGAACACGGCGCTTGTTCACCACTATCCAGTCAGAATCAAAGCACTGTGCTTCGATCTTGGTGCCCCCTAGGTCTATCCCCCCAGCTATTGCCATTCGCCGACCTCGACCGGGTGTAGACGGACGCCAGACACGAC
>JAYQEA010000164.1:0-4801 GCA_038138625.1 Roseivivax sp.
CAAATGCAGGACAAACCCGAGCTACGAATGACCCTGAAAATGAGGCAGGTCATCATGATGTTGAACGACCCACAGCAATGGCGGACAATACATGTCTTTTTAAAATGTAAACTTGTCTGGAAGATCACCTAAGGCCAAAGTAATCTATTTAATGATCAACAATAACGAGAAATTTCTTACAACCCGACAGTTACTCAGGCAAATTGTAGTAAGAAATTACACATGAACAAAAACAGTCCGATCTTAATGGATGTGTCTCGCGTCATTCGACGTTTAGGTCGTCGACATACCGGTATTGATCGGGTCGAACAGGCTTGGCTATCCTATTTGGCCACCCATGATTCCCCCGCTATGGGTTTGATGCGCACGCGTTGTGGATACGGGCTTGTTTCAAAAGACAGTTTGGCACGCTTGTCACGCAATCAACACATTAAACCGTACATCTGGCGGCCAGTGTGGATGTTGCAAGGTCTGCTCAAATGCGTGCCTGCTGGATCAATCTACCTCAATCTTGGGCATAGTAATCTGACACCACGCGTTGTTGCTGCACTAGGCAAAGCTCAAATGGGGCCCTTAGTAGTGATGATTCATGACACGATCCCAGTGGATTACCCGAATTTGCAGCGACCAGGTACGAACCATCGATTCCGTTCTTTTTTGCGACAGGCAGAGTGCATGGATCACATAATCTGTCCGTCAGAATACAGTGCAGATCGTCTTAGATATCATGTGAAACACCAGTCCGTATCTATCACTCCACTTGGGTTGACCGATCTGCCAACGCCACAAAAGCTTGCATTACCAGCCAAATTTTTTGTTTTTGTGGGGACTTTAGAACCACGGAAAAATATAAGTATTTTGCTGACTATCTGGAAGCAGAACGCCCATCGACCGGATTGGCCATCGCTTTTAGTTTGTGGTGCACCCGGATGGGAATCCCCTGCATTGCTGAAAGAACTGCAACACACTCCCCCGGATAAGGTCATATGGCTACCAAACGCAAACGATGCGCAGTTGGCTTATGCTCTTGATCATGCGCAAGGCCTGTTATTTCCGTCTTTGGCTGAAGGTTACGGTTTCCCCCCTCGAGAAGCTCTGGCACGTGGCTGCCCTGTGATTGCCTCGAATTTATCGGTCTTGCAAAAAGATCTCAAAAACAAAGTGACATATGTCGACCCAAACAATTCATGGGATTGGACTTGTAAAATCCTTGCGTGTCCACCGCGACATGTCCCCATTGTGGGACCCAAGTGGTCAGATCATTTCAAGACTGTATTAAATTCTATCTGTTAAACGTTACGCAGAATAAGTGCTTAACGAATGGAAAAATATATAAAATATGGGGCTTTGGCTATCCTACAAACTCCGGTTGAGGCGACGTAGATACCTGCTTCGAGCCATCCGTAAACGACGGGAACTACAGGTGGTTCGTAATCGCACACGCTCTATTCAACCAAAAGATATTCTTGTATTTGCTACTATCCAAGACGAAGCTGCACTGCTCCCATACTTTCTAGATCACTACAGACGCATGGGCGTTCAGCACTTTTTGATCGTGGACAATAATAGCCAGGATGAAACACAAAAAATCTTGATCAACGCGCCCGATGTATCTTGTTGGTATACGTCCAAAAGCTATCGCCATGCGCGTTTTGGTATGGACTGGATTAATTTCTTATTGTTGCGGCACGGAAAAGGTCATTGGTGCCTGACCGTCGATGCCGATGAATTCCTAACCTATCCACATGAAGACAGCCGTCCTCTTAAAGCACTTACGGACTGGATGGACCTGTCAGGTATACAATCTATGCCAGCTATGTTGTTGGATCTTTATGCCGATCAACCCTTTAACCAAATGGACGCTCCGCTGGATTCAAGCCTGATGTTTGATGTGGGCAATTATCGCACCTCCCGAAATCCTGAATATCAAAACCTTTGGATCCAAGGCGGCGCTCGCGAACGTTTATTTTTCTCAGATAATCCTACATGTGCTCCTGCTCTAAATAAAATTCCTTTGGTAAGATGGCATTGGCGATATGCATATGCCAGTTCAACACACACACTTTTACCAAGAAGACTGAATGTCGTTTATGGCAAAAGAACTAAATCAGCCCACCCATCTGGCCTATTATTACACACAAAATTAGCACATAACTTTTGGTGTAAAACCTTGAAAGAAATTGAACGTAAAGAGCATTTTGATGATGCCAAAGAATATCAAGCCTACGCTCGCGGATTGGCAAGGGGTACACAATTCAGTGCATCTGTCTCACATAAGATTTGTGATTGGCGCGAATTGGAAGGCTTGAAACTTATGTCCAGGGGAGATTGGGCATGAGCTCTTTGGGTGTGGTCATTCTAGCCCATGAACATCTTGATCGAGTCATTTGCACAGCAAAAACCTGGTTAGAACTCGATATACCTATCGAAATTCATATAGATGCAAAAGTGTCGAATGCTGAACTGGCTCCCTTAAAAGACATGACAACGCAATGGAGATTTTTGGATCTGACGCCAAGGCTATACTGTCATTGGGGACGATGGTCCATCGTTCAAGCCACCATATCAGCCACACAGCGCATTTTGGAACAAAACCCTATGGTTTCTCATGTTTTGCTTTGCTCGGGCAGTTGTTTGCTATTACGGCCCCCATCAGAACTTGTGACATTCCTAGAAAGAAATAAAAACATTGATTTTATTGAAAGTTTCAGAACTGATTTGGTAGATCCCGGACCTGATGGACTTAGCCATGAGCGGTTGACTTTACGCCATCCGGTTTCTTGGAAAAAATTTCCAAAAGGTTTTGACCTATGCGTTAACATGCAGCGCAAATTTGGTCTAACACGGCGCCTTCCTGATGGATTTGTACCGCACATAGGTAGCCAATGGTGGTGCCTAACCCGCAAAACTCTGGAATATATTTTTAGTGATCCTGACCGAAATAGAATTGAGACTCTCTACAAAAGCAGCTGGATCCCAGACGAAGGATACTTTCAAACACAAGCCCGTCGATGGTCAACACAGATTTCGGGACAAAGTCTGACGTATTCGAATTTTGATGCTCAAGGCAAACCCAGATTATTCTATGATGACCATGCAGACGCCTTGGAAAGATCAGCAGTCTTTTTGGCGAGAAAAATATGGCATGGCGCAGATCAGCTGTATGAAAAATTTCCAAAAATTTGCAGTGATCAAAGTCCCGATCCCACACTTCTAGATTTTGAACTTCAAAGTAAGGTCAGGTCCCGTCCAATTGTTCAAACGGTACCATCAGCTCTGCCTGTCAAACCGTCCAATCCACTATACATCTTTTATGGTTTTCACGACCTTTGGCCGGAATTCGAAAAATGGGCCAATAGTGGCGGCCAGAGGATTGTTTACAACGTATTAGCACCCAAAGCATCTTCTAGGGGGTCAGTATTCCCCTCTCCCCAAAGGAAACCCGATCCAATCCGTTTCCTAAAAGATTACAAATCGAAAGATCAAATTTCAGGTATTTTGATCGAGGCGCAGGATCTTAATGAATTTGGGTATTCATGGACCTTTGATCCAAATATATCCATAGAAATAATTTCCGGATCATGGCTATCGCAACGCCCTGACCCGTCCACTGCTGCACAGTGGCAACGTGCCGAACTCGCTTGGATCAACGAGCTTCAAAAAATGTCTGCACAATTTAACGTAACGACTATTGCAGATGCGGTAGCGCGTCCAAAGGATGTTTTACATCCGATCGCTAAAACCCTTGCCCTACAGACAAACCGATGTTTGCCGAGGTTAAGGGTTCAGTCCGGAATGGATGAAACGTTACAAAGTCTGCGTATTGCAGGTTTTGCGCCAAAAGTGTTTGGGCCGTTGCGTAAAACGTCTACTATAAATGGCTCCGGTGACACAAGAACGGCAGTCCTATGATCTGGCCTAAGGGCATTGTAATCTTCAGTGCCATGCGCAGTGGGTCGAATTATCTGGAGGAAGGGATCGCGCAGTGGCCTGGCTTTCGCAGCTATGGTGAAGTCTTCAATCCAAGTTTTATTGGGCATCCAGATGCAAGTTCTATACCCGATCTCACACTTGAAAGACGTAAGGTTGCGCCAGAAGCAGTTTGCAATAGCCTTGTCTCCGGCGCAGAAATACCTGTCTTGCGGTGGTTTGACGGACACGATCAGCGCGCGCAGTTGCATATGATTTTAGATCCTGATTGGGCAAAAATTCGACTTACGCGTCCGGTCTTGGATCGTTACGCAAGTTTAAAGCTTGCCCAAGCCTCGGGGCAATGGCGGGTCCGTACCGCAAAAGACAGAAAAAAATATTATGTAAGCTTTGAAAAGCCCTGTTTTGAGACTTTTTGCCTTGAACAGCAAACAGCAAATTTTCACATGGAACGTTTATTAAAGGGCCAAGAGTGTTTCCGTATTGATTACTCGGATTTACGCGAGAGGCGCGTTTGGAAATGGTTGGCGAATTGGCTGGGTACAGAGCAGCCATTCATCCGGCCCAGACCGCAATTGGTGCGGCAAAACCCCGGGCCCGCAACAGCTAAATTTCTAAATCCAGGAGATATTCCAAGAAATGCCCATTTGTCACGAGCTGAGCCCCCATCTAAGGTGACAATATTCAGGACATCTGCTGAAGTATATTTCAACCTTGAAGCGGACCCTTGCAAAAAAGCTGAAGGCAGCGATGGTGACCACCTCGGGCGGCATTTAACCGGTGAAACGGCCCAAAAATGGCAAAACACTGCACAGAAATACAGAACAATTGCGGTGATCGAAGATCCGGTTAAACGTGCAACACGTCTCTT
>JAYQEA010000165.1:0-4760 GCA_038138625.1 Roseivivax sp.
ATATAATAAATTCTCTCAAGATGGAAATGCAGAATTTAAAACTATAAAACTAATTGATTAATTGGTTTTTGGAGTATTTTGCTTAAAATCTAAATTGCAGGGATTTTCATAAAGCTGAATTTGTGAGTTATTCTTTTGGGAGGATGGATCACATTGGCACCTTTACCTGTGACGCGCCGGGTGTGGTTTAAGATTTTGATTGAAGAAGGACTAAGTAGGCGGGCGGCAAGGTTGCGACTGGAGATGTCAGCGGTGATCGGGGCGTGATTTGTATTTTCCATGCGGCGCAAGGGTCAGGCGTGAGTAGCGCCGCAGGGCTATCCCAAGGGGAGGGGAGAGCTCGACCCGTACAGGGCATTATTTATCCAGATCATCGGTTAAGACGGAGACATCACGATGGCCGAATATGCTTCGGTCCTGCTCATCACGACTGAGGCGCAGGACCACTCCAACGCCATCGAAAAGTTTCTTCGCACGCTCCGGCTGGACACGCTGCGGTAGCGGATCTTGCCCAGAACAGAGATGCCGTTGCCTGCTTTGAATCGACGGGCGGTCAGGAATGGCTACTCTGGGCACTTTTAGAAACATAAGGCATATCAGCCCGCCAGGTGCCCCCAGCTCAGGTAAAGGCTTTTGCTCAGAATCGGGGCACGCGTGCCAAGACAGACCGGATTGATGCAGAACTCACCGCCCGCTTCCTCGCATTCCGACCAGAGGCAGGCCGTAACTTTCTGGCGGAAAAGCTGCGCCTTCTCAGAGTGTTGATATCGAAAAGGGCCCAGTTGGTCGAAATGCGTAAAAGACTTCTCGCTCAAATCCGTGCGCACCAGACGCTTGGGACTGCTGTGATGTTCTAGGAAATGGACAGCGAATTGAAGCAAGGGATCGACAGCATGATCAAGAAACTGGAAGACAGGATCAACCGGGCCATCGCGAGTGACGATCACCTGCCCGAGATGTCCATCGTCCTGCGTTCCATCCCCGGGATCGGTCCGGTTGCCAGCACGATGCTGATCGCTGAAATGCCCGAGATCGGCACAATCAGCGGCGGAGAGGCTGCAGCGCTCACCGGATTGGCACCGATCGCACACGACAGCGGAACTCTTCGAGGGAAACGTGCCATCGCCGGTGGGCGCCGTGCCCTGCGGCATGTGATGTTCCAAGCGGCCTTGGTTGTGGCACATCACAACCCGAGCTTGAAGTGCTTCGTAGATCGTCTCAGCGAAGCAGGCAAACCCCACAAGGTCATAATCACAGCCGTTGCCAGAAAGCTGGTCACCTCATACGACCTGACAGATACAGTTGCTAAAGCATCGTGAAATCTGAGTTTAAGACGCCTAAAACCTTTGCCTCGGATTTTGGGCAAGTCGCCCTTGTCTCAGACAATCCGCTATACTCTTGGCCGGATGGTGAAAGCACGGCCATATCCTGATGACGGAACGCTGGAGTTGGACAACAATTCAGCTGGAAGGGTGATATCAGCCATCTTCAGAAGCATCCAGGCGAAGATAACTTTCTCGCTCCATCGCTCCCAACGGCTGTAAAGTGTGTTATGTAGGCCATAGGCGGCAGGATCATCGCGCTACCGTAAGTCAAATTATTTATTAATATAACACTAATCAACAGCTATCCGTCGTCTACATGAAACCTTTGGGGAAAGGGTTCCAGCTTGGACACTTGTTTGTTGTTCAGCCAATACAGATTGTTCATGTCACCGCTCCGTTTTCAGAGCCGTGAATCATGAAGTGCAGCGGAAATCAATTCATTCAGACCCTAGTCACACTTGCCAGCGCGCTTTCACCAGATGCACACCAACATAACCAATATATAAACGCACTTTCAAATAAATTGGAAATGATAACGAAAAATTTACTTAAATACTGTATTAATCTTTTCATTATCTACTGGGATTATCGTGATGATGAATAACGAGAAAAAATTTGAAGTTGCATCAACCTGTGATGTTGTTAATTGGCCTAATTATCTTCTGGCCTTTGATATTTCGCAGAAAATAAATTGGGATGAGGAGACGGCTAATGAAATTTTTAAAGACATAGATATGCAGCAAGCAAAAAAAATAACTGGCAGAAATTTCAGCTATAATGTTACAGTACTTGATTTAGTTTATATATCTATATTTAAGAAATTTAGAGATCTTAAAATAAAATATCCTAATCAATGCGTTATAAATGAAGTTTTGTGCCATATTGACCAAATTAGAGGCAGCAAAGAAAATGAAGTAATCTGTGTAAATATATCTAAGCTACCAATTTATTTAATTGTTTCAGATATAATGGTTAAGGTCATGGAGAAAATATCAGATAAACCAAGAAAATTTGCCACGGTATAGTTATAGTATTATATAAGTGATAAGCAGCTTCCACATTTTCAGTATAGCGTGTAATCTATGTTTCAAAGAATTTTTTGGCCTCGCCAAATTTTGCAAACGTGCGCATCATGGGTACACTATGTCAGCATATTTTGGATCGGCCTCAAGCGCGTAAACCGCTCCTTTCAACCTAACTTTAAATGCTTATAAAAACGAAAAATTCTTTGGTTTGAGCCGATATCCCATATGCACATATCTTCTGGAGGATGTTTAGGGCGACCAATTGAAGATCAAATGCAGCGCAGTTCCAAACGGGTTTCAATACGAGCTAGTCCGCGCGCCCTGTTACAAACACCGGGTCTGAACCAAAATTTCTATCCGGGGCAAAAAAGGATAGACTTTGTCATTTAGGATTTGGGACGTCTCAAATGACGGCGGGTCAAGCCGTAGCTGGCAATTAAGACGCGGCACAAGTGGTGCTCATCGGCCTGCATATCGTCGCTACGGACATTGTGATAAGCGGCCATAGCAGACGGTTCTCTGTGATCTCAAACGCACTCACAGATATTTTTCAGGGACCTTTGCGTGTAGCTTCCAGAACATTTGATTTAGAATGCAACGAACGCAACATTACATCGCCTCTGCTACATGTTCACGGGCCAAGTTCCCGTAGAGCGTCCGGAGCAAAATGCCCCTCGCGCCATTCACATCACAATCAACGACGATCTCGCCGTCCGTAATTGTTTTCGCTCCACCAAGCTTGTCTTTGATCACGCCATCCCAAGACCGTGTCTTCGACGTATAAGCCTCGTTCACTTCGACTAGGCGCTTGCCGTATTTGCGGCACATCCACGCCAAGTACATCTTGAAGCGATAGTGCGCCAAGCCAAGTATAGACCGCACAGTCCTTGTATTGATCTAGCGATCTTGCGTTGATGCCATCTGCTTTGTCTCAAATGAGGGTAGTAGGATAACGTCAAACTGGCTGACCAGATCAAAGGCAACTTGTTTGTGCAGATCGTGAACCAAGTCCCTGGCGCGATTGATCTTTCGGTCAATCCGCTTTTGGTTGTGGCGCTTCCACTGTTCGCTGTTCGCCCTCTTGTGAATACCAACCAGTTTGTTGATCTGCAAAAGCAAAGAGAACACCTTTTCAGCGTAGAACCCCTCGCCGTAGGTGGAGCATTGGTCATCTGTGTATGTGGTTGCGAACGTCCGCACGCCGGGGTCGATAGCAACAACTTTCAGGCCTTGAGTTTCGGCGCATCCGGTTGTGGTCAGATGCTTTTGAGCGCAGATGAACCATCGCCCCCGCTCAAGCACAATTCTTGTAAGTTTTTTGAATGTTTCTGGCGCAAGGTCCTCGGATAGATCGAAGTTCTTGGTCACAAAGGCGGGCGGAAGCTTCTGAATAACAAGGGATTGCCTCATATCCTTGAGGCTTCGGAATGAATAGTCAGGCGCGTATTCATTACCCTTGACTAATCCTGCGGCCTTACGCTCGAAGAACTTCTTGCGTAAACGAAAGATCGTATCGCGCGTCAAGAAGGCCGACAGCACGGCCTCGTCGCATCCAGAGGACATAAACGCCCCGCCACTTCGTTGTGGACGTACTCGCGGATGATCGACCGCAAGTTGGTCTTCTTCATATCGTCGGACTTGCGCAGTTCGGGGTGGCGCGCAGCTTCCTTGAAGCAGGCAATAGCAAGGTTGTAAGCCTTCCGCTGTTGGCGGATAAGTTCTACCAAATAGGCTTCATTCTTTGGGTAACCCTTGTCCCCCTTGTTCCTTTTATGACTGCGCCTTCCGTGGATGGAATTGCAGTAGGAAATGACAAAAGCAATGAGTGTTCGGACGTCGAACTGCTCGGGCGGTCGGTCTTCTTCCAGAAGCTCGATTGAACCTCCTGAAAGTTCGATGACGTGCTTGACGAGCGGGAACCCTGACCTCGTGATGCGATCCGATGTGGTAGCCACCAGATGGACTGGTTCGCCTCGCAGTGATCGTTCCAGTATGGCTCTAAAGCGTCGTCTCTTGAACTTGAAATTGAATCCAGATCCAGTGTCGGTAAATAACTTGCCGTCTGGATAGGCTCTTCGCAGGATTTGCGATTGCGTTTCGATTGACGTTTTCTGCTTGACGCTGCTGGCCCGGGCATACAAGCTAATACTGGCAGGTGTGTCGATCCACACCCGCGCATGCCCCCTTCTGTTTGATCAATACGCTTATATTTTCCAGCGCCTAACGGTTTGCGTCGTTACTTTCTCGCGTCGGGCGAGTGCCGTTGTTGATAACCACATATTGGGTATGTATGAAGTAGTAAACGAAACTTAAACTACTATATCTTGCGTTTGGTGCGAGTTTTTAAGTCAGTCTGCACATTCAGGGGTCACAAACACGCGAAGGGCGGAGGGATCCTCGACCAGATCAA
>JAYQEA010000166.1:0-479 GCA_038138625.1 Roseivivax sp.
GCCATGTGCTTTCGGAATTTGAAACGCAACCGGTCAGCGGCGAGTATATGCACAAAGACGTCTACGATATCTCAGAATCTTACGGAAAAGATACTGTGATCATGATTGATAAACTGGGCACGGATCGGTTGCCCATGTTCTTTGCGCTAAAAGGTGCGATTGACGCCAGATGGAACAAGGTCCCCTTCGTTCCGAAGAATATTACAGACCGCGTCATGCAGGGTCTGTCACGGCTTTGGCCGAAAGTGTTGCCAAAACGCATGCGGGACTTTCGTAAACGCTATGATCATCATCTGATCTTGAAAATGCGCGACGGCGGAATTGAAGAGGCCAGAACATACCTGTCGACCCATCTAACCGGCGAAAACGGTGCATTTTTTGCCTGTACCCCACGCGAAGCGAAAATCGCCGGTTTGCATCGCTTTGCCGCGGCAGGAGCGGCGGTTCGGTATCAAAACGTAAATCCGGGTCAGGTCGAA
>JAYQEA010000166.1:489-4756 GCA_038138625.1 Roseivivax sp.
TCCTCGCGCTAGATATTGCGCTTCGGCGGGATGATCGAGAATGGTTCGAGATCTTGCCTCCCGAAATTGCAAACGGTTTGAGCCACAAGCTATATTACGGCCATTTGTTCTGTCATGTTCTGCATCAGGATTACGTCGTGAAGAAAGGACACGATCCTAAAGCGATAAAGTCCGCAATGCTCGCCATTCTGGATCGTAGGGGAGCGGAGTATCCCGCTGAACATAATGTCGGGCATCTTTACGCGGCCAAGCCTGATCTGGCGGCGCATTATCACTGCTGTGATCCGACCAATTCCCTGAACCCCGGTCTTGGTAAGATGTCAAAGGCCAAACATTACGCCTAAGTGACACAATCGTGCTAGAGTACCGGGACAAATGGAGAGACCATCCTATGCCAGACACCCCGATCACACTCGATCATGCTTACAACCTCGAAAATATCCAGCAAACAAAACTGCTGTATCGCCAATGGGCTAAAGATTACGATGACAGCTTTGGGGCGCAAATGGGGTATGTTGCACCCGCGCGGGTCGCAGAGGTGTTCAAAAACGAGGCTGACAGCCGCACAACACCTGTATTGGATGTGGGGGCTGGAACAGGGCTTTTAGCCCAAAATCTTGAAGGCCATGTCGTAGATGCGTTGGATGTTTCTGCTGAAATGCTTGCGGTTGCCAGATCAAAACAGATCTACAGGCGTTTGATTACGGCTGACCTGACCCGGCCCTTGGCGATTGAAGATTGCGTTTACGGCGCAGTGGTCTCTTCGGGGACGTTCACACACGGGCATGTCGGCCCTGAATGTCTGAAAGAACTTTTGCGCATAACCCGTAGCGGGGCGCTTTTCACCTGTGGTGTCGCAATGCATGTTTTTGACGATATGGGGTTCGGTTCCGCTCTCGCGCGATTGCAGGCGACAGGCAAGATTAGCCCTTTGAGATTTGTAGAAATGCCACTTTACAGTGGTTCTCATCATGCACGAAAAGACGATCTAGGGCTAGTGGTGCTTTTTCGCAAACAGTAACTACACCCACAGATGCCACCGGTTGGTGGCTTTGGTCGGTCAACCGTCCAAAAACGTCGCTAGACAGTATTGTGTCGAGCCAGAAATTTTGTTGCAATGCTTTTGCACGGACTTCTAATCTGGCAGGGGTGTAACGGGACAAAACAACCAATAAGCATCACAGGACCGTCACTGAAACGTCTTTGCAAACCATACCAATCATGCGGGGCACGGGGTATTACGAAGGTCGAAGTCAGAAACCGCCGCGGCGTGCGCCTGGCACCCGCTACAGCAGGTATAAAGACCGAGTGTCAGCAAAAGGTCTGTAAATGAAAGGTAAATTATAGATTGAACCTTTGCAGAAAATACTGGCAACGCTTGCGAATAAAACTGACCCTTGATCTCGCCAAAAGGCCTGCATGATACGATTTCGCCCGAAAGATCCGCGTCTTCGTTTATGGATTTTGGATCACGGGTTAAAATCAAAATCCGGCTATCGAATAAGACCCGTATTCGTGGCCACAACAAACAGGGGGCACTTATGGCCCGATACGACGGCGTATTCGACGCACTGGGTTTGCGCGAATGGTGCGATGTGGACAAAAAAGACGGACCTATGTCCATGGCACAACTGCTGGCGCAAACCAGCGGAAACAAAGAGGCCACAGGCGATGTCCTACCCTTTCCCTCACTGGATGAATTGCACAAATCGTGTTCAGCGATCGGTCAGACCCGCGATTTGACAGCAGGTATTGAAGACGGTTTTTTGGCCATTCGAAGCACACTCAAAGCTGTTTTGGATCCAATCACGGACCCTCTGAGTTGGATGTTGGACGGTATGCTTTGGGTTTTTGAATCCACAGCGTGGTGGATTATGGTCCCTCTGCTCATCATCATAAGCTGGACTGTGAGCCGATCCGTCGGGGTAACGGTCTTTGTTGCATTGGTCATGTTGTTTTTCGGGTTTATAGATCACTACGAAGTCGCAATGCAGACCTTGTCTATCATCTTTGTTTGTACTGGTCTGTCAGTGATTGTGGGGGTCCCCATCGGCATTGGTATGTCAAAATCAAACACAGCCCAAAGGAGCATCATTCCCATATTGGATTTGCTTCAAACATTGCCGACCTTTGTCTACCTCATTCCACTTATCTTTTTGTTTTCAGTAACAGAATCAAAGCTTTACGGGATTGCGATCATTCTATATGCAATCGTGCCCGTGATCCGGTTAACCGATCTTGGGATCCGACTTGTTGACAAGGATGTTATTGAGGCGGCCAACTCGTTTGGAATGAACGCGTGGCAAAAGCTCACACGGGTGGAATTACCGCTTGCGCTGCCGAATATTATGGCAGGCGTGAACCAGACAATCATGATGAGCCTCGCGATGGTGGTGATTGCGTCATTGGTGTCAGCGCCGGGACTCGGCGTGCTTGTGTTACGCGGCATTCGGAACCTTGAATTGGGTGTCGGCATCGTAGCGGGCATTGGAATTGTGCTTTTGGCTGTCATCCTTGATCGTGTGTCAAAAGCGGCGCTTAGCCGCGTCGACAAACAAAATCTGACAAAATGAGGCATGCGCAGATGACAACTCCTAAAGTCGCAATCCGCGGCCTGTATAAAATTTTTGGTGTAAACGACAAAGACATGGTTTCTTTGGTCCAAAAGGGAATGGACAAGGCCACGTTGCTTGAAAAACATGGGCATGTATTGGGGTTGCAAGATATCGACATTGATATGCAGCCCGGTGAAATCACCGTCATTATGGGGCTTTCGGGATCTGGAAAATCCACGTTGATCCGACATCTAAACCGTTTGATAGATCCAACAGCGGGTGAAATCCTGATTGATGGCGAGGATGTGATGAAGCTCGGTGTCGATGCCCTGCGGGGTATGCGGCAAAAACGGATGTCGATGGTTTTTCAAAAATTCGCGCTGCTTCCGCATCAAACGGTTCTTCAAAACGCTGGCATGCCCCTGTCTGTTCAGGGTGTGGATGCGGCCACTATCGATTCAGAGGCCCGAAAATGGTTGGATCGCGTGGGCTTGAACGGATTTGAGGATCACTTCCCGGCACAATTATCAGGTGGCATGCAGCAGCGTGTCGGGATTGCGCGCGCATTGACGGCCAATACCGATATTATGTTGATGGACGAAGCCTTTTCAGCGCTGGACCCTTTGATCCGGACCGATATGCAAGACCTGCTTTTGGAATTGCAACAGGAACTGCATAAAACCATTGTGTTTATCACACATGATCTGGACGAAGCACTCAAACTTGCAGACCACCTTGTAATACTGAAAGACGGGGCGATCGTTCAACAGGGTGAGCCGCAAAACATTTTGTTGAACCCGTGCGATCCATACATCGAAGATTTCGTCAGCGACATAAACCGTGGACGGGTCCTGCGGGTGGGCTCGGTGATGCAAAACCTTCAGCAAGACAGTTTTGACGGCGACGTGTCAGTGGACAGCAACCTCGAAAGTGTCATTGCCAAGTCAGACGGGGACACCAGTCAGGTTTTTCGTGTTCTAAACGGGGATCAGGTCGTTGGACAACTGGATATGAAAGTCCTCGTGCGCGCTCTTGTTCCACGGGTAAGCGGACAGCCACGCGGCGTAAAATGATACTGCCAGATATGCTCGCGCGTGTGATTTAAGGTACAGGCTGCGGATCATGTATGCAGCCTGTACTGCGTGCGAAGCCGAGCATTAAAAAATGAAATGATCCTCTGTCAGGCTGGCTGCATTAACATTGATCAGGGTCACCGTGTTGCCGGAACCGTCTGTAATGACAGCGTCATTGCCAACAGATGACAGCGCGCCCCCGGTCAGAGTTGCAAAGCTTGCTATATTGGTTGCTGACAGATCCAGAGCTTCTCCAAGGACGGCAATTTCAAAATCTGTGACGATGTCCTTTCCGAAGTTTTGAACCAAAACAAAAACATCTGCACCTTCACCACCTGTGAAATGATCGTTGCCCTTACTGTCTTTCAATAGGTCGTCGCCCGCGCCTCCGATCAGGGTGTCATTGCCAAAATACCCTTGTAAGATGTTGTCGCCGACATTCCCGACAAGTGTGTTGTCACGACCATTGCCGCCTGCCCGAGCATTCTTGACACCCGTAAGCGTCAAATTTTCCACATGTTGGCTATAGGTTTTGAGCGTGTAATTGACGGATGAAAAGACCTGGTCATTCCCTTCACCGGTCAATTCAACAATCTCATCTTTCATTCGATCGACGTAATAGACGTCATCACCCTGACC
>JAYQEA010000167.1:0-4710 GCA_038138625.1 Roseivivax sp.
AAATCCGCTCGGTCGCGCTGTACGATAAAATCCCTTATTACACGACGGCTGCTGCGGCCCATGCAGCTGCTTTGGCGATGCAGGCCCGTCAAGACGGTGTGATCGAGGTCAAAAGTCTGCAAGGCTGAACTTTGGGATAAAAAGCGTGTGTGTTTTCTGATGGGGCTTGTTAGAACGGCCGTAAGCGCAGCGCGATTACTAATTTTTGGCAGCTTTGCTGTCTTTGCAGGGTAGATGCTTTGGCCGATGTTTGTGTGCTTGGTCTTTCGGCATTGTGCGAAAGACTGTAGGACGGCCGTATCTATCGTCATCGGAGACCATATATGTCCAAACCTGTGATCCTAACGATACTTGATGGTTGGGGTATTGGCCCCACCACGCATGACAACGCCCCTTATCTGGCGAAGACACCAAATATTGATGCGCTTATCAGGACCTGCCCACACGCGTCATTGATTACCCATGGGCCTGATGTTGGATTGCCAACTGGGCAAATGGGTAATTCAGAAGTTGGTCACACGAACATTGGTGCTGGGCGCGTGGTTGCTATGGATCTGGGTCAAATCGATTTGGCAATAGAAGATGGATCTTATCAGACAAATACCCAGATTGTGGATTTTGCCGCTCGGGTCAAGGCGGCTGGCGGTACGGCACATTTACTTGGGGTATGTTCGGACGGTGGAGTACATGGCCATATCAACCATATCCGCGCCACAGTGCAGATGCTCACGGATCATGGTGTCCCTATTGTCATACACGCCTTCACGGATGGACGGGACGTGGCGCCCAAGTCAGCTGACAGATTCATCCCGGAGCTGAACACTCATCTGCCAGAGACGGCGAAAATTGGCACTGTTATTGGACGCTATTACGCCTTGGATCGGGACAACAGGTGGGATCGCGTGGCTATGGCCTATGATGCCATCGCAAAAGGCAAGGGCGTTCATGCCGATACTCCTGAAAACGCCGTGATGCAGGCTTATGCCTCGGGTGTCAGTGACGAGTTCATTCTGCCCACAGTGATTGACGGCTACGGGGGCCTGAAGCCCGGAGATGGGATCTTTTGTCTGAATTTTCGTGCGGATCGTGCGCGCGAAATCCTTGCGGCAATTGGTGCGCCACAGTTTGATGGGTTTGACCGTCAGGAGCATGATTTGTCTGCCTTTTTAGGTATGGTTCAGTACTCGGCCGCACATAGTGCATATATGACCACAGCCTTTCCCAAGCGCAGGATAGTCAACACGCTTGGCGCATGGGTTGCCAAACAGGGAAAGCGTCAGTTCCGGCTTGCCGAGACTGAAAAATATCCTCATGTGACCTTTTTTCTGAATGGCGGACAAGAGATTCCGGAAGAGGGCGAAGACCGCTATATGCCCGCGTCACCAAAGGTGGCCACGTATGATCTGAAGCCCGAGATGTCATCAACCGAGGTAACCGATAGCTTTATCGCTGCGATCAACGCCGGCTATGATCTGATAGTGACCAATTACGCCAATCCGGACATGGTTGGACATACAGGTGATTTGAACGCTGCAATCCGCGCATGTGAAGCTGTAGATGCAGGGCTTGGTCAGGTGATTGAGGCAATAAAAGAGGTCGGTGGTGTGATGATTGTTACCGCGGATCATGGCAATTGCGAAACGATGATCGATCCAAAAACCGGTGGACCGCACACTGCGCACACGCTCAACCCGGTTCCGGTGATCCTGTTCGGGGCCGCAGAGGGGATCGCGCTTTCAGATGGTCGTCTTGCTGATTTGGCACCCACGCTATTGGATCTGATGGGCCTGCCAAAACCTGATGAGATGACGGGTGAAAGCCTGATCCGCCAATGATGCGCGTGTTCGTATTGGTCCTAACGCTGTTTGCGAGTCCTGTTCTATCCGAGGATGCGGCCAAGTATGCCCGCGAAGCCGCGCAGCAATTGGTGGCGGCACAGCAGCTTCTTTATCGTGTGGACGGCGCGCAAGATCGCGTAGCGGCATTGACTGCGACTGTACGCGCTTATGAAAACGGTTTGTCGGCCGCGCGGCAAGGTCTGAGATTGGCAGCTATCAGGGAGACAGAATTATCAGGCATTTTGGCAATCCGCGAAGTTGAAATCACGCAGCTTTTGGGGGCTCTGCAGGGGATATCGCGAGCCGGAAGCGCAGAAACCGTTTTGCATCCAGAGGGTCCCCTAGGCACTGTGCGCGCCGGTATGATGATATCGGGTCTGACACCAGCCTTGGCGGCCGAAGCATCAGATTTACGTGCAAAGGTTACGGAATTGGTATCCCTGAGGCAGATTAGACGTGATATCATCGATACCCTTCAGGCCGGTCTGGTTGAGGTGCAAGCCGCACGGCTGGCATTAAGTCAAGCGGTCGGCGCCCGCACAAATTTGCCAATGAAATATGCCGAAGATCCCGTTCGTATGGCGTTACTGGCAAATGACGCCCAAACCTTGGATCAGCTTGCGACTGCCTTGCTGGTGAGAACGGGCGATACCGCAGCTCAGACTGACATAAGCACACGCAAGGGCCAGCTGCCTTGGCCGGCACTTGGGACCATCTTGCGTCGCCCCGAAGAGACAGACGCAGCTGGCGTCCGACGTCCCGGAATTGTTTTTGCGACGGAGCCTCAGGCTCTGGTCATGGCACCGGTCACATCCACGCTTCGTTTTCGTGGTCCCATGCAGGGACAGGGCATGGTCGCCATTCTGGAACCGGCGCCTGATTTGCTGATTATTTTAACGGGAATGGCACGTTTGTTTGGAACGTTAGGCGAAGTCTTGCCCAAAGGTGCGCCAGTGGGGCTGATGGGGGACACATTGGATGCGACATCACAGTCACGTGAAAATACTGGAGTTCTGCGGTCCGAGACACTCTATATAGAGATCAGACAGGACGGGGTCCCCGTGGATCCGCTAACCTGGTTCGAGGTCAAAGAGGATTAAGAGATATGAGAAAACTGGTAATGGCCGCTGTTGGGGGTACTCTCGCCGGAGTTATCGCTACAACCCAGTTCGTCGCTCCTCTGGTGGCGCAAGAGTCGCGGTCTAACAGCAGCGTCTACGAACAGCTGGATTTGTTCGGTGATATATTTGAACGGATCCGGTCGCAGTACGTGGAAGAAGTCGACAGTTCCGATCTGATCGAAGCCGCTATTGACGGTATGCTCAGCTCTTTGGACCCACATTCTGGATATCTTTCGCCGGATGATGCGGCTGACATGCGGGTTCAGACGCGCGGCAGCTTTGGTGGGCTCGGGATTGAAGTTACGCAGGAGGAAGGCTTTGTAAAAGTCGTTGCCCCCATGGACGGAACTCCGGCGGATGCGGCTGGCGTCGAAGCTGGTGATTTTATCACGCATGTTGATGGCGAAAGCGTTCTGGGTCTAACGCTGGACGAGGCCGTGGATATGATGCGCGGTCCGGTTGGATCCGAGATCATAATCACAGTTGTCCGCGAAGGTGAATCAGAACCCTTCGATATCTCTATTATTCGCGATACGATCCGTTTGACTGCGGTGCGTGCCAGACTGGAAGGGGACACCGTCGTGTTACGTGTGTCTACCTTTAATGACCAAACATACGATAATCTTGCGGATGGCTTGGCAAAGCAGATCGAAACAGCGGGTGGGATTGATGAAATCAATGGTGTGATTATTGATTTGCGCAACAATCCCGGCGGCTTGCTGTCGCAGGCAATACGGGTGTCTGATGCCTTTTTGGAAAAGGGCGAGATCGTTTCGACCCGCGGGCGTGACCCGGCGGATGGGGAGCGGTTCAATGCGACACCGGATGATTTGGCTCAAGGCAAGCCTGTTGTGGTCTTGATAAATGGAGGTTCCGCGTCAGCATCGGAAATCGTCGCTGGGGCTTTGCAGGATCACAGACGGGCAATCGTCGTCGGTACCAAAAGTTTTGGCAAAGGGTCCGTGCAAACGGTTATGCCATTGCGGGGCAATGGAGCAATGCGCCTGACAACGTCGCGCTACTACACACCGTCAGGGCGGTCGATCCAAGCTTTGGGTGTGTCGCCGGATATCGTTGTGGAACAACCACGACGCACCAATGACGCCGAGGAAGAAGATCTGCGTCTTCGTTCCGAGGCTGATTTGCGCGGGTCGTTGAACAACGATTCATTGAGCGAAGATGAAATTCGCCAAATCGAAGAGGATCGCGAGCGTACCGAAGCTGCGGCAGCCCTTCGCGATCAGGATTATCAGTTGGCCTATGCCATAGATATTCTGAAGGGTTTCGCAGCATTGGCACCACAATAAGAGATCCTATCGCGGTTGATACTGTTGGGCTGCTGTCCTCACGAAAAAGGATGGGGTCTGCCCTCCAAGCCAAAGCTTAGGAGGGTAGAGGCGCTGGTGCAGTTTTTGCGGTAGATAGCTGCTCCGGAGTAGGCTTTAAAATGAACATTTCAGTGTCCCGTGCAGCTCCATTCCTGCGATGTTGCGCTTGCGTTAGGTGTTCAGGTCTCGCTCTTTGACGCGAGTAATGTTCAGGATAGTGCACCGTCGTTCAAACATCTCAAATTTGTCCGGCGTGCGCTGACGGAAGTCAAAGCAGTTATCGCGGTCAAAATTGCTAACGTATCTGATCTTAACATTGTCCATAACTCTAGATTTGATGGGCACGTCTATATTTTGCCCGCATCCCTTGGTCTTCCCCCAATGAAGTTGTCCTCCACTATGTTTCGGAAAACGGAGGCAACA
>JAYQEA010000168.1:0-4562 GCA_038138625.1 Roseivivax sp.
CTGAAGGGGCTTGGCTGGCTTGCCGTGTTCTATTTCGGCTGGCAGATGGTCGGCTAGCCATAAAGCAGCATTTCAGCCCCTATTTCCAAGCCGACAAACACCAGCGTTGCGGCAACCAGGAAGAGCACCCGCATCCACGGCTTGCGAATGCCATTGCCAATCAGCCAGATACCTGACATTGCGGGAAATTTCTGCGTGGGGAATCTGATTTCCAGATACTGCGTCACCTCATGGGTCACCAGCCACGCTCTGCCATACAAGGCGAAAACAAATCCAACAGACGCACCGACGCGCGCCAGGGCTTCGTTGAATTTCAGGTAGGCGGCATGATCGACAAGCAACACCGGCCAGGCGACAAGGAACAGGGCTGCAATGGTGACAAAGGCAGCGGGGACCCGGTGAAAGGCTGCCCAGAACGGGCCGAACACAAGGCCAAGCCAGCTGAAACAGACAATGTTTCGCGCATGCTTCTGGATTTCGAGCACATTGCCCTCCGATATCATAATATCGGAGAGGTTTTCCACTGCGCCCCCACCACCAAGCTTTTTGTTTAGACGCTTAAGCAATCTGGCTTTGAATTTGGCTTTGGGTTTGTCTTCCAGGTTTGAGAAGAACGCGGAACCCTCGAGCATCAGGTCGACATTCAGCATCGAATTCTCCCATTCCGCCAGCGGCAAGGCAGCATCAATTACGGTTGGTGGCTTGCATTCATCCGAAGCGAACAACGAGATCAGGAAAAGTCCACCTCCTTGGTCTGAGTCCGCCTGCGCGCGCCCTCAACACAATCTCTCAACTGATCCATAACGCTTTCTGGATGATGTATGGCGCGCAGCGTCAAATCGGGATTGGTCCGGTCGGAAGATAGAACATGCAGATGTCCCAGCCCAAAAATACGAAGCAGGAACGGTTTGTAAACGCTGTAATCCCTGACTCTGTAGAGTTCGATCTCGTCGATTGTCTGTGACAGGATGCCCCGCTTGATAATCATCCGGTCTTCTGAAAATCCATAACTGGTGAAGCGTGTTTGCAAATAGCGATAAAGCGGCAGAACGACCGTCCAGCAGAGCAGAATGAAATACGGAATATTCGGGATTTGCGATGGACGACTTTTCCACACAGTTTCACGAACCACCATATTATCACCTAATCTGTTCTACGCATGCGGGACGTAGAAGTCTCCACCTGACAAAGGCAGAGGATTCCAGCGTTCGGAAAGTTATTCCAGCCGGTCTCGCAATGAGGCTATGCGCTTGTCATTTGGCCGCAGTTTGGTGAATTCGTCAAGGGCGGCTCTTGCCACATCCTTGTCGTCCAACGCCAGTGCGGCTTCAAACTCGCCAAGCCATGCGGTGGCGTTCTCCGGATTGTCCTCGCGTGCCAGAACGAAATCAGCAAGTGCCTGCCGGATATCGCCAGTCTGCAGATACACATTGGCCCTTTTGACGTAAAATCGCTCGCGCCGATAGCGCGTGTTCTCGAGCGCCTGGGTCAGCGCATCGACCGCATCAGCATATTTTTCCTGTTTGACATAGATTTCAGACAGGAGAGACAGCGCATCGCTATAGCCTGCACGAAGATCAAGCGCTTCAAAGATTGCCCCAGCAGCCGCATCCAACTGGTCCAGCTTGAAATAGAGTTGACCCAAATACAGGAATATCCGGGCATTCTCCGGGTCATATTTCTTGGCCAGAAGCAGATCTTCCAGGCTCTTTTCAAACTCCTCGGTTTTCATACCGACCCGCGCGCGGCGCATATAGATGTCCGAGTTCGTCGGATTGATGGAAATGGCGTTGGAGAAGTCCGTCAGAGCCTCGTCATACAGCCCCAGCTCGTCATTCACGATCCCACGCCATTTCCAGGCCGTCAGGAACCGCGCATCAAGATCCAGTGCCTTGGTCAGATACTCCTTGGCCACGCCATACTGTCGCTGGTAGCCAAACACCATGCCAAGACCATAGAAAGCCTCCTTGAAGTCGGGGTTAAGCGACAGGGCCTTTCGGAATGATCGTTCGGCTTCAGCATAGTTTTTCGGTTTCGCCCCCAGATAGGCCCATCCCAAATTGTAATGGGCCATATCGAAGCGTGGATCGATCCGCAGCGCCTCGTCGAAGCTGAACTTGGCATTCTCAAAATCCCGGCCATCGCTGGCCATTACGCCCTTCCAAAGATACGCCCATTTGGAATCGGGATTGATAGCCAGTGCCTGGTCGAGAAACGATGTGGCCTCGTCATCATCGCCAGCGTTATAGCTGATCACTCCGAGGCGCATCAAAGCGAAGTCATTTTTCGGATCGATCGCAATCGCCTGTTGCAGGGTTTCCAGAGCGCGTTCATTGTCCTTCAACGCGGCATATATCTGACCGCGCAGGATATAGGGCTCTGCCGCATCAGGTTGCTGTTGCTCGAGAAACACCGACTTGGCCAAAGCTTCATAGGCCGAGTTCAACTCTTTGGCATCATAGGGCCTGTCGAGATTGAAAAGGTCCCGCACCGCCGACATGCCGTCAATATAGGCATCCAGAAACAGATAGTCCGAATTGCTGGGCTGGAGTTCAAGGGCCTTTTCAAGGAATTGCTTGGCGACCGCTATGTTGTTTTCCTGATAATAGAGCCTAACGCCAACCTGCGCATAGTCGTTAGCCATGCGGCGCACATCCCAACTGTCCTTGAGATAAACGCCAAGTTCCCAACTGCCAATCAAGCCCGACACAGCGATGGTCGCAATAGAGGCGCTGCGCACCAGAAGCCTGACAAACCTCTTTTGCCGCGCCTCTTCCTCCTCCGGCGCAAAGGTCTTGGCAAGCCTTTCGAGGACCCGCGTCTGCTCTAAAACGAGCCCTCTGAGTTCCTCTGTCGACGCAGCGGCTTGACCGGACTTCTCACGGGCAAGCTTGTCGTGCTCGGCTTCAGACATGGTTCACCCGCATGAAGGATGGGTTCAACTTGGTCGATGTGGGATGCCCCATTGCCTATCGCCCAATGGCCTCGGCAAACCTTGATGCGCGTAGCGCGAACATGTCGGCGGCAACATTCGACGACCCGGCACCTTCGCGGAGCTTTGCCGCCCGATCATCAGGATACCCGCTGCCATGTTTGCGCGAGGTGATGCTTTCAAGCCGCTCGATTACCTTGACACCGGCTTTCCAGTCATAGCCGAGACTGCCCGCAATTTGTCCGCCGCGCAGATCCGCCTCACCTTCAAGGTCCTTGCTGAAGCCGTTCTCACCCCAGGCAAGCAATTCACCAAATAGACCACCACCTCCCATATCGGCCGTTGCGCTCTGGAACAGCTTTGCCCCTTCATTCTGCTTGATGGCGTTCAACCCATGATCCATTTCGATATGCGCAATCTCGTGCGCAAGGACAAAGGCAAGCTCATCCTCGTTTTCCACAAAAGCCAGCATACCGGTGGTCACGAAGACAAAGCCCCCAGGCGCGGCAAAGGCGTTCACGACATCCGGCTCGTCAAGCAGCACAACCACGGGATCCTTGTAGTGTTTCGTGAGGCGGCTGGCACTGAGAAGGTTCACGACAACATTCCGCAGATAAGTCAGCCGCGGGTCGTTCTCATCGACCAGTTCGTAATTACCAAGCATTCTTGCCGCGAGTTCGCGACCAAGGACAAATCGGCCGACCGGCCCGAGATTTGTGTTCTGCGCCGATTTCAGCGTCTGGCCGATCAGGCCGCCGCCACCGAGGAGCCCCCCGCCGTCACCATCACCACCGCCAAGCAGACCGCCAAGACCACCACCGCCACTGTCACCATTTCCGCCGCCAAGCAGACCGCCAAGACCACCGCCGCCACTGTCGCCATTTCCGCCGCCAAGCAACCCACCAAGGCCGCCACCACTGCCGCCGCTGTCACCATCGCCACCACCCTTGAGAATACCGCCCAAGGGATTGCTGTTATCACCGCCTCCAAGCAAGCCACCCAATTGCGCATCGGCATTCGAAGCCAGCATGAAGAGCACAAAGCAACCGACAATGAGAGAATTTGTTTTGCTACGGATCATTTGTACTCTCCCAAGCCGCCGGCCTTCCTGAATGCGCTCAGCATGGACGGATCATCAACCCCCTGCGCCTGAACAATGAGACGGTCGACCTTGTCATAATCGGCGGCGCCGCCTTTGGCACCACCAGCGGCGCCTCTGACCGCGCGCAGATCACCCTCATCCTCATCCTCGGAGAAATTTCGTTTTGCCTTGCCAGATGCGAGATCCGCAACTTTTTCCTCGGCACGTTCGATTGTCTGGTCACCGAAATTCTTTTCCGAGACGAGACAGGATGTCGGGACAAATTGAGATGACCCAACTTCGGCCCATGAGTGCCGGGTGTATTCCTCAGCCTCAATCTTTCTCGGCGTCCCTTCACCAGCCATGCTCTGAGCCTGCTGCTCGAGTTTCTTCTTTGATGAATAGTCGGACTCCGGAAGCTCGAACGACCCCGCAAGTGAATTGATCCTGACCGTTTCACCAAACGCTATACCTGAACTCGGCATCCCGAACGCTGAAGGCATGCCGTAGACCGGTGCCGTTTCACAGGCCACGCGGACGCTGTCGCCC
>JAYQEA010000169.1:0-4473 GCA_038138625.1 Roseivivax sp.
CCGTTAGCCCTGCTGCGCCGCCACCTACAACCAGCACATCGCAGTGATCAAAAGTCTGATCAGCACAGTAATCGCTCAAAACATCTTGGCTGACTGACCCAAGCCCGGCCATTTTGCGAATTGCGGGCTCGAATAGGTGCCAGTCCGGCCACATGAAGGTCTTGTAATAAAAACCGGCACCCAACCACCGGTGAAACAGATCCAGCCCGCCTTTGATATCGCGCGCCGCCGACGGCCAGGCGTTTACCGCGCGCGCTGACATTGCGTCCTCTAAGTAGGTCGTGGATGCCTGGCAATTTGGGAGGGCGCGTCCATTTTGCGAAATGTCCATGATGGCATTGGGATCATCGCTCCATGCGCTCCAAAGGCCGCGGGGACGATGATATTTAAAGCTACGCCCCAGAATACGCACATCAGATGCAATCAGTGCCGAGGCGACCGTGTCACCATCAAAGCCACGGTACCTGCGACCGTCAAACGAAAAGCTCAACGGTTTGGCGCGATCCACCAGACCAAAGTTATCTATGCGACGCAGGCTCATTTGGGCGGCTTTCGCAAGGGGTGGCTGCCAAGGACATCCATGGTGACGCTATCACGCTCTAGCACAAAAAGCTCGGCGCAGGGGATATGCATCCAGACCTCACGGACATGTCCTTTTTCATTGCGCTGCGTATATAGATAGCGTGCCCATGCGTCTGCTTCGACGTCAGCAGTTGTGTCCGGTCGTATCTTGCCGAGCTCTCCGGCAAAGTGAAATTCGGTTTCGTTCCGATCACCACAAAAAGGACAGGGAAAAATTTGCACAAAGCGTCCTTTCTAATGAGCAATACCGGAAGACGCCGCTTCGTCGATCAGTCTGCCTGATACGAAACGGTCCAGTCCAAATGGGCGGCTTAGATAATGATGGCGTCCTGTCGCAAGCAGATGGGCCAGCAGATATCCACCAACAGGAATTGCTTTGAAGCCACCCGTTCCCCATCCACAGTTCAGGTACAGCCCCTCCACCCCTGACGGTCCGATAATCGGAGAACTGTCAGGGGTCACATCCACGATTCCGCCCCAGTGTCGCAGCAGTTTGACCTTGGCAAGTGACGGATACATTTCACAAAATGCGCTAAGAACTGTTTCCTGCATGGGCATGTTGCCGCGTTGTCCGTAGGATGGCACGCGGTCCAGTCCACCACCGATGACAAGACCGCCTTTATCAGATTGGCTGACGTAGGTCCCGAACGGCGGGCATAACGTAACCGCGTTTAGAACGGGCTTGATCGGTTCGGATACGAAGGCCTGTAGAACGTAGGATGTTATGGGCAATTCGTAGCCCGCCATATCCGCTAGCACCGACGAATGGCCTGCAACGGCAGCGCCGACGACACCGGCCGAAATTTCGCCAAGCGATGTATTGACGCCTGTACATCGTCCGTTTTGAATCACGATATCAGTGACTTCGCAATTTTGGATAATATCAACACCGGCCGCGTCTGCGGCGCGCGCAAAACCCCAGGCAACGGCATCATGCCGACCGGTGCCAGCCCGCTTTTGCAGCACCCCACCGTGGATGGGATAGCGCATTGAGGCCCCAAAATTCAGAGCGGGTTCCAGATGCTGGATTTGTTTGGCATCCAGCAGTTCCGCGTCCACACCGTTGATCTGCATGGCATTGCATTGTCGCGCTGCCATTTCCATTTCGGGCTCTGAATGGGCGCAGACGATCATCCCGCGTTGCGAAAACATGACGTTGTAATTCAGATCCCGTGATAGCCCCTCATAAAGCTGTACGGACTTGTCATAAAGCGCAGCACTTTCGGGATGAAAATAATTTGATCTGATCGCGGTGGTGTTGCGACCGGTATTGCCACCGCCAAGCCACCCCTTTTCGATCACCGCAACATTCCTGATCCCATGGTTTTTGGTCAGATAATAGGCTGTGGCAAGCCCGTGCCCGCCACCACCGATAATGACCACATCATAGGCCTTTTTCAGGGTCGGTGTACGCCATGCCTGCCCCCAGCCCTTGCCTTTCCGCAGACCCTCGCGAAACACACTCCATGCTGAATACCGGCTCAATGCAGATCTCCAAGCTCTAGAACGCGGGTGCGGAAATTCTCGATGTCGACGGGGTCTGGCGCGATACCTGTAAAGCCCAGAAGATAAGCCTCAACCCGCGCAAGCCGCACATCAAAACTTTCTTTGATATCTAGGGCATGGTAGCCAAGCTGCATGAAATATAAAATTCGCGCGCGGGCATCTGACCCCGCCGCGTCATATCCGTGGCGCGCGAATGCATGGGTTAACGCCCTGAGACGAGCGATGTCTGCCTCGTCAATTTTTGACCGGATAAAAGTATCGCGTCGAGACCATTCGCGCACGGCAAAGTCCAGCCTTTGATCAAACAGTCGTGGATCGATGAAACATTCAAAAAAATGGCAGACGGTCTGCGCGATACTGGTGGTGCGCAAGGCGCATTTGTCGACAATGCATTTCGTGTTGCGTGCCTCCCATTCCTTTAGCAAAGCGTCCAAAAGATCAGAGCGGTTTTCAAAATACCAATAAAAACTGGATCTTGCGACGCCCAGTCGTTTTGACAACGTCAGCACCTTGACGTCGCTTGCGCCTTTGGTGATCAGAATGTCCCGCGCAGCTTGCAGCCATTCATCACGCGTGACTTTACTATTGCCATGCCGGGATTTGTTCAAAGACTTCTGATCGCCTGACAGTGTCATTTTTTGTTCAGCTTTCTGGCGGCGCGCCGCCCTCTTCGGTGCGTTTGGCGATAAATTTCTGCAAGGTGTCAAGCCGTTCATTGTTTAGACCAGGTTGTGTCTTGTCAGCCACAATTTTTTTCCAGACGTCCGTTGCGCGGGTGTTTGCGTCGCGCGCGCCTCGGTCTGTCCATGTGCCAAAGTTGGCGTAGTCGTGAACAATGGGTTCGTAGAACTGCGTATTATACCGCGCCATGGTTTGGCTGGTTGCGAAAAAGTGGCCCTGCGGCATGACTTCCGCGATTGCGGTATCAAGGCCGATCTCATCTGTGCCGGCCTCAGCACCTGCACACAGTTCCGCTACCATATTGAGGACCTCGACATCGGTCACCAGCTTTTCGTAGGAGACCGACAAACCGCCTTCCAGCCAGCCAGCAGAATGGATGATCACAGTCGCACCGGCCATCAGACATCCCCAAAGGCCCATCTGGTTTTCATTGGCGGCCTGCACATCATTGATGTTTGACGCCGAGCCCGCAGCAGAGCGCCACGGCAAGCCTAGTGTTCGCGCCAGCTGACCTGCAGCCAGTGAGGCCTGAAAATGAGAGGGTGTGCCAAAGGCAGGGGCTCCGGACTTCATATCGACATTAGACGTAAAGGTTCCGTAGCAGATCGGGGCACCCGGTTTTACCAATTGGGTCAGGGTGATGGCTATCAAGGCTTCGGCATGGCTGAGTGTGATGGCACCGGCAACCGTGATGGGCGCCATTGCCCCCATCAACGTAAACGGCGTCACGATAGACATCTGACCGTGACGGGCAAAGTCAATCAGGCCTTGTGCCATCGGGATATCCAACGTTCTTGGGGAGTTGGTATTTATGATCGTGTAGGTATGGGGCGCGGCATGAAATGCCGTGTCCGAGACCCCGCGGTAATCGCGGATCATCTCAAAGCAATCCAGGACCTGTGGTGTTCCCCGGGCATAGGTGAATGGAAATTTATCCGACCATGTCAGTTGCGCCTCGGTCGTGAAGTAGTGGCGCACGTGGGTCGGCACGTCCTGTGGCTCTACTTGAGGAGAGATCATTTGCAGAACGTCAAAATGCTGGGTCAATTGCAGATACTCGATAAAATCCCGTGCGTTGCCCGGCCTGCGTCCGCGTTCCAGATCCGTTGCATGCGGGGCGCCTGCACCCGCTTGAAACACCAAAGTGCCAAGCTCCATCACCAAATCCCGGTGTCGTGCGCCTGCACGGCACGTAATGGATTTGGGTGCGCTGGATATACTGGCAGTGACGATATCACGGCCGACATAGACCATGTCTCCTTCGACGTGTGCGCCCGCTTTTGCAAAGATATTGCGTGCTTCGGGTAACAAAACACGCATGCCAAGATCTTCGAGGATCTTCAGGGCGCTTTGATGCATGTCCTCGACCTGATCGGCGGAAAATACATCCATTGTCGGGAACGGATTGCGCAATTGGCGGTAATTCGTCTGGCGCAGGGGTTTGGGGGGCGACCCCGACGACCGTGAACGCCGCCGATTGGACCGGGTTTGTTGCTCATTTTGGGTTGTCATGGCTCAGCTCCGCATCGCTGTACCCTGCGGGTCATATGGTGAATTGGCGATCACTGTCGCAGGGCGTTCTTGGCCCACAATGTGAACCGTCAATTCCGTTCCTTCTGCACATACTGAACGATCTATCATGGCCATGGCCAGGGACTTTCCAACGGTGTGACCATATCCGCCCGAGGTCACAAACCCCACAAA
>JAYQEA010000170.1:0-677 GCA_038138625.1 Roseivivax sp.
AAAGATCGTCGGTTTTTATCGGAAAGACTATGACGTGTTTGGCTACGATCCCGATGGGAACTGATCCTTGCATTGGTGCACTGGGGGGCGGAGAGTGATCAGCTTCAATTGAGAGACCCCTAGCTTGAGGTCGGTTGTGTAAAAGGTCGAAATCCTGCGCTAGCGCTACGCCACGGTTCTACGGTGCGGCTAAGGTCTGGAAAGGGCGGTTTCTATGGAAAACAACGTGTTGCAGGCATAGAAAGTAACGATCCAAACAGTACGCGCGGCTCGTCGCTTCACATCAGGCGTCAGTAGTAATGGGATGGCCCGCCCCGCATCCAGACGCCAATGTTGGTGCAATTGAACTCAAGGAGGATTTACGGATGCGCGTAAAACCAAACCCTGACGCGGCAGCCTACGGCATCGACATCGGCAAGAAGGTCTTTCACGTCGTCGCATTGGACGCTGCTGGACAACCAATACAGCGCGCGAAGTTTGCGCGTGAGACACGTTCATGCCGCCAAACTTGGCTTTGTACTTGTAGAACGTGGCATCGCTGATCCCGTACTTCCGGTACAGTTCCTGCGCCTTCACGCCAGCCTCGTATTCATTGATCATCCCAATGATCTGCTCATCACTACATCTGCGTTTCATAGTCCATCCTTTGCTCGGACGGATTACTAGCACCTCACTGG
>JAYQEA010000170.1:687-4350 GCA_038138625.1 Roseivivax sp.
CAGCTAAGGTCTGGAAAGGGTTGTTTCTATGAAAAACAACGTGTTGCGGGCGTAGAAAGTAACGATCCAAACAGTACGCGAGCGTCTTTCTTATCGGGCTTTGCGCATTTGCTGCAGTGCAAGAAATATCTTGGCTAGTTTGCGGAGGTTTTGGGCTGCTGCGTCGAAAAGGAATTCATCATTTGCACTGCATGGACCACGTAATCGCAATGTTCCCAACCTGAGGATGCGTTTGAGGTGGGAAAGAGCCTCTCAACCTCCTTGCACCGCCTCTGCGCTGTTGGATTGTATTCAGAGGCTGTGGTAGCCGATGCTGATCGGCCAAAGCGGATGACTGTTGACATTGATGCCGACATTCACCGGCAGATCAAAACGCGCGCTGCGCAAGAGGGTAAGACGATTTCCGAGATCACTCGTGAGTTCTAGCTCGATCACTGGTGTATGTCCTCAGCCCACGCGCGGCCAAGTGAGGTTTCGGTGGTTTGGGTTCACATGCCGAAGCCCGGCGGGGGTGGTTGTCCGCCGCCACCTTTGGGGCCCTTTGGCTTGGGTGGTGCAGGCGCGGGTATTTCAGGCTGCTTCAACTGACGTTGTGCTTCATCCACCAGCCCTTCGAGCATCTTGCGGTTTCTATCATGGTCAGGGTAGCGCAGCAGGTCTTTGGAGCGCTCTAGCATTACATCGACTATGGCTTCTGGCGACCAATGCTTCTTGATCATGAAAGTAGCGGTGACTGTCGCAATGGTATTAGGATCGCTTTGACGGGTGCCAGACAAACTCAATCGTGTTGCTTCAGAGCGGCGAACTTACTGGTATGACGCTCCCACCCCATTGGTCGGCTTTTAATGGTTGGGTTCATCCCAACAAAGGTACGAAACGCGACATAGGATTTGCGGTATAATGTTGAACTGATTTTCTTTTCCGTGGATTTTGTACCTCCTGTTTTGACGTAGGTTTTACGCAGCCCTTTTTGGGGGAAGGACACCGAGCCGTGTCCTTGAGCTTTTCTTCCAGAAAATCGTATTCGCCAAGGACGTTGACGTTGGCCCGTGGCATGGGTGTCTGGGCTATTTTCCGGCGCAGCAGGCTTTTTCAAACGTCAGCATCTGGTTGACCTGCCCGACCTGTCTGGCGAGGCACAGTTAATTCCAACAGATGATAGCGTTGCGGATCAGCTGGCTGAAGTGAAGAAAAACTGCGAAACAGAGAGACAATCTCAGCCATTGCGCGTCCGGGCAGGAGCTTTGTCGCCGCTACGGCATCAGTGATGCAACCTTCTACGATTACAAAGCCAAGTTTGGCGGCATGAATGTGTCGGATGCCAAAAAGCTGCGTGCTCCAGAGGACGAGAACAACAAGCTGAAGCGCATGCTGGCGGATGCGATGCTCGACAACGCAGCCCTGAAGGAGCTCGCGACAACAAACTACTGACGCCTGATGTGAAGCGACGAGCCGCGCGCGATGTTATGGATCGTCACGGCTTGTCCGAGCGTCGGGCGTGTGAATTGACGGCTCTGCACAGATCGGTCTTTCAGTATCAGAAGCGGGATCAGGGCGATGATGCCTTACGCAAGCGGCTGCGCGAGCTGGCGAATGAACGTCCTTGGTTTGGCTATCGTCGTTTTGAAAATTTGTTGGCCAGGCCAGGGTTTGAGGTTAAACACAAGAAGTTGTTCAGGCTCTATCGCGAGGAAGGGTTGGCGGTGCGCCGCAGGCGGTCTCGCACGCGGGCTTTGGGCACCCGGCGCCCCATTCTGGTGCCGGACCGCGCCAATCAGCGTTGGTCGTTGGATTTTATCTCTGACGCTTTCGAAGATGGGCAGCGGTTCCGTGTGTTGTGCATTGTAGATGACTGCACCCGCGAGGCACTGGCAACTGTCGTGGATCGTTCTTTGTCCGGCATGCGGTTGACCCGCGAACTTGATGATCTGATCCGTCGGCGTGGCCAGCCAGATATGGTCGTTTCTGATAATGGGACAGAGATGACATCGCATGCTGTCTTGAGGTGGTGTCAGGACACGGGTGTGAACTGGCACTACATCGCGCCCGGCAAGCCAATGCAAAACGCGTTCGTTGAAAGCTTCAATGGCCGTCTGCGAGATGAGTGTTTGAATGAGCATATCTTCGGCAATCTCGCCGAAGCCCGAAATATCATCAAAGACTGGAGGATCGATTACAACACACAGCGACCACACACATCACTTGGCGGACTGGCTCCAGCCATTTACGCCAATCTCAACCGTGCCACCCGGCCTGCTTCGCTTGAGCGACGCAAAAGCTCCGCTCAGCAGGACTTGACCGCAACCTAATCTCGAGAAAAAAACTGGAATGGATTATGCATCCAAATGGCCCGGATCAAGGGGCTGGGTCACAGGATACGACGCAAAACACTTTGACAAACCTATCGTTGATCTCCAATAGACCACCACCCTTGCAGGCAAGCCAGGCTTGCCAATCGACAAATTGATAAGGACTATTTTTATGAGAAATTCTTTTTGGCAACGGGTTGCGTTCCGCCTGTCTAGAGCCTTGGTGCGGTGGAAACTGAAAGATAGCCTGCCTTTGTATGTCGCGGGGCAGAAGATGATCAGCCCGGTGGTCGACGGAGCTTTTTGCTCGCTAAGTGAACCGTTTATGCAGGACGCTCTGGCCACGATCCTGCCCGTTCGGCAGGGAACCTTCATTGATGTGGGCGTGAACCTTGGTCAAACCTTGGCGCTCGTCAAAACCTACGAACCCACCCGCACCTATGTCGGATTTGAGCCCAATCCAATCTGCGTCTACTATGCAAATCGCTTCATCGCCACAAACGGATTGAAAGACTGCACCCTGGTTCCTGCAGGACTCGGCGCGCACAGCGGGCTTATTGTGCTCAACCACTATTCGGCGTCGGACGTGGATCCCACGGCCTCGATTGTGACGGATTTCCGCCCTGGCGAGCAGGTCTTTCGCAAAAGCATCGTGCCTTTGTGCAACTTTTCTCAGGCCGCGGCCATGGACGGTATGTCCGACGTCGGTCTGGTCAAGATAGACGTGGAAGGGGCAGAACTGGAGGTGCTCGCCTCTTTGAAGCAACTGCTTGCAGACCAGCGTCCATGGGTCTTGACGGAAATTCTGCCGCCGTATCGCGCAAACAATACGCCCCGGGTGGAGCGCCAGCGTCAGATCGAAGAGATCCTGTGGGATTGCCAGTATGCGATTTACCGCCTTGGAAAAAATCCGGACAATTCCTTGTCCGGACTCGAACCTCTTGCGGAATTCGGACTCTACGACAAGGTGTCGATGAGCGACTTCATCTTTGTCCCTGCGGAAGACAAGCCCACTGTCGAGGCGCTTTTCCAGGGTCGGGGCTCATAGTTAATAGAAGCCGGTTGCCACAAGGGCACTGGCGGAACGCAAGACCCTCGATCGGCGGGCGTGCCGTGGTGCCACAGGCCATTGTCGCGCGGGCCGCTTCGTGTTCATGCAGCCCGCTCTTCGGACGTCCGATCCACAGAATAGTTGCCTGACCCCTCGACCCCCGCCCGATCCCCTGGCGAGATCAAAACAGCTTTGGTCCCAACGCGCCTATGGTTAGGCTGCAAGGAGAGCGGCAAGGGACTGCGCATAATAGAGGCTGCCACTGTCGCTTAGATGATCCACGTCGCGGTAAAGGAACTGAAA
>JAYQEA010000171.1:0-4304 GCA_038138625.1 Roseivivax sp.
CGGTCGCTTGTTGGCCATGTGTTGCCTCCGTTTTCCGAAACATAGTGGAGGACAAATTCATTGGGGGAAGACCAGTCACCAAAAGTATTTCTCTTGTTTTGGATTCATAGGTGGCAACCCAACCACTCGAAATACTTTGGTGATAATCTATAGGGTCCCATCTATTGTACCTGCTGTAATCCTAGCGACCCCTTGCTATCTGGTTGGTATCCTTCTTTGGGACTCTAGATTTAGGTGCTAATGAATACAGGAGGTTAGCCACCGAACTACCACAACTAAAACAATATCAATAGCTTAGGGGTAGCAGATTATCTTTTGACAGGATTTTGGGGCAAAACGAATTGTTTGTTTCAATAGTTCACGAAGTTGTGACTTATGTTACCGTATAACTAGCATGTAACACTGGCGCTACAGTTGTAGCACTAATTGAATTAATTTAGGGCTGATATAAATAAATACTTGATGGCAAGTGATTAGCACCATCTCCACCGCGCCCCAGTGGCAGGCGAAACCTTCAGACGCAACGCAGCCGGACGCTTGGAACACTGTGGCGCGCGCCTGCTGCTTGCCTGTCTTCGGTTCGACGAAACGCATGGTCGGCCGCAGCGGCGCCTCGACGATGGCCTCCGCATCGGCTGCATCGTTCTTTTGCCGCTTCACAATGGGTTTGACGTAATGCAGTGCGATCAGCCGGATCTCGTGACCGAGCCCGGTCTGTTCGCGCGCCCAGTGATACGCGCTTGCGCAGGCCTCCATCGCTACGACACAGGGCGGCTTGTCCGCCATGAACTGCGCGAATTATGGTCGCGACAGCTTCTTGCGGAATACGACGGAACCGTCTGCCACCACGCCATGAACCTGGAACACGTTCTTTGCCAGATCGACGCCGATGATGCTAACGTCTTCCATGGATGCCCTGTCTTTCACTTATGCTTTCAAAACCGCAAGTGTGGCACATTGCGATGCCGTCTGGGGAGAGCGGCATCCACCCCATCTCTTCGCGCTGGGCTGGCGTTTGATTGGCGGGCCATTTGGGGATGGGTGGCGCATTGACCAGACCAGTTTCGCGGCGCTCAGCGTAAGCCTGTTGCTAGCCGCAACAGCTTGACGACAATTATCTCTGCTTTTCAAGGACTTAAACTCTCATGCGAAGGTTTCGTCATCGCTGGCGAAACGTTATATCAAATTTGTAACTTGAGAATATAGTGGTCATCTTGCTTTGTGATCTTTCCAAGGCGTATCTTTGCATGAAAACCATATCTACCTTACGCTGGACCGATGACCCAAGACATATTGACCATGCCTCGTCCGATCCTTTGGTCCTTTCGACGTTGTCCTTATGCAATACGGGCGCGCCTAGCAGTGTTGAGCGCGGGACTGGAAGTGGAGCTGCGCGAGATCAAATTGAAAGATAAGCCACAGGCATTCCTTAGGGCATCACCCTCGGCCACTGTACCCAATTTGCAAGTGGGCGATCTGAATTTGGATGAAAGTCTCGACATCATGCTCTGGGCGCTTGGACAAAATGATCCGCATGGGCTGCTGAACATACCAAACATCGGCAAAACCCTGATTACCCAGAACGACGGGCCCTTCAAAACAGCACTTGATCACACAAAATACGCCGTCCGTTATCCTGATCTGGATCCACAAATCGAGCGCGCCAAAGCGTCTGAGTTCATTCAGTCTCTTGAGACGCGATTGGCGGCGCACGCATTCCTGACTGGCGACAGGCCCACCCTAGCCGATATTGCGATCTTTCCATTTGTAAGGCAGTTCGCTCATATTGATCGCGCTTGGTTTGACGCAAGGCCTTGGCCCCATGTCATCCCTTGGCTCGACGGCTTCCTTAAAAGTCCCGACTTTCAGAAGGCCATGATAAAAGCACCATGTTGGGAAAACGGCAAGGTTCCCTTTCTTTTTGGCAACGCATTTGAATAATCTGGGCGATGGCGGGAAAATCTCTGAACAAAAAGAACTTGCAAGCCTTGGGCGCCGAAACCCTCGCTGAGCTGCTCCTAGACGCTGTTAAAGGCGATGCAGCTCGGCAACGTCGGGTGCGCATGGCGCTGTCTTCTGTTCAAAGCGCGAAAGAGGTGGCCGCTGACATCCACAAGCGATTTGCTCAAATCCGGCGTGCCAGAAGCTGGATATCTGCGCGCTCGCAGCGCACATTGACCAAGGAATTGACTGGCTTAATTGACGTCATCTTGACCACCGTCGCACCCGAAGACGTAAGCCTTGGCTTTGATCTGCTTTGGACACTTTTGCAAATTGCACCCGACATCTATGCACGCACTGACGACAGCAATGGTACAATCAGTGGGGTTATGGATGCTGCGATCGCCGCATTACAAACCCTTGCCCCACGTCTTGATCGTAACCCTGATCTGCTCGCAGGTCAGGTTTTTGAGGCCCTACAGGATAATGGCCACGGCCAATTTGACGGCGTGATCCCTGCCTTGTCCGAAGCATTGGGCACTGCGGGTCTGACCGCGCTTAAAACACGTGCAGAAGCAACACTGGACACACCTGTCACCCAGAACAGCACCGAACATTTTGGAGTCGTTTTGAGCGCGAAACGACGCCTTGAAATGGCAACAGACCGCCGCGACCGAACAATTCGGATGATTTTGTCCGACATTGCCGATGCTCAGGGTGATGTGGATGCGTGGCTGTCGCAATACAGCGCGCAGCAACTGACGTACCACACGATTGCGCCAGATGCTGCGCGGCGGCTTTTGGTGGCAGGTCGGGCCGAAGAGGCCCTGCGGACCATGGAAGCTTGCATCACTTCCAACGACCGAAAAGACCGCTTTTTCGATACGCCCGAGGTAGACAGTGCCCATTTTGCCTGTCTCGAAGCCTTGGGCAAAGAGACTGACCTGCGCCACGCCATGTGGGCCCGGTTTGAAACGCGCCTCTGCGCAGAAACCTTGCGCCGCTATGTATCACGCCTTCCCGATTTTGAAGATGACGAGGCGCTGCTGGACGCTCGTGCCCACGTGAAAAACCATCCAGAACTGGTTCGAGGACTTATCTTCTGTTTGAATTGGCCTGATCCAGCGCTTGCCGCTTATCTCGTTATGTCACGTCCCGAAGAACTGGATGGCAACGCGTACGAAATCCTTACTCCGACTTCCAAGTTGTTGGAGGCTGAACATCCCCTAGCCGCTACGCTGGTCTGGCGGTCAATGATCACATTTGCCCTTCAAAACAACCGCACCACACGCTATCGCCATGCCGCCCGTCACCTCGCTTCCTGCGCTGACGCAGAAATGGCGATCACGGATTATGGTACCTTGCAAAATCACGACGCTTTTGTCTCGGACTTGCGCCGCAAGCATCCACGCAAAAACGCATTCTGGGACAGGGTCGACCACTAAGGCTATATCTCATAGGCGCAAGAACAAATGTAGCATACCGAGCTAAAACTGCCCTTTTTCGTTGTTACTGACGCAAGGGGGAGGCTGTACTAGAGCGGACATGGGTTCTGGGCACAATATTACGAATAGCCGGATGCCGGCAAAGCGAAACGCGTAGCTGGAAAAGCAATCCAGCTCAGATGGATCTTTTTGAAACGCCATCAAAACTGTTCTAATGTGTTCGACCGGAGCCTGTTGGTTACAACAATCGACGAATATCTCGGCGATGTGTACAACACGCCATTCCTTGGATGTGAATGACAGCCGAAAAATTCACTCCGAGTTTATTTGCCATGTAGTTTTTGGTTCTGTTTCCCAAGACTTACATAATGCATGGTACTCTTCGTAAGCTTCCTCATCGAACACTTGGTGGATAAAATCCTCCGCCTCAAGAACCGCTGGTTCCAGTGAATAGAAGAACCCGGATGGTTCATCCTCTGGGACAGTGACCCAGAAAAGACCCTGATACTGCATCACCCTAATTACTGCGATGTCGATACCATCATAAGCTTTGAAAGGACGTTCGATCCACTGAGCACAATCTCCATTGTCGAAGATATACTCTTCAACGAATTCCAAAAACTCATCCAGATCCCACTGTTTCATTTCGGTGAAGCGTTTCTCTAAATCTGTATTTTTCCTCATGAAACCAGTTGCTTCACGTAGTGTAGCTTTCCGATTGGAAATCAAGTCATTCATAGTGGTAACCGTTGTTGCATTTTTCTTTGTATGCTGAAGTGTATCTAACTTTAGAGGTGCCCGTCCGTTGCACCCGCCCTTTTGCGTTTTTGCGGTGTCTGTTACGCTGGTTGGGCAGTGTAACGCGAGGGCAAGCTCTTCGAGGCGGGTGATTTTGTGGTTGGCGATTTGGGCAAGGGG
>JAYQEA010000172.1:0-4098 GCA_038138625.1 Roseivivax sp.
CCCTGTTGATCCAAAACCATGACCGAACCCGTTGTGGCTGACCATGACGGGTTCACCCAGCGCCAAACCGGGTTTGCCTACTGGCCGTCTCGCCCCGACACTTGCATCGGCGGCCGGGACTCCCATGACAGCGCTCTGATCAGCGCACACAACCACTGATGCTACCAAATGGGCCAACGACCGCGCCGGGTGATCAGCTGAAGCGGGCCGTCCGTACAGAACAGCCCTTGGCTCTGATTTACGTGTCAAGGAATGTGCGGATCAGCGGCATTGTTTCGGCTGGATTGTCCCAAATCATATCGTGGCCGGAATTTGGTACAACCATAAGCTCTCCTTGCGCAAAAAAGCTGAGGTGCGCGCGTTGTGCATCCTGCCCAATCCAGTGGTTGCACGCACTGGCGAGCAACAGGACAGGTCCGGCATAGCTTTTGGCACCTTGGGCAATCAGATCAATGTCGGCAGCGCTGGTCTTGCCTGCCGCTTGGCTGGCCGTTGCACCAAATCGCCACGTTGCTGCGTCGAAGTCTTTGCCAGGACAATGATATGGGTTTTCAGGATGATTGGCGAATTCGTGAATAATTTCGCTCATCATATAGTCTTTGCCAGCACTCGGGTCGGGGCCAGACACATGCAGCGATTGGAAAGCACTGATAGCAACCTGCCTGTAAAATCCCAGCCCGGACATATACGGATTTGCTGCATGCTTCCAATTTTGCATCCCTTCACCGGTAAAAAAGCCAGGTTCCAACAAAATTGCACGTGCGACTTTTTCGGGGGCTTCTCCTAAATAGGCCGTGGCAAGCATCGCACCCCATGAATGCCCCAACAGGGTTACAGGACGATCCGGAGAGTATTTTTCGATAACTCCGTCCAGCTCTTCCATATACGTGGCGATGGTTAGCTCTTCGGCTGGAACTCTCTCGGACAGTCCTGCACCTCTTTGATCGTAAAATACCACAAAATTCGTATCCGCCAGCGATCTTGCGCCAAGTTGTGATCTGTAGTCTCCGCCCGGACCACCATGAAGCACGATGATTACCGGGTTTGATGGGTCACCATATGTTTCTGCATGCAGACGGACGCCGTTGATTTCAATCTGCGGAAGCGTTGCATCATCGACGACAGTAGCGGCCACCTCATATGTCCCGGATGTAGCGAAGAACATCCCAAGCGCAGCCACAATAAGCGCTACGGTCAAACCACCTACTGTGGCCAAAATTGTCCTGAATATTTGATTTCCCTTCTTTCGGGTACTTGTTGTATCCCGCATCTTGAACTTGGTGCGCTGCCTCAAGCGTTGTGAGGCCTCTTTCGCTGATAGATCGAAAAGGGCCGCATGTCGCTTGTGCGGCTTTGTTGGTATTATCATTTGATTGTTCTCCTTACCTTTTACAGCGTCGTACTGAGCGCAGACAAAGCTGGCATTATCGTTTGATAAGGAATTCGCGATTTGGATCTTTTTACTTTTCTGACTGGTTCGCCGAACGCTTTGGATAAAGAGATTGCGCGTGAATTCGCGTCCGCATGGACTGTTGAATTGTTCGAAAAGGGACGTCGCATTGCGTCGCAGGGCGAGCCTGACCTTCTCGAACACATCATTCTTGATGGACGCGCCACCAGCCAAATCACCGACCCTGAAGGTCGCGCCGTTTGCGTAGGTTTTCACTCTGGCCCCTGCGTGGTTGCACCGAATGTCGCGCGCACGCGGAACGGGATTTCGCGTATTTCTTTACACGTGATTGCTGATGCGTTGGTCGCGCAGATAGACAGAAACGCCTTGACTGAGCTTATGTTGGTCTCCGAGCCAATTCGCGACTGGGCAAACGGCATTCTGCAACAAGAATTGGCTCTTAAAGCTGACCGGGAATGGTGCCTTGCGGCACTTGGCGGTGCAGATCGCCTGACCTGGTTTCGCCGGCATTTCCCGCGTCACGAGGGCCTCTTCGGTCACTACTTAATTGCATCCTTTCTTGGTGTTACTCCGGTCACGCTCAGTCGACTTCGCAGTGCCGAGCGAGACACGGCACTTGACTAAGGGTTAGATTACGGACCCTTTGGCGCGTAAAAAAGACCTTGGTGGCTACCGCAAAGAGATGCTGCTTTGCCCTGCGTTGTGTGACTCCACTTAGGCTCGGAATTTTCCCGCCCGCAGCGAACGGTAACAACGTGGGCTGCAACCGCCAAGTAACAGCAGAGAGCCCATAGTACCAATGCTGCGGTTTGGTTCAGATGGTCGTCATCCAAAATGTCACTTGTTCAGTGGCTGTTTTCGGATGACGATGCAACCTTTCGTAAAAAGCTAGTGCCGTAGAAATTTCTAACCAGGCACTGGCCTTTACGTCATAGATTTGTTGCAGTTAGGATTTGTAAACCAGAGTGTTCGACGTTCTGAACCCGGCCAATGCAGCCAGCGCCGCCACGAACAGCTCAATAATCAACACCCACACATATGTGGCATCCGGCACGCCATCGACGCTGATTGACCAAACACGGGCAAGACCGAAACCGGCGAAAATGAGTACCGAAGCCGTGAGTGATGGCAAGATCCAGGATCTTTGAAACAGGCCCAAACTGATAAATATTGCCGCCGCAACCAATCCACCGCCAAATGCCCGAATATCGTTAAGAAGATTTACATCGTTCGGTAACGTGACCGCACTAAGCGCGTAAAACGCAGTAGGCGCGAAAAGAATGGCAGCTCCGATTCCCAGTGCAAGCAGCCCAGAGAAGGCAAGCGTGCCCTTTTGTAAAAAAGTTGATGTCATAGTTTAGTCTCCATGGTTTTTTTGAGTTGGAATGAGGCAAGGCAGTGCTGCGACCAGCTCTGGATCACATCAGGATCTCGGAAATCGCCGTTTTTTGCCCCGCGAGTGCGCAACAAAATGCGCGCCGGCAAACGTAAAAAAATGGGAATTTTCTTAAGATCGAGCGCCCCGGCAAACCGGCCGACACCGACCGGAGTTACGGCTATATTTTGTGCAGCGATCTGTTCTGCATAGCGCTGGCCCTGAGCGTCACCGCCAGGCACGGACAGCGCCATGCAAGTGAAGAAATATGCGACTGGACGGGCCGCAAGCATCGCCTCATGCGCCGCAACGTAGGCCTTGGCATCTGGCAGCCAGCTATCATATCGTATCGGGCTGCCTATCACGACGGCATCGTAAAGAGCAGGGTTCGTTGCATCACCGATGTGTAAAACGTCGACATATGCGCCGAATTCCTTGAAGGTTTCAGCAATCCAGCCGGCCACAAATGCCGTGGAACCGTGAACCGTGGCGTAGGTCACCAGCATTCTTTTGTTCGCCATCTTGCACTCCATCTTGGCCATGCCCACTTTTGGGTCACGACTTGCAGATAGCCCAACAGCATCTACTTATTAATTACGATTTATCCAGAATTTTGTACTTTCCGTCCAAAATTTGGAGACGGGCGGGATGTTTTGCGCTAAAGTCCGAGCATGAATAATCCAACAACGTCCCTGCCGCAGGCGCTCGACCCGCTCAGCGAAACGCTGCATGCCATGCATATGAAGGGCACGCTGTATTGCCGTGCTGAACTGCGCGCGCCCTGGGGGATGGAGATTCCCTATCTCGGCGGGCTTATGGGCTTTCTTGTGGTGACTTCCGGTCGGGTTTGGTTTGAAATGGAGGGGGTGGGTGAGCTCTGGCTTGAACCGGGCAGCCTGACACTTGTTCCGCATGGGTTGCCACATCAATTGCGTGATGCGCCAGACAGTCAGACCGTCCCACTTGAGACCCTGCCCGTCACCCAAATCACCGAACATTACGAGATTTTGCAGTATGGGCAGGGCGGCGATTTAACCCGTGCCACCTATGGCGTTGTGCGCTTTGACAGCCAGATCGCGCAACGTGTGATCGCCCAACTCCCGAGCGCGATTTTTCACCATCGTTGGGATCAGGAAACCGATGGCTGGATGGACAGCACCTTGCGCTATGTCTCACGCGAAGCTGCGAGCTTACGACCCGGTGGCGAAACAGTAATGACGCGACTGGCAGATATTCTTGTTATCCAAGCAATCCGTGCGTGGCTCGATACTGCGCCAGAAGCGCAAAAAGGCTGGCTGGCCGCCATGCGTGA
>JAYQEA010000173.1:0-4092 GCA_038138625.1 Roseivivax sp.
CATCGCCTCGCAGGCGGTGACTCAGTACCAGTTGGCGGAAACTCTGTCCAACAACGGTGCCGCACTGGCGCGTTTGCAGGCACAGGGTGTCAAGACGCTGCAGTTCAGCGATGACGTCTGGGACGCCTTCGGCAGCGCCTCGGCCGAGGTCATGGACCAGTACATGGACGATGATCTGTTCGCCACAATCCGTGCATCCTTTGAGGCATCCCTTGCCACATCTGCTGACTGGTTGAACAAGTCGGACGGCTACTACGTCGCGCAGCGTGTGCGCGTTCTGGGCGGCTGATCACTGCTATTGACAAAACAAGGGGGCTCTCGGCGACGGGAGCCCCTTTATAGGCGCGGGTGCGCTCGGCGTACCAACAGAAAAAGGACGTCGATTCAATGCGTGATCCGATGACATTTGGTGAAGCCGTTTCTGGCCTTGGCAGTTGGCTGGTCTGGATTTTTCAGCAAATCGTGGCTGGTTTTGGCAACATCCTCTTCGCTTTCGTATCGTGGATCCCGGGGATCGGGTCTGAAGATGCCGGACCAGGCCTGCTCGAGTGGGTGGTCTGGGACAACTCCACAAGCGACAAACAAAGCCTGATGAAATTCATCTACTACGGCGGGTCGATAGAGTTCTTCTTTGTCGTCTTCAATCTGTTCCTGGTTGTGACTGCCGTGGGTCTCTTCATCAACCGGTCGGTGCTTTGGGGTGCTGTTCGCGGATTGGAAGGCTTTGCCAATACCGTGGGACGTATCGTGGCATGGGCTGGTCTGCTGATGGTTTTGCAGCAGGTGATCATCGTCTTTTTGCAGCGGATTTTTGTCCGGCCCAATATATCGCTCGGTTTCGGCATCCCTTTGGAATTTGATGTCAGCTGGTGGGCAGAAGAGCTGAAGCTCTACAATGCAGCCGTAGTTGCCCTGTGTTTGGCCTTCACGTTTGTGCAAGGTGGCCATGTACGGGTGGATCTGCTGTATGCGCCGGCCAAATTCAGAACCAAGCGTGTCATCGACATGTTGGGTGCGCTCTTTTTCATGATGCCTATGGCGGTTCTGATGTGGCTGTACTCTTGGTTTTTTATGTGGCGTCATCTGGTGACGCCCAAAGTCGCAGCCAGCGATAAGATCGAGCTGCTGCTGCGCAAAGCCCGCATTCTCAAATGGAATGTCGAGACCATCGGGCCCAGCCCCAATGGATTCACGGCTTATTTTCTCTTTAAGGTCCTGATCGTCTTGATGTGCGGCATGATCTTCTTGCAAGCCGTCGCCTTTTTCTACCGTAGCTATCTGGAGTGGCGCGAAGGAGAGGCATCGGAAGGCAAATATCTGGATAAAGAAGTGCTGGATCAGGGCGATGACGCGCCTGCGCCAGCCGGTCATTAGGGGCAGGGCAGGCTATGCTGTTTGGATTAGACGGTGTCGAGGTTGGACTGATCATAGTCTTTCTCACGCTATTTGGCGCGATCCTGTCGGGATTTCCGGTGGCCTTTTCCATCGGTGGCGCAGGGGTCATTTCGTTTGCAATTATTGCAGCCTTGGACAGTGGCGGGTATCTGATACATCAGGCGATAGACACGTCTTCGGATCAGTACCGAGAACTCATCTCGGCGGGGATCCGGGCAGATACGATTTCAACATTCCGCTTTCCGGATTTGCCACGATACGAGGTTCCTGTCTTTGAACAGGGCTGGGATCATGCGATGAAACGCACGATCTCGTTTATTGTGAACCGGATCAATGAACGTGTCATCGCAGGTCAGTCGATCGAGACTCTGCTTGCGGTTTTGATGTTTGTTCTGATGGGCATCGTTTTGGAACGGTCCAAGATTGCGAACGATCTTCTGACGACGATGGCCCGCGTCTTTGGCCCTCTTCCCGGCGGTTTGGCAGTGTCCATCGTTGTAGTGGGGGCCTTTCTTGCTGCATCGACCGGCATTGTTGGCGCTACGGTGGTTACGATGGGGTTGCTGGCCTTGCCTACGATGCTGCGAAACAACTACTCGCCAGAACTGGCGACAGGGGTTATCGCGGCTTCGGGTACTTTGGGGCAGATCATCCCGCCATCCATTGTCATCGTTCTTTTGGGAACTTTGGCCGGAGATTTGTATTCGGGCGCGCAGGAGGCGCGTGCGCAGCTTGCAGGATGTACAGACGCGCTGACATATCTGGGTGAACCCGCAGTTGTGTCGGTCGGCACCTTGTTCCAGGCGGCATTGCTTCCGGGTATCATGCTTGCCGGACTGTATGCCGCATATGCATTCGGTTTTGCGATATTGAACCCGTCAAAAGCACCGCCTGTGGCTATGGGCGGGGGCGACGGCGAGCCTGTGACCCGTAACGAGGCGTTGACCTGGTTTCTTGGGGTTCCTGTCCTTGTCGTAGTTGGAACGATATTCCTGGGTCAACTCAACATAGTTGGCACTCAATCAGCACAAGTAGACAATTTCACCGACACCGGCACGGTTGCCAGCCTGCGGACAAATGTGGGCGAAGAGTGTCAGGCGTCCATGATAGAACTGCATGGTCAAGAGGCGTGGGATGTCGCCGTTGCCGAGCAGGCGAAGATAGAAGCAGCCGGTGGCGCCACCGAATCTCGTCGTCTGTCTCCGGAGGAAATCGATCAGCGCCGCCTTGAAAAAGTGGCGAACGCGGCACCGATCGGTACTGGTGTGGCGATCCTCGCCGTGATGCTTGCGCTTGTTCTGAGCTTTGCGAGGGGCATTGCGCCATCAGCAGATCCGCTTCAATTGGGCGTTGGGGCTGCGGGTGTGGTCAGTGTGTTAGCCTTTGATTGGTTGTTCATCTCTCCACTGACCTCTTCAGGGGTGATGGTTTTAATTCTGATCCCACCGGCAGTTGTCGCTTTGTGGGGCACGCGTCACGCAGTGGCCCGGTTAAGCCAGAACGAACTGGTGCGCGTTGTCTTTCCCCCCTTGGTGCTGATTGTCGCCGTATTGGGGTCCATTCTTGGAGGGATCACCAACCCTACACCTGCTGCGGCCCTAGGGGCGGCTGGGGCTATCATGTTGGCGGCCTATCGGAGATTGAAAGAAGAAGACACCAATCCCAAGGTGATCATTCGGTCCACATTCGCCGTTGCGATCATGATCTTGGTTGGCATCAACTTTGATCTTCGCATCAATCAAGAAGACGTCAGTTTTGAAAGCTGGGCCTTCTTTATAATTGCCTATGGATCGTATCTGTATGCCCTGTTTGGGTTACTATACTCTTGCTATGTGCTGTACCGGAGCAACGTCCTGACACCTGCGGTTCGAGAAACGGCCAAGGTAACATCGATGGTGTTTACCATTTTGGTGGCATCCCAGCTATTGAACCTAGTTGTCATTAGCTTTGGCGGTGAACACTACATTCAGGATTTCCTGCGAAGTATCGACAGCGAAGTCAGGGTGTTTCTGATCGTGATGATCGTTCTGTTCGTCCTTGGCTTTGTGTTGGATTTTCTTGAGATCATCTACATCGTTGTCCCCATTGTCGGACCGGTGATCTATGGTGGGTCATTTGATCCAAAATGGGTGACAATCATGATTGCGGTCAATTTGCAGACATCGTTCCTCACTCCCCCATTCGGATTTGCCTTGTTCTACCTCAGAGGTGTTGCTCCCAAAGAGGTAACCACAGGACATATCTACCGCGGCGTGATCCCTTTTGTCCTGATACAGGTGGCGGGTCTGCTGATCCTTTACTATGTGCCAGGCATCGTGACACTCGTACCTGACTTGATCCCGAATTAAGGGTTCGGCACATCTAAACTGTGTACAACGGGGGCTGGAGACAGGCCCCGTTTTTACATGCTCTCTGGTGTGGTTTCTGCGGTGAGCGTGCGTTGAATGTGACCTTACGCGCTTTGTTGGCGGCAGCTAAGTGTCCAGCATCGATAGCGGACACTATGAGCAGAGGGAAGGAGCGGTTTGGGGCCGACGAAGAGAAACGCAAGATTTGCGTACAGGCAATGACACCGGGGATGTCAGTTAAGCAGGTTGCGCGGCGTTACTCTCTCAATGCCAACGTCATTTTCAAATGGTTTAAGGGCTCGCGCTTTGCGCCCGGGAGTTGGTCTTGTAGAATATATTCTTGATGTGG
>JAYQEA010000174.1:0-2846 GCA_038138625.1 Roseivivax sp.
CTCAGAATCAGCGAGCTTTGTGTAGCCCCTATCTAAAACCGTTACTTTCTCGGTGGCGTTCATGGTGGTTTCTAGCTCTGCACGCAGGAGACCTGCGAACGCATTGAATGCGTCATCGGAAGCATCCACAGATGCCCCTGCCTGTGGCGCGACGACAATCATCGTTGCCTTCGAGGCGTCTATCGACGACTTGTACTTGGGGACTGTGACGCTCAATCGAACACGATGCTCTCCAGCAGAGAAGTCCTGCTCTAAATAACTCCACGCCCTAATCACTCCCCTAGTACTGCTTTGAACGGCATTTTTTGAGGAGGATTGCTCAACCACAGCATCCAGTTGATATCCGCCAGCAGAAACACTGGCACTGTCTACTGAATCTATAACGCTGGTTTGTGAGGCAAACTGTTCACCAAACACTTGGGATACAGCCGATTTCAGGGCCTCGTTAGTCGCAGATCGAAGATCTGTGCCAACACCAACTGTTTCTAAGGAGATCAACTCTACCCCTGCCACCTTGCCGGCGCTGGCCGCGTCACCGCTGTTGGCTGCCCCAGCAACTCCAGCGCTTGACCCATTACGGCTGCTTCCAACACGGGCCTCTGGTTCTGGATCACGCATTTGACCCTGTGATGCAGCCGCTGCTCGGGACATTGCCGGCTTCCAACCCAAGGTCACGAGCACATATTTTTCCTGAGTGTTCACGCACTCATCAAGTTTGACTACACCGGTCAGGGTTGCAGAGGCGTTGTTTCGCATTTGCGTAAGGGTGCTGCTCAGTTCCGTCGCGCTACCCACCGTCTCCCCGTCCTGATTTGTAGCTTGGGCAGTCGTGACCAAATCCTGAGCAAGGGTTTGGCTATCGAAATCACTCTTTAAGAATTCTGCATAAGCCTGCCTAGCACGCATTTCAGCCTTGCGCCTCGCATCCGCTATAAGCGAACGCTTGGGTGTGAGAAATGTTCCCTCACCGTACATTAACAGCGCTCGTAAAGTCCCATCTTCGTTAAACTTCGGCACGACACCACTAAAGGCTTCGGCCTCCGCCTCGTAGACGGCACAACCATCGTCAGCCGATGAGGCCATGGATTGAAAAGAGAGCACTCCGAAAAGGACTAGCAACATCGACTTATGCATTATTACAGTCCTAGGCTAGGCGAAGCCGGCCAATTGCGAATCCATCTCCGACTCATCCGGCGTGGCGACGCCCTTTGTTTGCATCAGCCCAATCAACGACTTCCCGGTTTTTCCAGAGTCGACAAAGAACTTAATCATCTTAGGGCCCAGAACAGGTATGTCCTTGGCAGCAGATATTGCCGCGCGGCCGTCTCTAAAACCGGGAACGCCAAGGCCCGAGGCAAGTTGCACTGCGTCCTTGACGGACTTAGCCACTGCAAAACCAGTAATCAACGTGGGCAAATACTCAGAGGCAGACCGAGCCAACGCGGCCTTTTGCTCATCGGATAACGACTCCGATTCTTGCAGCTTTGCTTCGATCAATGCCTGTGTCGATGCGGAATTCTCAGCGACCGCGTTTAAATCACCGGAGCCCATGGAATCGCCTTTCTTTGCTAGGTTGTTGGCTTCGCCACGCAAAACATCCGCCGCACTCTTAAGATCAAGGGCTTCGGCAATGTCTGCTGAAATCATCGCTTGCTGTTGCGCAGTCGTAGCAAATAGAGCTTTTGCCTCGCCAAATTGCTTGGCAACGTCTTTCCAAGAAGCGCCGCCCGCGCCTGCGCCCCCCATTCCCAATGCGCCACCGACGCCTGCACCGACACCGCCTAAAGCGCCACCAACCTTGTCTAAACCGCCAAAGGCACCTAGAACTTGGCTACTCGCCGTCGCGCCAATAGCAACACCCGCTGCGCTCAAAAATTTCCTTCTTTGCATTTTTCTTTTCCTTTTGTTGTTTTTTGTTCTTGATTCGAGTTCGCTCAGAGGCTCCTGCTACCTCAGCCCCTTTTGCTGTAACTGCGCGACAACCGTATCCATCGCGTACTTCACAGCTTCGTTGTAGGCATTGGTCTCTGCCACAGAAGAGCTACCTCGATCCTGACCATAGACGACCTGTGGCCTTACCGACGCAGCCGTTCGCGCGCGGCCGTCGTCCAGCGTCCAAACGCGAAATGCCACAGTCGCTGGCACGCGTATGGTCCCTCTTGCCGGATCCGTTTGCTGAACACCGATATCAATGGTTCCGATACCAAGAAACGTCCAGCCCGCATCAATCGCCGCTGTTTGATACATTTTTTGTATTCGGCTGGGCATACGTCCGCTCTCACGCATTTGATCAACTATTTCATCGAGAAAAGGCACATCATCCAGCTGATCGACACCCATGGGTTCAAAGCCAGCGTTTACAAGATATTCCTCCACCACGTAGGCCACTTCCTCGCTGATTTCGATCGAAGGTTCATAGGCCACGTCATCACGCTTTTGTTCAGCAGATCCGCCTGATCGGCCTATACTCATGGACTTTTCGCGAGAACTTTCGATGCTGCTTTCGCTGCCAGCGGCGCTGGTTTCCTCTAGAGACGCAAGACTATCTGTCTCGACAACCGTCGTGCGTTTGACATCGAAACTCTTCCTAGAGCCCTCTACTCGAGCGATGAACATCGCACCGAAGTCACTGCCATAACCGCTGCCCTGAACACCAGCAGCCGAGTTGTTCGCTAAGTAGACATCCAATGCACTCGGATTGATTTGCGCTACTACCGCGACTTTGTACTGTTTGGTGGCTTTGTCGCGTTTCTCCTGTTGAATTTTTACCTCGGCGACATAGGTATCAATATCCGCTTCGAGCTTGGCGAAGTCGGTCATTAGCATCCGCTGCTTCGCCATAGACA
>JAYQEA010000174.1:2856-3740 GCA_038138625.1 Roseivivax sp.
GACCTATATTCATGGGTTCCCACGGCGGATACCTGAACAAGCTCATTTGCAGCGACAGGCCCAGACGCCAGGGCCAGAACGAGAATCAGACACCCTCGAACTAATTTCGTTAACTTCATCAATCCCTCCTCAACTACCATCCATTGTCTAAGGCTGCCTTCCAGGCAGTCGCAAATTGCCGATCAAGTTTTTTAGATTTGGGCGCAGCACGTTTAAAAAAATCTTTGTTCGGTTTCGCAGCCAAATTCGCTGATGCCTCTCGCAGCAAACTGAAGAGCGACTGAGTGAAGTAATAGGTTTTATCCAATTGCTTTTCTGCTGCGATCACGCCGCAACTTTCCTTGGTGCGAACCAGTGGTGCGTCCAATAGACGTTCCATGGGGCCTTCTAAACGAAGCGTGATAGCAACTGCATGGCACAACGTCTTTTGCTGCCGGTCGACAGTCGACAGTTCCAACATACGACGTACCTCAACCGAGAACTCAAAGGGCACCGTCTTGGGAAGTTTGATTCGCGTTGATGCGTTGGCAAACGTGGCAACGAATTCGTCGGTAATCTCTGAACCAGAAGCAGCAGGCACCAGTGGAGCATCTGTGGCGTCGAGAAGGGAGCTTTCGAAGAATCGGCCAACCTGCAACTTCCAAGCATCGAGATCTTGCACGCCAACGAGCTCGGCGCCAGCCGCAGGAGATACGCTCACACCACTAACCCTTACATAACGGTCCGAAAACGTTGTCGTGCTGGCACTATTGGCCCTGTTAAACATTTGTTCAAACACATTCGGACCGCCGCTCTCGCTAGACAAAAGACGGCCAAAGGCTGCTCGTTTTTGCTCAGCCGTTGCTGCAGCCGGCAGTGTATCCGTGAACTGCACAACCACGGGT
>JAYQEA010000175.1:0-3687 GCA_038138625.1 Roseivivax sp.
TTCGACTGCAGATTCCCAAGGTTTTACATCCGTTGCCATCAATCCACGTTTTCCTGAGACCGTGCGCAGGGCCAATGCTTCACCGGGCTGCAAATCCGCTAGACCAGACCGGCGCAACACCTCGATGTGTAAAAATACATCCTCGCTATTCCCGAACAGGTTCGCGAACCCAAAGCCTTTGGCCTGATCAAACCACTTGACCCTTGCAGGCTGTAACGGGGACAGGCTTCCGTCAGTCACACTGATATCAGCAAGCTCAGCGAGTGTGCTTGAGGGTGTGTGTTCATCCGCCGTGATTTCGAGCACTTCAACAGCCTGCACACCCCGTGCAGTGTTCTGTGCCATCAAAACGATACGCACTGTATCAGCAATCGAGGACTGGCCAAAGTTGCGCAAGACGTTTGCATGCAGCAGAATATCCGGCCCGCCCGTATCGGCAACGACGAATCCGAAGCCTTTGACCGGATCGAACCACTTGACCCGTCCGACAACGCGTACTGGAGGAGATTCACTATTATCCACTGCTATTGCTTACCTGGCACATAAAATCGAGTTATAAGTAACAGACGCTCTTTTCGTACATTTGGCAAGTGGTTGTCAACAAGCACTAATTTCAGATTATGGTGATAATCGCGAGACCGTCCACACCGAACGGTCTTCGGATGCGATCCATTTAAAGCGGTCATGCAACCGGAATGCTCCATCCGCCCAAAACTCTATCTCGATGGGTGTAAGTCGGTACCCGCCCCAGAATGGGGGGCGCTGTGGAGAGGTACCATGTCGCACTGTCTGTTTGGCAACTTCTGCAGCCAGTGCATTGCGTGACGCGAGTGGCTGGGACTGCCGTGATGCCCATGCACCAAGCCGGCTTTGCAGCGACCGCGATTCGTAATACGCGTCTGCTGTCGGCCCGTCCTCTTTTTCAATACGGCCACGAACACGAATCTGCCGGCCCAGTGATTTCCAGTGCAGGACGAACGCGGCTTTGCCTGATTGATCAAGCTCTTGTGCCTTGGCGCTGCCATAGTTTGTGTAAAAGACAAATGCATGCGCCTCGATGTCTTTCAAAAGAACCATGCGTACGTTTGGCAATCCTTGCGAATCAACGGTTGCCAATGCAATCGCGTTGGGATCGTTCGGCTCGCTGGTTTCTGCCTCGGCCAGCCAACGTCGGGCGATTACAAATGGATCATCGCCAGCAAAAATACCTGAGCGATCTGATCCATCGATCAGCTTGGCATGGACCGTGGGCGTGTTTGATTGCGTCATATACCGGGCTCCCTATCAGACCCTCAACAAGATGGGGCAGGATCACAGGTTCGGCAACACCAAGGTTGACGCAGTGTTGGCCCCGGCGGGCCTATTCATTTCCGTTTCGTCAACGCGTTTGCTTGATGGACCGCGTTAAAAGTCCTAAAGCCAATGAGAGAAAGAACACCATCCAAGGAGAAACAGCATGTCGAATCAGCTAATGTCCGGCAAACGCGGACTGATTATGGGTTTGGCCAACGATAAATCCATCGCGTGGGGCATAGCGAAGGCTCTTGGCGATGCTGGTGCAGAGCTGGCATTCTCCTACCAAGGTGATGCTTTGAAAAAACGGGTGGAGCCTCTGGCGGCGCAATTGGGCAGCGACATTGTCCTGCCCTGCGATGTGGCAGACGAGTCCTCGATGGATGCTTTGTTTGATGACCTAAAGGAACAATGGGACAGTCTCGATTTTGTTGTGCACGCCATCGGATTTTCCGATAAAACGGAATTGCGCGGCAGATATGTAGATACAAGCCGCGCCAACTTTACCATGTCGATGGATATATCGGTCTACAGCTTCACAGCGATCATGCAACGCGCCGAAAAGATGATGACGTCTGGGGGGTCTGCATTGACGTTGACCTACTACGGCGCCGAACGCGTGATGCCCCACTACAATGTTATGGGCGTCGCCAAGGCGGCATTAGAGGCCTCGGTGCGTTATCTGGCAGAGGACCTTGGCAAAGACGGCATCCGTGTCAACGCCATCAGCGCCGGACCGATCAAAACCTTGGCAGCGTCCGGCATTGGTGATTTCCGTTACATAATGAAGTGGAACGAGTACAATTCGCCCTTGCGGCGCAATGTAACGATCGACGACGTGGGCGGATCAGCCCTATATTTGTTGTCTGACCTTGGCTCTGGAGCCACCGGCGAAGTACTGCATGTTGATGCCGGATACCATGTGGTTGGAATGAAGGCCGTGGACGCCCCCGACATGTCCAAGACGTAACACCAAAACAGACCTAGGCGGCCCCAAGGCCCCTGCGAACACGGGATTGACTGCCAAGGTTAGAACCGCCACCACACAATACATATGTTTGACGACGCAATACTGTCGTCCACCAACACTGCCCCGAGGATGCCATGACCGACCGCCTGCCCCACGAAAAAGGTTTCCACGTAAGTTGGGATCAAATTCACCGCGACGCGCGCGCGCTTGCCTGGCGTCTACAGGGACAAGGACCGGACAACGGGGCATGGCGCGCCGTCGTTGCCATCACTCGTGGCGGCATGGCGCCCGCAATGATCGTCGCGCGAGAGCTGGACATCAGAGTTGTCGATACGATCAGTGTCAAAAGCTATGACCATCAGACGCAGTCGCAGCCTCGCGTCATCAAAGCCCCGCGGGACGAAATTATAGGCGACGGCACCGGGGTCTTGGTTGTCGACGATCTTGTCGATACAGGCAAAACACTCGAAGCGGTGCGCGCCTTGATGCCCAAGGCGCATGTCGCTACCGTCTATGCCAAACCCATGGGTCGCCCTCAGGTTAATACGTTCATCACGGAAGTCAGCCACGACACTTGGATCTTTTTTCCGTGGGATATGGCCCTGCAATATGTAAAGCCCTATCGCGGTGATGATTGACCTCTCCCGAATGTAATCTGATAGACTAACAACAGCCCGCACATCCGTTCGATAAAATCCACGACCAGATTAGAGGTTAACCGTTTCTGTGGTGTGGGTTCCTGCGTGATCACGTGTAAATTGGTTTTTTTAGTGCACGACATACTGAGTAGACTGCCAAGGGTACATCTCGTCAGATAAGGCCCCGATAATCGGTCGCAACCAACATACCTTTCAGGAGGCTGTTTGCAGTGTGTAGCCAATGAATTTCGGCTCTGTTGACCACAACCGCAAATATCGTCGGCAAGCTGGTAGGTGCACTGATGATCGTGCAAAAATTATCGGTGCGCGTCCCAACGAACCGTGCCAAGCAAAGCCGTCGAATCCCGTTTTTCATAATCTCATGACGAAGCGCTTCTTGACTCGCGGGATCACGTACCTGATTACGTATTGTGCATAGCAGTCGCGGGTTAATCAGAGGCGTACCGGACGCATTTTATCGTCCGTGTCCCTTTGAGACTGAACAGGCGTAGATCAAGGGCTCTGTTCTCTACCTCCGCCCTACACTGTGTCCTATCGAAGGATGCCGCAGGGTCTGGTCCAATCGTCAAACAATTGGACCCTCCTTCCGTTCGAAGTGTATTATTCGGCTGCTGCTGCTTCAATCGAGATCATGATCTCGACCGCGTCTCCGATAAAGGGGGCGAAGCGTGCAACACCGAAATCCCCCCGAGACAGGGTAGCCGTTGCGTCAAACCCTAACCATGGTTTACCGGCCATCGGGTGATTGCCGGAGCCGTTCAATGT
>JAYQEA010000176.1:0-3587 GCA_038138625.1 Roseivivax sp.
ACGGTCGTTGATAAACCACCTAACTAGGGTTCGAATCCTACCACCCCAGCCAACCTCAAAAGCTGATAAAGCTCTTGGCCGTGGCACGGAACCAAGCGCGACTTCTGCCCCAAGCGGTGCCCCAGAGGATGACTTCGCGCAGGCATCCGGTGTCGATACTGTCGGTTGCGGCGGCGCTTTGACTGGGCAAGTGATGGTCAGGCGCTTACCTTCGGTGCGTCCACCCACAAATGCTGGCGGTCTATTCGGCTGACCATTTTTGCCTTGAGCCACACGCTACCGGCGATACTTGTCAAATGCGATTCGCATGGACGTTGAATATCTTAAAATGGGGACAAACGTTCGTTTGAGGATGGCAATTATGTTTAATAAATGATCAAAAACCCTCAGAAATGTCATACAATTTGAAAATTCTCGCGTAATTCAGCCTAAAAAGTCGCGTATGCCTTATTCTAGCCACATTACGGCAGGACCTGTGGGTTGTGTGATCAAAGTGTGGCGATGCGCGCGGCCTCGGCTGGTGCGACGTGCACAAAATACTTTTTTGTGTGGGGATTTATTATGAGTGCGAATTTAGCAGATCTGTCTGTGACGTCTTTTAGTCTGGAAGACAATTCACTGGAGATTGATCAGGATCTGAAGGTTAACTTTACGATCAGAAATACCGGCGACGAAGACGCCGAAGACGTCGTGACAAAGGTCTACTGGCACGCGACCAACATCTTTGATCAAGACACTGCAACCGTAGTGCTGACCGACGAAAAAGGCAAAATCGATAGCAACGAATCTCACAGTGAAGTCGGGCAACGCATTCGGTACGAGGTCCTCAGCGAACTCGGTGACGGGTACCTGTTTGCGTTCGTCGATCCATTGGACAGCGTTTCCGAGACGGACGAGACCAACAACGTCTCAACCGGCGTGTCGTTCACAATCGCCACCCCGGTCGCCGCGGCGCCTGCCGATCTGGTGATGACAGATCTAAGCCTGTCCGAGACAGACCTTGGTGTAAGAGGCAAAATCCAGGCTACTGTCACTGTCTCCAACACCGGTGACGAAAACGCCTATGCAAAGACCATCTATTATTACTCGACGGACGCCACGTTTGACGCGGGTGACATTCGCCTGAAGTCGGACGGACACGGGTCGCTGGACGGCGGCGAGGATGTGACCGAGACCAAAAACCTCAAGGTAAAGGATATCGCAAAGGCCGCCGCAACGCATGCCGGTTTTGAGAACAACGATCACTACATTCTGGCCGTGGTGGATGCACAGGACCGCGTCGAAGAAGGCAGCGAGGGCAACAATGTAAGCGCGCAGGAGATCACGATCGACTGGGGCGGCTCGTTCTATCAGGACGCTGATCTGGTGATGAACAGCTTTGATCTGGACGTGGACGACCTCGGGATAACCGGCAAAATCACGGCCACTGTCGATGTTGGCAACAACGGGTCCACAGCCCGCGCCAAAACAACCTACTACTATTCTGACGATGCGACATGGGACGCAAACGATATCGCCCTGCGCACCGACGGACATGGCAAGCTGGACTATCAAGACACCACCGGCGATCAGGACACCAAGATCAAGGTCAAGCACATCGTGCAAGCGGCCGAGGATCACGTTGGCGCAAACGGCGGGCATTATATTCTGGCGGTGGTCGATGCCGACGATAAGGTCAACGAAAGCAATGAGGCCAACAACGTCGCGGCCCACCAAATCACCATCACCGAACCGACCCTTGCGGATCTGACCCTTTCTGCCGGATCTGCAAACGACACGGTGGACAAAGGCGAAAAGCTTACCATCAGCTACACCGTCGACAACAGCGGCGAGCTGGGGACGCGGGCCCGCACCAAATTCTACTGGTCCGAGGATGACGACTTCACCACCACCGGTGACAACACCCTGATTGACACCGATGGCAATGGCAGGGTCAAAGGGGAAACCGACAAATCCTTTGTTGAGAAAGTCTTCTGGAGCACGCTCAAAGAATTCGCAGACACCACCGGCTATGTCTTTGCCGAGGTAGAGATCTCGAACGGGGACAGCGAAGCTGACGACACCAACAACACGCTGCGCATCGGCGAGGTGACTGTGGGCAAGGATGGCAATGCCGAGGTCGAGATCGTCGAAAGTACTGCGGAGCTGGAGGGCAGCGCCGGCGTGTCGACGCAGTTTGATCCAGATGTCGTGGCTTGGACAGATCCGGCCCGCACCGAAACCGGAACCTTGGTGGCACAGGACGATGACGTGAACGATGTTCTGACATGGTCCATCGATGATGCCACCGGCACCTATGGCAGCCTCGCACTTGTGACCACCCCCGGTAGTGACCGAGAGGCAACCTGGACCTACACGCTGGATGTCAATTCGGCCGGCTACCGTGACTTGTTGGGGATCAACACGGATTATGACCTCTTCGATGTCACCGTCTCCGACGATGACGGATCATCGTTCGAAGTCACCCTGCGGATTGAGGTCACGGCAGATCTGATCCCACTGGACACGACTGATTTGAGTGCTTATTTCACTAACCACCCAAACGTACCGCAAGAAGTCGAGGTTTGGGATACAAGCGCCGTAACAGACATGGAGGACATATTCGTCGATGCCGTTGCGTTCAACCACGACATCGGAGGTTGGGATACAAGCGCCGTCACGAACATGAGCGACATGTTCTACAACGCCAAGGCCTTCAACCAGAACATCGGCGACTGGAAAACAAGCGAAGTCACGAACATGAACGGCATGTTCGAAAGTGCCAACGCCTTCAACCAGGACATCGGCAGCTGGGACACAAGCGCCGTAACAGACATGGCGGGCATGTTCTTTGATGCCAGTGCCTTCAATCAGGACATCGGCGGCTGGGATATTTCGTCTCTGACCCAAGCGAATCAAATGCTGGACGATTCGGGCATGGATCAGGCCAACTATGATGCGCTTTTGGCGGGCTGGTCCGACACTAATGGCAATGAGATTATCCAAGACAACGTGGTACTTGGTGCCTCGGGGATTGAATACACCGACGCCACCTCCCGCCAGCATTTGATCGACCATTATAGCTGGACTGTGGGTGGAAATCTGCTGGCCGGGACTATCGTCGGTAACAACAACGTTGGTGAGGCGATGGATCGATCCGCCGATCTTGCGGGCGTTGTCGTCCATGGCCTTGGCGGTGATGATACCATCATCGGTTCTGGTTTCGACGATACAATCGTGGGCGGCGATGGCGACGACAGTCTGACTGGCGGTGCGGGCGCGGATACTTTTGTCTACAAATTCACCGACGAAGGGGATGACACCATCGCGGACTTTTTGATCGGGACAGACACATTGGATATCACCCAGCTTCTTGATCTGACAAATGGCGGGTCGAACAGTGATTATGTCACAGTTGCCGATGGTGGTGCCGATGCCGTGCTGAGCATTGATCACGATGGCGCTGGCACCGGCGACATCGTCACAATCACGCTAGAGGGTCTGGCAGGTCAGATTGATGCGACCTTTATTGACGGCCTGTTTGTTGCCTGATCCCTGTTGATCCAAAACCATGACCGAACCCGTTGTGGCTGACCATGACGGGTTCA
>JAYQEA010000177.1:0-3566 GCA_038138625.1 Roseivivax sp.
ACCCAGAAGTAAGGATACTGGGTTATGGAAAAGACCAAATGTGGAAACAGATATTTACCATAGATGCGCGAACGTGCCGTGCGGATGGTATTCGAGCATGAGGGCGAATTTGACAGCCAGTCTGTAGCGATAAAGTCGATTGCGCCCAAGATTGGTTGTGGCCATGATACACCCGAGCCCGGTTTGGACGGGCTGAGACTGATAATGCTAGGGGAGGCGGTGTAACAACCACCGAACGGGACCGGATTAAGACGCTTGAGCGTGAGACCCGCCAGCTTCGACAGGCCAATGAAATCCTTAAGAAAGCATCAGCGTATTTTGCTCTGATGGATGCGAGACATTCTCTTTTCTTGTCAGGTTTGTCTCAATGCTAAATGTTTCAGTTCACTTTCGGTTGGCGTTTCAGAGCACGGAACCTCCTGTCTCATCGAAATAAGAACATCAAAGCAACCGTTCACGTACACACTACGAGGCCGATAAGTTCCCCGGCTGCAAAGATCGACCATACCAGATGTAAAATTAAGTTTCTCACCCATGAGTTACTCCACACTTACACAAATTTCAAATTCACTGCTTATTCTTGACACACCTCCGCTAGAGCAGTCGAAAGCGCACGCGATTAGGCGCTCGGGGTAAAAATCAACGGAGAGTCCAGAGGTTGACAAAATTTAAAGAGCGCTTTGTCTTATCACATCACGCGCATTAGCTGATAACGCGATATACGACAGAGATGCAGCCTTCTGAGCATCAAGTATTGCTCTCTGTAAAAGAGATATTTGAACCGGCAACAGCTGAGTCTCCGCTCTCGGGCTTTCTTCGTAAATTTGCGGTGTAAGAAGAATGGATGATACTGGACCAAACTGAATGGGCCAGCTCCCCAACCTCAAAACTATATCGTCACTACTTGCACAATAATTACTCTCATTCAGGAAAAAATGGCCATTCGCATTCGCCGCTGTCGCGAATGAAAGTGCTAAAGAAAAGACGCGCAGAGTTTTCGATGTATTCATCGACAGCTTGTCCTCAAATCGCATGAGAGAAGAAGTAAATTTTTTTGGCAACGGCAAACTCATTTCTACCCCTTAAGGTCGTACATGTGGTTTGATCTGCGCCAATTAGCTTGTAGAGCCGTCTGGGGCATCTGCCGAGCAGCCTCTCTGTTAAACGGGAAAGTCGCGCGTTCATAAAGATCAGTAGGACTTCTAACAGCTTCTTTGCTACAAAGGCCACGTCGATTTCGTAGCCAAACTGGGCGAATAGGAGCGATTTATAACTTCCATAGGCCGCATGGCGCTCACAATGGAAAGGCACCTTACGAAGTGTTCAGAGAAAAGTTATAATCGGGATCGGAACCGCTCCGCTAACCGCACCTTGCACAAAAGCCTCCAAACAGAACGTTCGTGAAAAACATCACCGTACGCTTTGCTGATATTTACGATTAATGACTGTTTCCAGTTTGCCCCTATATGGCAAGGTTTACTGGCCGTCCCAGCGCCTCAACAGCCAATACCATTGTTCCGGGTTGGCAATAATGCGATCAGATAAGCTGTCGTTAAATGCGCGGGTCATCGTGACGCTGTCAGTATGCGCTATCGGTGCTTCGAAAACGACCTGGAATACATTTCCGTCTTCGGTACGAAGCCCGTAGGCTGGAATCATGGGCAGATCGTATTTGAGGGCAAGCTGCGCCGCGGATAATGACGTGAGCGCGTCATGTCCTAAAAAGGGGAGCCGTTCCCCCTCAGCATATTTCTCGTCCAATAAAATGGACATAATGCCGCCACCTCGCAGATGACGCACAAGCGCTCGTGTTCCCACGCGGCCTGTCGCCAAGATCGGGTTACCCCCGGCCTCAATGCCAGCTCTTATCCGGCGTTCGTAATGGCGATTCTTATTCGGGCGGTAGACAGCGCCACTTTCGAACCCATGAATCTTGATAACTGCGCGCACGGCTTCCCATTGCCCAAAATGGCCCGAAACGATAATGACACCTTTGCCGTTTGCTTGCGCCTCTTTCAGAGCGTCCAGACCCGGGCCTGAGACCTTGAATTTCTGGTGTTGCGTGTGGAACTCGGCATTATGGTAAATCTCGAAAAGAGTCCGGCCCATGTGCCAGCCCATCGCTTGACCAAGTTTGATACGGTCACTGCGTTTCATATCTGGAAAGACGCGTCTGGCCTCACGGTCAAATCGAATCCTTGCTGGCGGAAACCAGCGCATGACCACTGAAAGCGTTGTTCCCAGACCACGCGACCGTAGATCAAACGAACGCCACCGTACAAACGTAAGTGCCGACCACAATGGAAAGTAGCGTGCGTGGTGAACAATTGATTTCAGGGTAATCGTTAACATAGATCTATTTGATCATTTCCGTTTGAATATACAAACCAAAAGTATCTGCTTACCTTGATTAGGTTCGTGCGGTCATTCGTCTCGCTGATCGTTGTGGATACTGCAATCGCTTTGTCTGGTCTCAGTGTTAGAGAATGTGTCGACCATCTAAGGCTTTAGAATTGCCGCGGATGATGATCGGGGGCAGCAAATTGGGCACCAGCACCATTTCCCTCGTTGTTTGTTCCGAAGGCGTCTTTGATATTTCAACGGGCAGCTCAAAGGTGGGTGGTGGCAACAGTTTGGAACGGACAGCCGACGCGATATCCTGATCAACCATACACCTGCCTTATAGATATACTGTGCCCGTTCGGTGAAGGCGCTCTGGCGTGGCGTTTGCACACCCGCTGTGCTGATTGGGCAGAATAATGCAAGGGCATAAGTTCGTCGAGACGTGTGATTTTGTGGTCGGCTATTTGGTCTGGGACTTACGTCAGCCAAATCTGCGGATCAGCTTTATTGAACTTGGCGGTTTCGATAAGTGCGTTGACAATAGCCATGGCTACTGCCCTCACCTTGAGAACCCGCAAAGATTAAGTTTTCGTGCCAATGGCCATCTGCTTGACGACGCATTCGGCGGTGTTGTTGTCCAATTTCAGGAAGCCATTCTCAAGATATGGATGCGCCTTTGACATGCGATCCAAAGCGTAGTGGTTTGCTTTGGCCAGTGGCGACCTGCCCGATCTCTCGGGCAACTGTGCATGCAGCTATCCTTCAAGGTCGTCAAAGATTTGCTTTGCCTCCGCTTGTCCAATGGCAGCCCGCTCTTCTGGCGATTTGCCACGCGCCTCTTTCTCAACAGCATAAAGCCTGGCTATCCGTTTGATCGCTTCCTCATAGAGTGACCCATCGTGTCTACTATCGGGGGTGGACACTGAGAACACTCGCAGAAAATCTGTAGTGCGGGTTCAAAGAGCGTTAGGTGCACGTCCTAGGGCAGCGACATCTGTTGAAGTGTCCGGCAGTGACGTCGATGCAAACAAAGAGAGACTATCAAAGTTCTGGCTCAAGATTTAGGCAGCGAGTTTCATTACGAACCGAAGTCAAAGAAGTAACTAAAATGTATCATAACACTTGTGCGGCGCTTAATTCTGACCAAGGAAAAATGTACCTATGAACAGCTCCGGTTTTACCGGAGACTGTTTAGTTCTTCTCAAGCGACTTTATCGAGTGTG
>JAYQEA010000178.1:0-3532 GCA_038138625.1 Roseivivax sp.
TACGGCCTTCACCACCACCGTGCGGGTGGTCGATCGGGTTCATAACCACACCACGCACGCTTGGACGTTTGCCCATATGGCGGACGCGACCAGCTTTACCAAGGTTTTGGTTGCTGTTGTCTGGGTTCGAAACCGCGCCCACTGTGGCGATGCATTCCTGGCGGACCATACGCAGTTCACCAGAGCTCAGGCGAATTTGCGCATACCCGCCGTCCCGTCCCACGAACTGCGCGTAGGTTCCGGCCGCACGCGCGATCTGACCACCTTTACCGGGCTTGAGCTCGATATTATGGACAATTGTTCCGATAGGCATACCGCTAAAGGGCATTGCGTTTCCGGGCTTAACATCCGCACGATCAGCAGAGATAACCTGATCCCCTACAGCAAGACGCTGAGGCGCAAGAATGTAAGACTGCTCGCCGTCTTCATACTTGATCAGAGCAATAAATGCGGTCCGGTTCGGATCATATTCGATCCGTTCGACGGTTGCCGCGACATTCGTCTTGTTGCGCTTGAAATCTACGACCCGGTAGAGGCGTTTTGCCCCGCCACCGCGGCGACGTGCTGTAATTCGCCCAGTGTTGTTGCGGCCACCCGATTTCGTCAAACCCTCTGTAAGAGCCTTGACGGGGCGTCCTTTAAACAACTCTGAACGGTCGATCAGCACCAGCCCGCGCTGGCCCGGCGTCGTCGGCTTGTACGACTTGAGTGCCATGCTTTCTGTCTTCCGTTAGCAGTGCGCCTGTGGACAGGCGCTATGTGAAGAGTAGATCGTGTCCTACCCTGATACAAAGGGCCCCGAAGGTCCCCAACTTTTGAATACACTCAACACGGACGAATCCATCATAAGCGATGGGATCTCGTACAGTCGTTGAATGCCATGGTCAAGGCCTTGAAATACCAAGAGGCGGCGCAACTACACGCTATTTCGTCAACAACCGAGACTCTGCCGCAGACAGGCGTCCAAGGGTTTCTTCGGTACTCAACCCAGCTTTTCGATACTGGCTCCATAGGCGCCGACAGGAGCGCGGCGACCATGGTAAAGACGCCTGGCGAAGCCAAGCGCGTAACGGTTCAGGCAACTGGTCAAACTCGCGCATCGGATCCCCCGCACCCCTTCGCCGTTTGATCGGCGTCCTTCCCAAATTGGTCTCGAACCGGCGGGTATCCCTACTATTTTTCACTTCATCACATCCTCACCACACAGATGTAATAGTATAACAATATGACTTTAGAGAGACTAGGGCCTTTCCCACGTTTCATGTAAAATCGGTATTGCAAGAAAAAGCCTCCGGCCGATGACAGGCCGGAGGCTAAATGATCTCTTTAAACGTCGATTGTAGGCTTAAAGGCCGGTGGACACGTCGATGGTGTTGCCTTCAGCCAAAGTGACATAAGCCTTTTTGACGTCCTTACGACGACCGGGACGACCACGAAACCGCTTGGTCTTGCCCTTGGTAATGGTAGTGTTAACCGCCTTTACCTTGACGCCAAACAGTGCTTCGACTGCCTCGCGAATTTGCGGTTTATTCGCCGAGATAGCCACCTCAAATACGACCGCACCGTTTTCCGACGCCATTGTCGATTTTTCGGTGATGATCGGCTTGCGAATTACATCATAATGATCTGCTGCTGCGCTCATTTCAATCGAGCCTCCAGTGCTTCGACACCCGCTTTGGTCAGAACCAGCGTATCACGCTTTAAGATGTCATAGACGTTTGCGCCCATGGACGGCAGAATGTCCAAGCCATCAATGTTTGACGCAGCCTTGACGAAACCCTCATTGACCGAGGCCCCATCGATGACAAGCGTGCGCTTCCAGCCCAACTCGCGGACCTGACGCGCCAATGTGGATGTTTTACCATCCGCCTCAGCCGCATCAATCACAACCAAAGATCCTGCTTTTGCCTTGGCAGACAAAGCCAGCATCAGGCCAAGCTTACGAACCTTTTTCGGCAAATCATGCGCGTGGCTACGTGGCGTCGGGCCTTTGTAAATACCACCCTTGCGAAAGATGGGTGCCTTACGGGAACCGTGACGTGCGCCACCGGTGCCCTTTTGGCGATAGATCTTCTTAGTGGAATAGTTAACCTCGGACCGGGTTTTCACCTTGTGTGTTCCCGCCTGCGCTTTGTTGCGCTGCCAGCGAACGACACGATGCAAGATATCAGCACGCGGCTCCAGACCAAACAGAGCTTCGTCCAACTCTACTTCGCCCGCAGCGGCACCATCCAGTTTAATCACATCAAGTTTCATCTACGCGTCCCCCTCGGCAGCAGGCGCATCGGCCGCACGAATCGCAGCAGGCAAGACCAGCCCCTCAGGCGCCGGTTTCTTGACCGCGTCTTTGATTGTGACCCAGCCTCCCTTGGAACCAGGAACAGCGCCCTTGATCATGATGATCCCACGATCGGCATCTGTTTTAACGACCTGCAGGTTTTGGGTGGTTACGCGAACCGCCCCCATGTGACCGGCCATTTTCTTGCCTTTGAACACTTTACCAGGGTTCTGACACTGACCCGTCGAGCCGTGCGAACGGTGGCTGATCGACACACCATGTGTGGCGCGCAGACCGCTGAAGTTGTGACGCTTCATACCACCGGCAAAGCCTTTACCAATAGACGTGCCGGAGACGTCAACAAACTGACCGTCCAGATAGTGGTTTGCCGTGATTTCGGCGCCAACCTCAATTAGGTTTTCAGGTGCCACACGGAACTCGGCCACCTTCCGCTTTGGTTCGACAGAGGCTTTTGCGAAATGTCCTCGCATCGCCTTGCTAACCCGCTTGACCTTTGCCGTACCACAGCCCAACTGCACGGCTGTGTAGCCATGATCCTCAGCAGTACGCTGCGCGACAACTTGCAGGTTTTCCATTAAAAGAACGGTTACAGGAATCTGCTTGCCGTCCTCCATAAACAGCCGGGTCATTCCGACTTTCTTAGCGATCACTCCAGAGCGCATGTGTTTTGCCCTCCTCAGACCTTGATCTCGACGTCGACACCAGCAGCAAGATCGAGCTTCATCAGCGCGTCCACAGTCTGCGGGGTCGGATCGACGATATCGAGAAGACGTTTATGCGTCCGGATCTCGAACTGATCACGAGATTTCTTGTTCACGTGGGGACCACGCAAAACGGTAAATTTTTCGATTTTGTTCGGTAGCGGAATTGGACCGCGTACCTGAGCACCGGTGCGCTTGGCCGTGTTGACAATCTCCTGAGTGGAGGCGTCAAGAACACGATAATCAAACGCTTTGAGCCGGATACGGATGTTCTGGTTCATCGAACAGCCTTATACACAATGTTGGAGTTGAGAGGAGGACATACGACCATCGCACAGCCTCTTCGAACCCAAGCCACCGGGGAATCGCCCGGCAACCAGTTCCAAACTCGGAACTTGCGCGCGTATATAAGTGGTAATCTCTTGGCGCAAGAGCTAAGTGCGCAACTGAGCGCATGAAACGGTCCAAGAGGCGCGCCTAGTCCGTTGCAGGGCCTACGGCGGATTTTTCTCTCTTCTGGTTCTTTCAACGC
>JAYQEA010000179.1:0-3522 GCA_038138625.1 Roseivivax sp.
GACCATCACCGTTCATATCGCCTATGAACCTGCCGCCCATTCTGTCGTTGGCCCCAATGCCGACGATTTTGTATGATCCCACCTGCGCAGCTATGTTTGCAACATCAACGGCACTGTCCGCTGTGCCATCGGCACCGTCAGCAGAGCCCAATTGGGCGCCCATCAAAAGATAGCTTACGCCGACCTCGGCTTTGGCGCCGTCGTCCGCACGGGTAGAATTGAACAGCAGGTCGCTTTTACCATCCTCGTCAATATCGGCACCGCCACCAAAGCTGAGACGATCCCCGGCTGTCGCTGCCGAAAAGATGTATGATCCGGGTTGCGCCGAGATGTTGGTGACACTGATATTCTGGTCGTCGAACCCATCTGCAAGATCGGCCGCGTCCAACCGCGTGCCACACAGGATATACACGGAATCCCCAAGATCGGCTGTTATGGCAAAGTCAGAGGTTCCGTCGTTATTGTAATCGCCAGCGTTGGAAATGAACGCGGCACGATCGCCGTTGGTTTCACCGTTGAACTGGTAAGCGGTGGATATATTCTGGATGTTCGCCAACGCGATCGTTTTGTCAGCGCCATCCTCTGCATCCGCCGCCGCAAGATCCGCAGCACGCAGTAAAAAAGTTTCACCTGCATTGGTAGTGTCATCGCCGGGTGCGCCAAGTGCACCAAGGCCAAAGTCACCCTTGCCATCGCCATCAATATCGCCAAGTGATTTTATGTAATAGCCGCCAGATACCTGCGCGTCGCCTTCAATCGCATACGATTTGCTCTGGGACAAAAGGTTATCAACGTGGATTGAGCCATCTGTGCCGTCTTCACCATCCGCGCCGGCCAGATCAGCCGCTGAAATCAAGAAGCTTCCGCCGGTATTACTGACGCCACCACCATCGATCAGCTGACCACCGATCACGATGTCATCGAAGCCGTCACCGTCAAAGTCGCCACCGGTTCCGATCTGGTTCACCCGGTCAACGTTGTTGGTTTGCGCAAAGTGATAAGAGTTGGTTTGGCTGGCAACATTGGCAAGCGCAATGATCCCGTCAGAGCTTCCGTCCGCCGCATCGGCGTTTGCGATTTCGGCCCCTGACAAGATGTAGGCGTCGGTGCTGCGTATCAGGATATCCACCACGCCATCGCCATCGATATCGCCGCCATCGGAGAGGCTGTTGATCTGCGGTGCGTCGCCGATGACATACGAATCCGATTGCGCAGCAATATTGGATAGTGAGATAGAGCCATCTATGGTGCCGTCAGCCGCATCAGCGCTGGCGAAATCCGAAGATGCAACCAGGTACCCAAATCCGCCACGAGCCGAGATTAGCAGATCATTCAGTCCGTCCTGGCTGAAATCCCCCACGCTTTGTACTGAAATGCCGCTCCGGTCGCCTGCATTTGCGCCAATAAATGTATAACCAGAAAAACTCATATGATTGAAACCCCAACTGATATTCTGTGTCGCCCGCACAATTTATAGGTTGTGGGAAACTTCCAGTGGTAGAAGGGCAGACGGATTATTGACAGGTCGTAGGCTTAGTGCGCCTATCCAATTTACCGAATAGGTTGATCAAAATTTTGTGGCGTTATCCATTTGTTGTATTTCACACGCCATAGGAGAATATCCGACCTATCCATTGAGGTGTTTGGGTGTTCCAATTTTTTTTACCGGGTATGTGAAAGTATAGTGTTGGGCATCTGGCCTGACTAAAACCGTCCCCGATGGCACATTGCAGGGCGGGTGATTTATTGTCTGGATCGGATGGGGCACTGGAGACTGATATGGTCGTGTAAAAGACGCATAAGCTTGCACTTACTGCTCTGAAATGATGTGCGACACCTTAGTTGCAGCGGTGGATCTTTGACCGATCTCACGAAAATAAGGTCGAGAATTTACCAGGGATGCATCCGCGCAAAAAATGGATAATGACGTGCAGGTTCAGAACCTTCTTAAAGAGTGTTCAGCTTTTCCTCAAACCCGAGGTAGTTCATTTCATGACTGACCTGTTTGCTGACTTGTGGTTTTTTGGAGACGCGTGATGTGAAAAGAGTATGAATTAGATCGTTTATAGGAATGAATGGAAAGCCATGAACATGTCCCAAATAAGCCTAAAGGGGCTTGAGGTTTTTCACTTAACGGCTTGCCATGGATCAGTTCAAGCTGCCGCTCGCGAGGCTGGATTATCGATTAGCACTGTTTCGCACCATGTACGAAGTCTTGAGACGCAATTGGGGGTTACTCTGCTCAATCATGGGCGACGGCCAATGGCACTTACACCAGCGGGTATCGTGTTTTTTAAACATATCGATGAAGCACTGAAACTTATTCGATTGGCGCAGACTGAAGTTACTCTTGGGAATATGACCGAAGCACGCCATCTGAAATTTGGTCTTATTGAAGACTTCGATAGCGATATCGGACCAGAACTGGCGGTGCTTTTGGCCAATGGTATGCCCAAATGTGACTTTACCCATTACACGCGATCTAGCAGCGATATATTGACTATGATGCAGGGGCGCTTGTTGGACATCGGTATCGCAAGTAGTCCCCACGATAACACTGACCAATTGCAAGAAATCCCGATGCTTCGCGATCCCTTTGTGTTGGCTGTACCTGCGCATTGCCCAAACCGCCCGGTAGATTTTCTGACAGGTTCGACGGACCTGACGATGTTGCATTACGCCAAGGATCAAAGGATCAGTAAGCAGATCGACGCGCAATTAAGACGCTTGAAAATTAATATTCCTGTCCGATTTGAAATTGAAAGCAACCAAACAATGATGGCGATGATTGCGGCTGGCGCAGGCTGGGCTGTGACGACGCCCGCCTGCTACTTTAGGGCCCGACGGTTTCATACGCAGGTCCGGCTTCACGCGTTTCCTGGAAAAGGCTTTGCGCGTCATTTGTCGCTATTCGCACGCGAGGAATGCACTGACGAAATTGTGGGAACCATCAACGCGGCGATGCGGACTCTTGTCGAAACGCGCCTGATCCATCCCGCGACCGAGGCGATGCCGTGGCTGAAAGACGAATTGTGCCTTTTGCCGGTGGCGTAAAATTCCCCTGATAGTGTCAGATGATGCGAAACTGACTGCGGATCATGGCGTCCTGGTCGGTCGAGAGATAGTCCGGATAGTGAGTGGCAAGGATGTCGCGCACCCGTTCACCAGCGACCGTCCATGACTCTTTTGCACCTTTTTCGGCCCAGCTTTGTGGTTCATTTCGGTCTGCAAGTGATGGGTAGAAATAATCCCGTTCCATCGCAGAAAGTGTTTGCGCTCCACCCAGAAAATGGCCGGGCCCCAAAACGGCTTCTTTGATTGCATCAAAGCCCAAGTTTTCGTCACTGACTTCGATGCCTCGCAAGATGCGGTACGTGTTTGAATGCATCTCGTCATCTAGAACAAACGCCTCGAAGCTCGCGCCCAAAAGCGATGCAGTCATGCCGGAACTTTCGTAAATCAGGTTACCACCAGCGAGGGCCGCAGCAAGTGATGTCAGCCCCTTTTCCGCACCGTATTGCG
>JAYQEA010000180.1:0-3441 GCA_038138625.1 Roseivivax sp.
CTATCATTCGAGAAAATCCTACCTTCAAACACCCCTTCTTTCAGGGGGATTACCTTATGATCTCGATCCATAAGCAGGCCAGGTATCAGTAAGACGATAGCCTTCGGGCCAAGGATCATCTGGATCCAGCAGGTGCTGATGTGTCCCTGTTATCCAGGCGCGGCCGGTAATTTCAGGAATAATTGCAGTGATACCAGCGACCTTTGTCGTTTGCGAGATTGTCCCGTGAAACTCCGAGCCTATGATCGACCGCGCTGTGATTGTTTCTCCGATGTCCATCTGACCCGATTGATGCAGCAGCGCCATGCGTGCTGACAGGGCTGTTCCTGTTGGAGACCGATCGATTTTTCCCGGTCGGATCGCAACCGCAGCCTTTGTGCGCAAACTGCTGCCCTTGCGCTCCAACGGCCCAGCAAAAAGGCAAAATGAAAAATGATGCCATTCCGCGTTTTCGGGGTGGTGAAAAGACAGTTGATCATTCGCAGCTTGGGTTATGCGCATACCAAGCTCTGCAAGACGTCCAGCCTCGGGAGCATCAAGCGTAAACCCCAACGCGTCTGCGTCAACAATAACAAAAGTATCGCCGCCATAGGCAGTGTCGACAATGAGTTTTCCTAACCCGGGGACGTTCAGTGTAACTCCGACATCCCCAACAAACGAGGGAAGGTTCTGAACCGTAATACTTTGGGCTTTCCCGTTACGGCATTCTGCTCGTATGTGGATAAGACCGCCAGGTGCTTCTAAAACCATCTCGGTAATTGGCTCGACCATAGGAATTATGCCGCTGTCCAGCAGAACGGTCGCCACACAAATCGAGTTTGAACCCGACATCGGTGGTGTGTCTTCTGGCTCCATAATGATCCACCCCATCTGCGCATCAGGGTGTTTGGGGGGCACCAATAGGTTTACATGGCGAAACACACCCCCACGGGGTTCATTCAAAACAAAATTTCGGAGGGTTTGATCTTGTGCGATCCAATTGCGTTGTTCCCAAAGCGTCTGACCGGGGGGTGGCAGCACGCCGCCTACAATGACGTCTCCCACCTCACCTTCGGCATGGCAGGACACGACATGAATTGTTTTTGTGCTGCGCATATTGGGGTCCCTTTGGAACAATCACATAGTAGGCCTACTATGTGCGAATAAGAGTATTGTAACAATATGATTGAGGCCAAGCGTGGGACTATCGCCCGCACAACTGGCAGTTCGTTCAGGATTTTGACTGAATTAACGACGACGGGTGCAGTCAATTTCCCTGTCGCACTGAAGGGGGATGGTTGAACCACAGTATTCGGAACAATGTCAGAGTCCACGCGCGAGGATCATGTCCCATAGCGCCTCCCGCTCCGGGTATTGGATCTTTTTGTAGGATCTGAGTAACCACCGTCAGTTTCTGGCTTAGTTTCACGGCCATTGGGGCCGCGCATCGGCTGGTCCTGGACGGCGCTGGTTGCTGTTGATTGGCCCTTGCTCAGGCATCAGATCCAAACCTGACCTGTCAGAAAATGACAGCCCTGTTTCTGGTTCCGCAACAAGATAAACGCAGCGCTATCGGCGGGTTTGAAAAGTGTCATCAGAAGGTCACAGCATAGGGCCTTCTGGACCAACTGTGTTGCCGGTCCTGAGGGCACTCCATGCAATGCCAGCTATACAAAGCCGATGAAGCGACCCATTGACCCTTCAAACGTCAGTCTCAAATAAGCGGATCTCCCAAGATGTCGACTTCAGGCGTCCAGATTATATTATCAGCCGCAAATTGAGACGGGCTTGCATATCCATCCCGGAAATCGACACCAATCAAAGTGATACTCTGATCGTTGAAGGAAATTTTGGTATCTCCGTCGGCAACCTCCAGATAGACTTCGCGGTCCTCCACGGGCCACCATGCCGAATGGAAACCGGCCAGACCCGTCACATCGAGCGTATCCACGCCAATCTCGAAATCTGCAATCGTGTCGTGCCCATGCAACCCTTCGAAGACAAATGTATCTGCACCACCGTTGCCTATCAAAATGTCATCACCAGCCCCTCCATTGAGCACGTCCTGACCGTTCTGCCAGGTAAAGTTGGCGCCATTGTCGCCAATCAGAACGTCGTCCCCGTTGTGGCCGGTCAATGTATCTGACCCATGCAGGCCGACCATAATCACCCCTGTTTCGTCGACGGCTGTCATGTTGTTGTTGGCATTGTTTCCACGCTGCCAGGCAAAATCGCCTTCGTCGAACCTCAGTCGCTCGAAGTTGGAGACCTGATTGTCACCGCCAATGCCTGTCTTGGCGTCATGGATGCGGATATATGCGTAGGTCCCAAACATGTAGTTGACGACAGAACCTGCCATGATCACGGTATCGGCCCCGGTGCCACCGTCGATGACGTCGTTGCCAGAGCCGCCGCCAATTATGTCATCGCCATTGCCTCCCATCAGGGTGTCATCACCATTGCCGCTGAGAATGGAGTCATTGCCATTCAATGTGTTTAGCGTCAAATCCACAGAGGTCGCCGTCGCATCGACAAATTGGTCGTTTACAGGGTTGGCCCGGTTGCTTGCGAATTCATAGCGCTCAAAACCGCTGAACGACGCCTCTGCGCTTTGCCCGTTCTCATAGCCAACAGTGCCACTTGTGCCGTCTGCATTAAGTGTCAGCTTCAGGGCGTCGCCGTGTTCCCCACGTGCCATGAGCCCAGCCCTCAATGTGTCGGTTCCGGCACCGCCTTCTACATGGCCTGTAAGCACCCCGGTACCACCTGATCCGGGGTGACCGCCAATCGTGACCGTATCATCACCCTTACCGGCATCGACATTCAACTGCTGATCAAGCATGGTGAATGCACTGTAGGTGTCGTCGCCATCTCCCATAAAAATTGTTTCGAGGTCTCTATCGATGTAACCGGTAAAATGGTCATCGCCACGACCCGAGCGAAGCACTTCAATCTCATCAAATGTTACGGTGTTCACACCGTCCGTCACCTGCGCGCCACCGCCAACATGGCTGAAAGAAAGGTTGTCTATCTCACCTTCAATTTTCAGCGTGTCAAAGCCTTCTCCGCCGATCACATGGCCATTCATCAACCCTGCAAAGCCCGTGCCCATGCGTCCACCGACCCATACAGTATCATCCCCTGCGCCCGCGCTAATATCGAGTTGAATGCCATCGAAAGTCGCCAGATTAAACTGGTCATCTCCGGCGCCCATGTCGATATTGGAAATCTGGTGGCGGACATAGCCACCTTGGAATGTATCGTTCCCGCTGCCGGTGATGATGCGACTTACGCCGTCAAAGTTTATGGTTTCACCATCCTGATTGATATACGAGCGTTCAGAAGTGCCCCAGATATTCGTCCCCGTGATCGTGGTGCCGGTCTCATAATGAGACAAATCCAACACCGTCGGGTCATCATTAACGTTTGTGACATTGATTGAGACGGTAGCAGTGTCTGTGT
>JAYQEA010000181.1:0-349 GCA_038138625.1 Roseivivax sp.
GCTTGCACCATGGATCGGATCACACCGAACACCACGCCCAAATGTCAGAAAGCGATCCTTCGGCTGATGCTGAGAAGGCGCTCGCGGACTGCTGCGACGCCACCAGCGGCATGGGGTCAATGCCCTGTTTTGGCGATCTAGCCTCTACATCGGCGATTTCGCCAATCAATCCTGCAAACAGTACGGTCGTGGCTTGGACGTACGCTGATTGCGATTTTTCAAACCTGACGCTGTCTGTCCCAACCGGTCCTCCAAAAGTCTGAACGGCAACGGGCGCTCGCTCGCAATCCATTCAACTTTCAAATCAAAGGACCGACAAACATGATCACACGTCGTCACTTCACTACCC
>JAYQEA010000181.1:359-3362 GCA_038138625.1 Roseivivax sp.
TGTTATGGCTGCTCTGCCTGCGCGTGCTGGTACGCCTATGCGCGTTCTCGCCTCACCGAGCTGCGGATGCTGTCACGCTTGGGCTGACCTCGCTCGCGCTCGTGGCTACGCCGTCACCGTAGAGGAACTGACCGACCCCGATGCGCAGAAAGCAGAGCGTGGCATTCCGCTTAAGCTCGCCTCCTGTCACACCATTGAAGCGGCTGGATACATCTTCGAAGGGCATGTACCATTCGAAGCATTGGAAACTGTTTTGCACGATCGTCCAGATATCACAGGGCTTGCTGTTCCAGGCATGCCAATGGGTTCTCCTGGCATGGGCTACGACCCATCCGCCCGCTACGATGTCATTGCATTTGGTGGAGAGGCTGGCACCGGCACGGTATACTACCGCGCTGGTACGGCGCAGCTGTTCGACACCTGATGGTAAGTCGGAAAGCCGTTTTGCCAACCGGTGGCCTCACGCTCGCCGGTTTCGCAGCGGCATTTGTTCTGGCGCAACCTTCCCAATCGGTTGGTATTTTGACGCCTGACGACGCCGAAGTGATCGCCGTGGGCCAAGGCATCTACGCAGACCAATGTGCCGCTTGCCATGGTGCGCGCCTAGAAGGGCAGCCAAAGTGGCGGATACGTGGAGAAGATCGACTGCTGCAAGCACCGCCACATGACGCAACAGGCCATACGTGGCACCATGATGACGAAACGCTTTTTACCTTGACCAAATATGGTCTTGCCGGTCTGATGGAGGATGCGCCACCATCCGGCATGCCTGTCTTTGAGGGTGTGCTCACCGATGACGAGATCATTGCAGTGCTGTCCTTCATCAAATCAACTTGGCCTGATGACCTTCGTGAGTATCACGACGAGCTGAACGCCCAATCCGACTAGAGGAAAATTCCGATGATCACACAAACTCTTCTCGGCCTGGCCGTTGTAGTTGCTCCCGCTCTTGCCTTCGCGCATTCGAAATCTGAGGCAACAACACCCGCCGACGGTGCGACAGTCACCGAAGTGCCGGAGCTTTCAATGCGGTTCGATGATCCGATGCGCATTATTTCAGTCACGCTCACCTCGTCCGACGGTGACGTCGAAATCGAACGCGCGACAGGAATGGACCCCGCGACAGAGTTTCGAGCTTTGCCTTTGGAACAGCTTGCGCCTGGAAGCTATCGCTTCGACTGGCGCGGCATGGCGTCGGACGGCCACCCGATGCAGGGTGGCTTCTCCTTTACGGTCGCTCAGTGACCGGATTGGCCCCCATCGATGGTCTTGTCGTTTTGGCCATCTTGGCCAAGGCGATTGGCTATGGCGCGGCACTCATTGCGATGGGTGGCGTCCTGTTTTCCTTTGTCTTCGCAAACCGCGCCGAGGCGTCTGTCCTCCAACTGGCACGGAAGCTCGCCGTCGTTGCGGCGCTTGCTGGCCTCGCTGTGCTGGCCTTCCGGTTCGGCATTCGTGCAGCACGGATATCCGGGATGGGTTTTGAGGGCGCGACCGATCCAATGATGCTTGGCTTCGTTTGGGAAAGTCCACTTGGGACTGCTGCCATATGGCGCGGGATAGGCGAAATTGCGATAGTCGCAATTCTGGTGCACCGTATTGGACAATGGATTGCTCTGGCGGGCAGCTTTGCTGTGGCGATATCCTTTGCTCAAGTGGGCCACGCTCTTGGGGAGCCCAGAGCAGCACTAGCAATCCTGCTGGTGCTACATCTTCTAGCCGCTGCTTTCTGGGTTGGTGCGCTTGTGCCATTGCATCGGGCGGCACTTGACCCCGATGGTGCTGATCTGTTGCACCACTTTGGAAACCTCGCCGCTTTCGGAGTGGCCGTCCTGATCATTGCAGGCACAACACTCGCCTGGCTCCTTTCAGGTTCTGTGACTGCGCTATTTGGAACGGCCTACGGTTTAGCCCTTTTGGTCAAAATCGCGATTGTTGCGGTCCTCCTGGGCTTTGCAACTTGGAATAAGGTGAAGCTGGTCCCTGCATTGCGTGCTAAGAAACCCGGTGCAGCTCATGCCCTGCGGCGCTCTATTTCAATGGAAATGCTGGCCGTCGTGATGATCCTGTTGGCAACGGCAACCATCACCAGTGTAACGACGCCACCCGTAAATCTTTGACGACTTAGCCGCGCGCCTTGTCGAGCAATTCCAGGAGTTCGGTGAACTTCGCCCGCTGGTCCTCCCGATTACCGGATGCAAGTGCATCTTCGATGCAATGGGATGCGTGATCGTCGATCACGAGCTTTTCGACGCCTTTCAGCGCAGCGCGCACTGCTGCGATTTGTGTCAGAACATCAACGCAATAGCGGTCATTTTCCACCATCCGGGCGATCCCGCGGACCTGACCCTCAAGGCGTTTCAGACGTTTCAAAGTGGCTTCGCGGTTTTCGTGCATAGTTCTCTATTCGCATGTTGGCGGATAAAAAGTCGAGTGAATGTAGACCCAAAATTCGTTCCATTGATTATATACCCTGACGGGGTATATATAAACATTTAAGACCAAAGCACCCACCGCTTTCCAGCATACCAGCAACAGAACAGGAGAAACCCATACCCAAGGACACCCGCGATGTTGCCGACATTGATACAAATCCGGCCGAAACAGCAGTGGGCAAGACGGCTGTGCTCTACTGAATGGCTCTGCCAGATCATCTGTGCCCATCCGGGCAGAAGGCACGCTGGCTTCTCGAACGTCAGGGATATGATGTCGATGACCGGCTTTTCCGAACACACGCCGAAGTGAACGCCTTCAAAGCCGAGTATGACGTCAAAACGACGCCCCAAGCGTGAATAGAAGGCGAGCGCGTTGGCGGCTATACGGACCTGCGCGAGAAGCTGACCTCGGCCGCCCGTACCTTGGCCAGCTTGGCATCGCCGGTCTTCAACGACTGCTTCAGTGCCTGCCCCAGCACCGGCTGCAGGGCCCTTGGATAGGTTCGGCGATAGAGCCACGTCTGTTGCTTGAGATACGCGTAGGGAATGCGCATAGATCCTCCTGTCT
>JAYQEA010000182.1:0-3355 GCA_038138625.1 Roseivivax sp.
CCCGCGGCCAACGCGTTTCAGGCCCGCAGCCAAACTTTGGTCCAATCAGGCTGACCGCCGCAGACTGACTATCGAATTTGGCCTGAGCTTCGCACACCATCCACACCGCACCGCATCTTTCTGTCAGGTTTTGGACGGTTACCCAGTTTTGCGAGAGGGTGACCGCAACACCGCCCCCATCCTTAGGTATCAGCTATATCGGCAAAGTGCGCTGTTATCACTTCGTTGGATGAATGGCGTATTGCGGTTGAAGGGCAGGGTGGCGCGGGCCAAGAAGATTTTGAAAGACGATCTAGATCCTGGTCAGCTGTTTTATGTCTCTTGGGCTACAGGGGGATCTTTTGAAGATCATCCGGTGCGATATCCAGCAGGCCTGTTTTTCATGTGTCTTGAGCGAGGTCGGTGTGTCGGCGGCCAGCTGCGAAGCAGGGTCGGACGGCGTGAGGGCGGCGAAAATGGCGATGCTGTTGGCTGGCCTCGACTGGTAGATGCAGCAAAAGACATGGCAGCCCTTGCTCCACGCCGACGCCTAAGTACCGGGCGTTGCAAAATCCTGTAGTCGTTATCCGAATTTTTCTGCGACGTCGTACTTGGGTGGTTTTACGCTTTGACACTATCAAGTGTAAAATTATCTGAAATTTCAGCAAAAGATATTCATAAAAATGTTAGCAATAACAACAAAATGGCTGTTTTTTGTTCGCTGTGTTTAGATGTTTTGAAAGGTTTGATGCCGTAAAAAATTTTCATTGAGCAGTTTAAATACGAGTCCAATATGATGAAAGCCTTGACACGTGGGGCAGCTGTGTGCGCTGCCTATATTTTAACGTCTTCAGTTTTAATGGCAGATACTGTCGCGACCAATGCCAACCGAATAGATCATTCTTGGATACTGGTTGCCATTGCTCTTGTTGCCTTTATGCAGATCGGGTTCCTTCTTTTGGAATGTGGATTTGTCAGATCAAAAACCACGATTAACGTTGCGCAAAAAAATCTTACTGATTTTGTGGTTTCAATTGCTGGCTATTGGATAATCGGTTTTAGCCTGATGTTTGGCATCTCTGTTGGTGGATGGTTCGGCGCCAGTGGGATATACATGCTGCCCGATAGGATGGATGGTAATACCCTGTTATTTTTTACATTTCAGGCAATGTTCTGTGGAACTGCGGCCACAATTGTGTCCGGAGTCATTGCCGAAAGATGTTCTTTTTGGGGATATACGCTCGCGGCCATTCTTATCGGTACCTTGATTTATCCGGTCGTTGGCCATTGGGCTTGGGGAAGTGCGCTTGAATCCGAAAACGCACCCGTATTGGGTAATTTAGGATTTATGGACTTTGCCGGATCGACTGTCGTTCATGGGGTAGGAGCTTGGGTTGCTCTTGCCGCCGCTATGGTCATTGGCCCGCGGATCGGGCGCTATGGTAAAAGTGGGGAGGTGCTTGACATCTCGGGGCATAATCCGGTCATTTCAGCTGCTGGTGCCCTTATTCTCTTGGTTGGTTGGCTGGGCTTTAATGGGGGCTCGGCGCTTGCACTCAGTGATGTGGTGCCAACAATCATCACAAATACAGTTTTTGCAGCAGTGTTTGGTGGTATCGGTGGATTGCTGTACAGCGTTGTCGTTGATGGACGAAAGTTGAAAGTTGATAGAGTAATCAACGGGCTGCTCGGAGGACTGGTTTGTGTAACCGCGGGTCCCGATGTGTTCGGAATTCAAGCTGCAGCTTTGGTGGGTTTCATTGGCGGAATGTCTGCGCAATATTTCAACTACCTGTTATTACACGTCTGGAAAATTGACGATGTGGTTGGCGCAATCGGTGTGCATGGTTTTTCAGGCGCCATAGGGACTATCCTTGTCGGTGTTTTGGCACCGGCAGATGCTCTACTTGCAACTTCGCGCGCAATGCAAATAGCGGTACAGACCGGTGGCGTTTTGATGGTCTTTGCCTGGGCCTTTGGCGTCTCCTACATAGGTCTGAAAATGATAAATAGTTTCATACCACTAAGGGTTGCTGAAAAAGACGAGTTTGATGGGTTGAATACGGCAGAGCACGGTCAAACGCTTGGTACCGGTCACTTGCAGCAAATGCTCGTCCGTATGTTGGAAAACGATGCCAAGCCGGGTGAATTGATCAAGGTAGAGCAGGGGGACGAGTGTGGAGAATTGTCTACGTTGTTCAATCAGCTGACCCTACGCATGGCTGCAGAAGACCAAAAAAACCAACGGAAAAGCCAGCGTGAGCTGGCTGAGCTGGAAGAACGGAAACGTGTCGATGAGCTGCTTGTAGAACAAATCAGTGCCATGATCGAAAATGCTGCAAAGGGTATTTTTCACGACCGCATAAATGCTCCAAAAGGGGCAAGCCGAATGTTGTCGACAGCGTGCGAAGGGGTAAACCAGCTCTTTGATGTGGTGGACAGTGTTACAGACGACATGGAAATCGCACTAAAACGTTTGGCGTCTGGCGATCTTCAGTATCGAATGGAAACCTCTGATTTGGGGAAATTTGCGGGTATGTCGCACGATTTCAATCGAAGCGTTGACAACTTTAGCGAAGCCCAAGCAAAATCAACATTGTCTATGAAGCGGATGACCAATGAAAGTCGAATGACCGCAGACGATGCCGATGACGCGCTGCGCGATATCCAACATGCCTCTGTTGAGGCCCTGAAAATTGTTGAAATAATTGAGGATATTGCGGCGAAAACCAACCTTCTTGCACTCAATGCATCGATAGAGGCTGCGAGAGCCGGCCAGCACGGAAGAGCGTTTGGCGTTGTGGCCGATCAGGTCCAGGCGCTTTCCGCTCGCGTTGGTAAATCGTCTACGGATATTAGTGAAATCATTTCGAAAAATTCTATGACTGTTGATACTGGAATGAATGCCATTCGGAAAGTCCGCAATACCCTGGCGAAAATTGATACTGAAATCAGTCAACTGTCAGATCATATTGACGTTATTGATGCAGCAGCAGCTTAGCATTGCCATCTGAATTTTTGTTCAAGTCCTAGACAGCGTTAAACCCTCGGGAGACGTCTTGCATCGTTCCTTCTGTGCGAGAACAACATCTCGAGGGGCGTGCTATAAGTTGATGTTTTTTGATAAAGGTGAGTAAGACTCCGCGCATTTGGATGTCGATAATTAATAAGCCTTGGATTTATTTTTGACCATGGGTGAAAGTTTTACCGAAAACTGGCATTTGACTGAGCTGTAAAACGTCCGATTTGATTTTGTGGCCCCCTCAGCCCTGTTTGCGGAGAGTGTAACCCTAGTCTTTTCACGCTTGCGTTGCGGTCTCGCAGTTCATTTATGCGGCCTTTCGTTCAAATGCCAAGGGGCTTTTGCCACCTATCG
>JAYQEA010000183.1:0-3333 GCA_038138625.1 Roseivivax sp.
GGAACCGGATGCCCGCATCATTCCGGAAGACCCCGAATGTGTCACAAATCCCTTACGCAGATTGGCTTTGGATGGGATTGGTGCTGTGATTTGGGCCACAGGATATGCATTTGATTTTGGATGGATAAAAGCGGACAGTTTTGATGCCTTGGGACGCCCGCTGCACCAACGCGGAGTGTCAGACGTGCAAGGTCTGTACTTTGTGGGCCTGCCTTGGCAGTCGCGCAGAGGGTCTTCGTTCATCTGGGGGGTTTGGCACGATGCCAAATTCGTTGCCGATCAAATTGCAATCCAGCGCATTTATGCGGACTACCAAGGAACAGCCCAACGAATCCTGACCGAATAAGCACTGCATTGCCACCTGATCGGCTAAGCTGCCTGTTTTCGGTTATTGTGCCCTATCCATCATAAGCCGATAGGTGCCGAGGCGCGGTCCAGACCACTGTGGTCGTGGGAACATCAATGGGCGCGGGTGACCCGCTCTGGAATGACCCCCATCCAGTTGCCGTTTCCGGAAACGACAATGAGGTCACCTGCATTCAACGTGCTCAGGATTTCAGGGGAAATGTTGCAGATTTCGTCAGCATAATATGGCTTATTTTCCAGAAAAATACCGCGAATACAAAATTTTCTATCTCGATTTGGGTTTAGGGCTTTCACCTCCAACTCTACAAAAGTTGGGGTTCCAGAGAACCTCAAAATCAAGGAGGGAGACTGCTCTGTAAGAACACCTGAAAACAAACGGAAAATAGCAGGATGAAGCCAATTCGTGACGCAAAGTATTCATGGTACACTATTTTGCGCGGTAATCTTGCTGCAAACTTTGAATGGCTCATAGACAATAAATTAATGATGCCAAAACTGAAAATGACCAGAAAATAGAATACCCAAGTGCTTTGAGTATAGTGATCCGACGACACGATGTTTGGGGTCAAGAGCATTTCTGAAAATGGGGTGATTGCGCAAATAAATAACCCGGTAGCACGCAAAAAAACAATAAGTTTTCCCCGTTCAGAAAGTAATGCCGACACGGTTCTCCGGGGATTTCGCATAAGCCAGGGCAGCAACCCAAGGTGGTGTGGCTGGTGAGTGGTCGTTTTCCAAAGCCTGAAGGAGGCGAGCGGTTCAGAGAACTACCTTGAGGAGCCGGGCTGCTACGCGGTCCGGCTCCGTTGGTGTGCGCTACATTACTGCAGCAAAGCCGACAGCTTCGAACGGGCGTCGTCGTTTACCCAAGAGCTCCAAGTGTCGCCGGATGTCTGCAAGAAATAGACGGCGGCTTCTTCCGAAGAGGCATTATTGGCGTCTTTCCAGGCCAGCAATTGTGAAATGGCTTTGTTGCTGAGCGAGATATTCGACACCAGCTCCATGATCTCAGGCTTTGAAGACGCCAGATCAGCCGTCACAACTGTGTAGACAGGCGCTGCTGGAAAAGACGACTTGCCCGGCGTTGCGCAGTCCGCGCCCGCATTGCATGCGTGTGCTTCTTTGTTGTAGCCGCCCATGTCGACTGCAACCATATCGTATGATCCCAAAAGCGCCGTTGGACCCCAGTAATATCCGAACCATGGCTCGCCGGCTTGGTACGCAGATGCCATAGACGTTGACAGCGTTTCGCCAGAACCGTGGTTAAAGACTTCCATCCCTGCGTCAGCAAACCCGTAAGCTTGGACAAGATTGTCGTTTGCAATCCGGCAACCCCAGCCATCAGGGCAATTGTGGAACCTGCCACCAACGAGGGAAGGATTGGCCAGAATTCCGTCAATTGTGGTCAACTCAGGATGCGCTTCGGCCAGATATGCCGGGATCCACCACGCTTCCGAGCCACCGTCGGAAATCACGTCGGCTGCTTTAATGACTTTGCCTTCGGCAGCGAGGCCTTCATAGGCTGGAGCTGAATTCACCCAAAGCTCGGGCACGACATCAGGCTCGCCATTTTCAGCCAGAGACGTGATGGCCGTGGTTGTTGCAGATGGCACCACGGTGACGTTGCAACCATAGCCTTGCACCATCAAGAATTCAGTGATGACCGAGTATACTTCAGCTGATGCCCAGTTCATACGAGCCAATGAGACATCGCCACAGTCAGCCATAGCCGCACCTGGCAGAGCCATCGCGCCGGCGACGATCGCCGCAGCGGAGACACGTAGTTTCATGATTATTCTCCCTTTTGTGATATCCGGTTCACTTTGCGTTTCCCCGATCGTTCTAATTGACAGAACGTGATAAAGACAGAGAACGACGTCCTACCGCTCAGGGCAATGCGCTAGAGCGACAAGCCAACCAAATTTCACGACACCTTGTGGTAAAAATGGTCCAATTTCGAGCGGCGCAGCACGAGCAGCGCCGTTTGGAAACATATCTTGGTCGTTCAAAAACGCAGTGCCAACATAAAAGGTTTGGTTCTTTCCCGGATCAACCAACGGTCTGTCAGCTTCTGTCAGCCGATATTACAGCTGTCTGATGTAAAAGTAATTCAAAATCGCCGACAACAGACCGCGGCCTTAGCCAGTTGGGCGGATTATGAATCGCTTTCTTTTTCATCTATTGCGTTTTTGATCGCATCCAGAGCTTTTGTGGCTTCGGGCTCCATTTCGCGGCGTACCCGTGACACCTCTTCCAGATTGCCATCTCGCAGTGCTTGTTCGATCTTTTTTAGCAGCCCGTGCAGATGAACCCCACCGACCAAGGCACATGTCCCGGCAGTTTTATGTGCTTTTTTTGCCAAGGCTTCGACATCTCGGGATGCAGGTGTCGCTAGATACGTGCTGAGATCCTCAAGTACAGAGTCCAGTTCTGTTTCACATCTTTTTGCGATCTGTCGGGTGGGATTGCGCCCCATGGTCTCGATCAGCTCGTCCAAAAGCGCGAGGTCAACCAGTATCTCCTGATCGGTCGCAGATTGTGCGGTATCTGGAGCGTTACCAGACAGATACTCTGCAAGTAGGCTTTCGACCTTGTGCCGCGTAATCGGTTTCAGCAGCACGTCTTGCATTCCGGAGGCTTTGAATAAATCGCGGTCTTCTGGGCGGGCATGGGCGGTTTGAGCCACAATTATCGTGGCTTGGTTTGGTCCGCCGCTTTCCCTGATCTTGCTTGCGACTTCGTTTCCATCCATGCCCGGCATCGAGATATCCATCAAAATCATATCAAATGCTTCGTGCGTAGCGGCAACAAGTCCGGACTCGCCACTATCGGCCAGTTCAACCGTGTGGCCCATTTGTTCAAGCATTTCTCGTAAAACGATTGCGTTGATTTCATTGTCTTCAACGATAAGCAAACGTGCAGATGCCTGAGTGGTTCGCGCAGCTGTCACAGCACGCGGACCTGGGG
>JAYQEA010000184.1:0-3275 GCA_038138625.1 Roseivivax sp.
TGTTGCCTCCGTTTTCCGAAACATAGTGGAGGACAACTTCATTGGGGGAAGACCACTACCCTTGGGGCCGAGACGCGGGTGGACAGTGGCGGTTCAAAGGTTTTTCAGTTCTTTTGTTTTTCGTGCTCAGCCATAACGGCCCGGAGCTGGGACGAATGATACGCGAATATGGCTTTGGGCCCTGGGTGGCGGCTGTGATACGCACGCTAGCCTCGCGGGTTGGCAGCTATGATCTGGTAGGCTCGCCCGATGGGCACCCTATCAGCGTTTTTTGTGATGAAAACAAAACCCGTGTGCGTCGCTGCGCAAAGAACTGGATCGCCTTGTGCAACGCTTCCCTCTTTACCCGAGACATGCGGTTGCTCTTTCCGCAGCTCCGCCCTGTCGCGCTCGAACTCGGACTGATCGGCTGGCACCTCAGGATTGCTCCGAACCTGCTGGATCCAGCGGCTTGGCATCAAGAAGTCTCTTTCAGACTATGCGGCGCCCTGCGTATAAAACAGGCCTTTGGGTCCCGCTATGTGACCGGCCTTTGCGCGGAATGCGAGATCGGGCCATGTGCATATCAGAAACAGCAATCGACAATTGGGCTATCCGATTTTTTAACAATTCTGTCGCCACTGTTTTCATCTAATCACCTAAGTCTGATCATAGATGTTCCAGATCCGGCGGACCACAAAGAATAAACAGTTCTAGCAGTCAATATACCCATCAGGCGCGCAAATTCTATTGACCTATTACTCCTCAGGAAACTGCGCGCGACATTGCTTTGCACCAGCCTCAGCAGCCTTGCGAGCATTTGGCAAGAGCTTCTTAAATCGCTTGAGTTTTGCCCGTTCTTGCGAAATATCAATCTCAACCGGAGTCTCTTGAACGCGATAGCCAGTTTGTGGACATGAATATGACCCGATATATTCGTTATAACATGTCCCTTGGTAGGTATAGGGCACACTAGCACTATGAATTGCATATCCTCTTGAAATATTTTCTTCAGACTTTTTTATTTTTGCCATAAGTGCATGATATTCTTTAGATGAATCGTTGATGCATTGCTCTAGTGGCGTGCTACACGCTGCCAGTAGGACTAAAATCGGAAGAATATAAAAACTTTTCATTTTTGTTGACCCATTCTGTTTTTATTTCATTAGGTTGATTTATATTGCGAAAGTCTAATTTCATGAGACGCGCTTATCCATATGAGTATTGTATGCGCTAAGAAATGAATTGAAGAAAGATATTCTTTCGTACAGTGCAGTGAGTAAATATTCAAAAATTCCTTTCATTACAAAATTTTAAAATCATTTTCCCCAAATAAAAAGCGGGCTGATTTCAACAGCCCGCCACTTAATTTATCAAAACACTGGTATCCTAAATGTCTAATTCTGCAGACATCTGTTTAGGTATGCTTCAGGTAACCATACCTATAATCTCGTAAGTTTGCTTTAGGATGGGGGCGGCTACTGCGCGCGCACGCTCGGCTCCCCGTGCCAGAATTCGATCAATCTCTGCTTGATCCTGCATCAGACGGGCCATTTCTGCTGAAATAGGAGCAAGCTTATTAACGGCTAATTCAGACAAACGGGGTTTGAAAGCTGAAAATTGTTGGCCGCCGAATTCCGCCAGAACAGTGTCGACAGACATATCAGCCAGGGCTGCGTAAATATTAACTAAGTTGCGCGCCTCTGGGCGTCCTTCCAACCCGTCTGTTTCTGACGGCAAAGCATCAGGATCAGTTTTAGCTTTGCGGATCTTGGTCGCAATAGCATCTGCATCGTCTGTCATATTGATCCGGCTGGCAGCTGATGGATCGGACTTTGACATTTTTTTTGACCCATCTCGCAGACTCATCACCCGCGTTGCGGCACCCTCGATAACTGGTTCGGTTATTGGAAAGAAATCTACACCAAAATCGTGATTAAACTTGGTTGCAATGTCGCGGGTCAATTCAAGGTGCTGTTTTTGATCTTCTCCGACTGGGACATGAGTCGCGTGATAGATTAAAATATCTGCAGCCATAAGGGCAGGATATCCAAAGAGCCCCAAAGACGCATTTTCCGCGTTTTTGCCAGCCTTGTCTTTGAACTGGGTCATGCGCTTCATCCAGCCCATACGTGCGACGCAGTTGAATACCCAGCCCAGTTGGGCGTGTTCGGGTACTTGGCTCTGGTTGAATAGAATGGACTGCTCCGGGTCTATTCCGGATGCAATAAATCCAGCGCACAGTTCGCGGGTATTGCGGCGTAGGGCTTCTGGATCCTGCCAAACGGTGATCGCATGCAAATCAACCATGCAATAGATGGTTTCAAACGCCTGATCCTGCATGTCTACGAAACGTTTTATGGCACCCAAATAGTTACCGAGCGTCAGGCCGCCCGAAGGTTGGATGCCGGAAAAGACACGCGGTGTGAAATCCGCGGTCTGAGAGGTTTGGACCCCCTCTGTCATGGTGTTTCTCCGTCTAGAATTCTGAGTTGACTTGACTTACTGGTGGTCTTGCGTGCCGTCAAGCAAAGGTCCCCTCATGTCGCATGATCCTGATAACCGCCCGGTGAACCCTTTGCCACCGACCGTGATGGCGCTTTTTTTGGTTATCCTCGCCACCGAAGGTGCATTTTTCTTGGGAAGCGCCGGCATTATCGGAGGCCGAGGTGCTGTTGGCTGGCGTTTGGCTTGGGCGCAGTCGTTTGCATTTGTGCCAGAAATCTGGTGGCAGATGTTCGAGCTTGGACAATTCCCATTGTCACAGTTGCGTCGCACGTTGGCTTATATTTTTATCCATCCTAATTTTACCTCGGCAATTTTTGGTGGCATCATGTTGCTGGCTATGGGCAAAATCGTCGGAGAAGCCCTAGGCGCATTTCGTGCTTTGATGATTTACCTGCTATCAGGCGTTGGTGGTGCAATACTCTATGCGCTGATTGTGCCAACCGGGGCACCCATTCTAGGCAGTTTTCCAGCAGTTTATGGTATGATTGGGGGATTTACATTCCTGGTCTGGTTGAGCCTCGGAATGCACGGAGCCCCTCAGGCACGGGCCTTTTCACTGATTGCGATGCTTATGGCAATACAGTTAATCTTTAGCGTATTCAGCGGTGGCATGGACTGGGTCGCCGATTTAGGTGGCTTTGTCACAGGATTTTCGGTCGCGGCTCTTTTAATCCCCGGTGGCTGGTCTCGTATTCTTGAAAAGCTTCGGGGCCGTTAGGCGGTCTTGGTTGGTGCGCTGTTGACGACATTAAAAACGATTGGCGTGATCGCTCTGTGATCCCAGACAC
>JAYQEA010000185.1:0-3242 GCA_038138625.1 Roseivivax sp.
GAATGCCGTCATAGAGTTTACGCCACCTGTAGAACGTCTGCTATGTCACGCCTATCTGGTGCACAGCCTCCGCGATTGTCGCGCCTTGACCCTGCAGAACTTCAACCTGCCGAAGCGTCGATACGATACCTTCCGGCTTCTATCATTTTCCAGCCATCGCTGATCTTCCATTTTAAGGGACAATCTATCCCAGTCGGTGGACCATTGTCAGCGGGCTGCTCTGGTATTAAATTGATGATACCTCATGCAGTGTTGACGTGAATAGGAAGACAATTGGAATGGTGGCGAGCCAAACTTTTTGGTAATAGTCTGTACTTTTTTTCGAATTTTCTGCGAATTAAGCTTCCGACGAGCAACGACTATAAGGAGGGATTACCCAATTTCGGTCCTTCGAACGCATCTTATGATATCCGTCCTTATAGGGGTGTTAATTTACGGCGTCACGCGTTACGGCCATTATTTTGCCCAGAGTTTTGTGAAGATCAATCTGGATGTGTGAAAATTTTGAGGTTCAAACTACATGAAACATGTCTTGGTCACGGGCGGTGCCGGCTACATTGGCTCCCATGCCTGCAAGCTACTGGCGCGGAAGGGCTATATCCCGGTAACTTACGACAGCCTTGTCACAGGCTGGGCCAGTGCGGTGAAGTTCGGTCCCTTCGTGCAGGGTGATCTGCTTGATCGCGAGGCTTTAGACATGACCTTTGCCAAATATGATCCCGTGGCAGTCTTGCATTTCGCGGCCTTAAGCCAAGTCGGCGAAGCCACGCGCTTGCCCGGCCGGTACTGGCGCAACAACGTGTTGGGGTCTCTCAATCTGATAGAGGCCATGGTGGCGGCGGGCTGCAAGCACATGGTTTTTTCCTCGACCTGTGCCACCTATGGTGACCAAGACGGTTTAGTACTCGATGAACAATGTTCGCAGATGCCGCTTAATGCCTACGGTGCTTCAAAACGCGCTGTCGAAGAGATCCTTCGGGATTTTGGCTTAAGCCACGGTCTTGAGACGGTGATATTTCGGTATTTTAATGTCGCAGGTGCCGACGTTGACGCGGAAGTCGGTGAATGGCACAAACCAGAAACGCACCTAATTCCTGTGATGATCGAAGCCGCCGCTGGCAAACGAGATGCGCTGACCATCTACGGTACCAATTACCCAACGCCAGACGGCACCTGCGTGCGCGACTATGTCCACGTAATGGATCTGGTCGACGCCCACATTAAGGGCCTCGAATGGCTCCAGCATGGCAAAGGCAGTCGGGCGTTTAATTTGGGAACAGGCACCGGCTTTTCTGTCAAAGAGGTGATCGCTGCGTGCAAGGCAGCCACAAATCATGACGTCCCGCACAGCTTTGGCCCGCGCCGAGCAGGTGATGCCGCGTCGCTGGTTTCCGGCAGCAAGCGTGCGGCCGAAGAATTGGGCTGGTCGCCAGAGCGCTCGACCCTGCGGCACATGATTGCTGATGCTTGGCGCTGGTATCAGACAGGCGGGTATTCGGGATAAGCCCATATGCTTAGATAATTCGTAAAAATTCACCGACCTCGCATTCTCGACACAAGACGACTTTCAGAAAGCGTCTGTACTATAAAACCCGTTCGCAAAGCTGGGTTTTCCGGTCACCAGTTTCAGCAACCCGATTCTGGCCTGTCACAAAGATGATGCTGCCCCCCAAAACATAAAATTTTTTGTAATGTGCGGTTACGTGTGCGGCACCATTCATCAGAAATTCGTCATTCCAATTTCCAGCGGTCGGTAAAGTCGCCATGACGTTAGATCCCCTGAGACAGGCCCGTTCCTTTAATTTCAACATTGCGCGTTTTCTGCTGTGTCCTTGTCTCCAGCCATGACCAGTAACCCTGGGTTTTCACATGGTTTGAAAGAAGCCGTGCCGCTAGTTGAAAGTGTTGCCACCTCGGTTGTAGCCTCTTTGAACATCGACATCAGAGACGGGCCGCTCGTGAGCGTACCAGATCATTGCTGCCAACCCAGCCGCATAATGGATAGGACCTGTACCCTGCCGGGCCTGCGGTCCTCTCGGAACATTGGCGACAACAATTTTCCCAAACGAGAGAAAGGACTCTGAAATGGGTTGGCTCTTCTACACCGACGGCCGCGTCAAATCCTACGCGGAGGAGAAAGCAGAGATCACGCGGCTTTGCACCTTTGAGGGCGACACGCGCAAAACGGACCTGGTCAAGGCCTGCAAGGTCGGCTCCACCTGGTATGCGGCGGCAAGCGTCACCAATCGCGACGGCACCCCTGTCGAGGACGCGACCTATATCACCGATCCTGACGGCTCGATCACTTTCGCCGCCGTCTTCCTCACCGCCTACGACGATGGCTGTTGGGGCTACAAGGACATGGAGGAAAGCGCTGGCCCGAACGAGGCTCGCGCGCCGCTTGGGCTGATCGAACTTCTCTCCGACTTGAAAGACCCGGACAGCTACGCCCGGGACTGGCGCCAGCGCTGCCGGGAATGGGCTTCGATCCCGAACTACGAGGAAGGCGACAAGATCAAGCTCGCAAAACCGGTGACGCTCACCGATGGCAGCCCCTGCCAGATCGTCACCGCAACCCACTACAAGCGGGGGCGGCAAAAACGCCGCTGCTACCGCATCGAGGAAACCGGTGGGCTCGTACGCCTGTCGAAGGCCTCGCTTGCGGGCTCGGAGCTGCTCCGCTCCGCAAAAGGCGAGGCCAGTCCTGTGCTGGCGGAGTTCCTGGCGGGGCAGGGGGTAGTGGGAAGGGACTGATGGCAGGTCTGAGCGGACCTTCGTCATCACTCAATCGAGAGGCGGCTGTGCGGACAAAGCGGACATGTGCAGGCGCGGCTATTGCTGACGCAGCATTCTTTCGCAGGTGCGGCAAACTAACGGCTGCGATGTGTCTAAAACAGTCGAAGCAGCCGTACAATGCCGGGGGTAATGTCCGGGATTGTTAGGGTTTGGGTTCCCTGGCCTCAAACTGCTGCGCTGTGCAAATAGTTGGCGTGCAGTGACGTGTCTACACAAGCTGCTACAATCCGCGCCAAGGGAATCATACTTGGTCGGAAGCTCAGTTTTCCATCGCTCAGATTGACTGCCTTAGGAAATCTGTTTTGCAAGTCCTGCGCTATTTGGCCAATTACATGCGCAAAAGAAACGTGCCGGACCGACAAATCTTGAACATCGAGGCATACCTGGCACATGATCTGCTCAATCAAATCTGAAACAACTCGGTCTTCAGCCGTCATGATATAGCC
>JAYQEA010000186.1:0-728 GCA_038138625.1 Roseivivax sp.
GACCAAACTCCGCGGCAAGTGCTTCAAACAATATCCGATCCGGATCCAGCGTTGAGCCATCCGGGAGCGGGATGGACACGCGCACGCCGAACTCGAAGTTTCAGCGCAGGTCCATGGCCTGCGTCTCAAGCCCTTTTGCGACAAGACCGTGCTTTGCAGCAACCTCTGCGCAGGCCTTCAGCATCTCGGCCTCAATCGCATTGCACAGGCCAGGGGTCAGGTTCCTCGGCGGGGCTATGTCGGACATGGGTACGTCTCCATCCTCTTGGCGTCGCAATAGCGTTTCCCAAGCAAGTTTGCACGCCAAACTCTATAAACTTTCCTTGCTGCGACTGCACCTTCACGTTTCGCCCGAGACCGGTATCATATAAGAAATGTGGCAATCCTTCTATTGTTGGGACCTCACCGTTGAAAATTTCTGTCATTACTGCTGTTTACAATTCAGAAGCGACCGTCGGGGAGGCCATCGCCAGCGTCGCTGCGCAAATATATCCTGACGTCGAGCATTTGGTCGTCGAGGGAAAATCAAAGGATGGCTCATTGGCTGCCATTGAGCGTGCTAACCATGATCGGATGCGGCTGATCAGTGAACCGGACGACGGAATCTATGACGCTCTGAACAAGGGCGTGCGTAACGCCACTGGTGACGTGGTCGGGTTCATTCACAGCGACGACTTTCTCGCCCATGACGGTGTAAGGGTCACTTTGACCCGGCTTGGTGAAGGGAA
>JAYQEA010000186.1:738-1309 GCA_038138625.1 Roseivivax sp.
CCATATCCCAAAGGTGCTCTACAAGATGCGGGTTGGCGGTGTCAGCAACCGCAATTGGGCCCAGATCCGCCAGAAGATGGAAGAGGATATGCTGGCGATCCGTCGTAACCGCGTGGGCGGGCTTCACACGCTGGCGTTCAAGAACCTATCGAAGATCGGCCAGTTTCTGGTACGCCCGCAGCGCAGCCGATCTCCCTCGCGATGGACACGGCGTTCTTCATAATCTCCAAGCTCATCGGGCTGGCCCTAGAGGTCGAGACCTGGCTTGTGATTGGCATGGCCGTGAGCCTGATCGCTGCACGTTTTACGCGTCCGCGTTTGGCGCGGTGGAGCGGCAGCGTAACGCTGGCAACGCTCTTGGTGATTGGCATCTTCCCCATTGGCGAGATCTTGTTGCGCCCTCTCGAGGCGGAGTTTCCACCACGGGCAGCGCCCGTAACCATCGATGGCATCGTCGTTCTTGGCGATGCCCAGCTCCAGTTCCAGCTCGCGGGCCGAGCTGACCAGATCGATACCGAGCAGGCGCGGCGCCACGCTGCCGACGAAAACGATCAGCCCAACCGTGCCGAAC
>JAYQEA010000186.1:1319-3193 GCA_038138625.1 Roseivivax sp.
ACGGCAGCTGCTGCGCTTGCCATTACGCACCCAGAGGCACGCTTGGTGTTTTCTGGCGGTAGTGGCCGTCTGCGGAATACCGTGTTAGGGCGGTCCGACATTCCGAGCGTCGCGGTGGATTTTTTCGTGTCTCTGGGCATCGACCCCGGTCGGATCACATGGGAAGACCAATCGCGCAACACAGCCGAGAACGCACGGTTTTCCTACGAGATTGCGGCGCCTGCGGCTGGCGAGACCTGGGTTCTTGATCACCAGCGCGTTTCACATGGGGCGCGCGCTTGCCAGTTTTGAAGCGGCAGGATGGGACAACATAATCCCCCACCCCGTTGATTATCGCACAGGCCGTCTCAGTGATGGGATTGGCTGGAACCTTTCAGGCAGTCTCGAGGTTATGAACATTGCAATTAAGGAATGGGTCGATCGACTGGCCTATCGGTTGACCGTTAGATAAGCCATTTTATGGCCCAGGTCAAGCGCCTTCATTCCACCCGCGATACCAATCAACGAACTGTTGAACACCTGACCTGCCCCCAAGATTTCGGACCATTTCAAATGAGAGTTTGTTCTCGTAACGTTCAAAGCAACGAGGAGAACGAAGAATGCGGAAGTCACGTTTTACAGAGGAACAGATCGTTGGGATTTTGCAGGAGTATGCTGCGGGTGCCAAAGTGTCCGAGCTTTGCCGCAAGCATGGGATGTCCGATGCGACGCTGTACAAGTGGAAAGCCAAGTATGGCGGCATGACTGTGTCTGAGCTACGCCGGTTGAAGGACCTCGAAGCCGAGAACTCTGAGCTGAAGCGTCTGCTGGCGGATGCGATGCTCGACAACGCGGGCCTCAAAGGGCTGCTGGCAAAAAACTCCTGACGCCTGCCGCCCGTCGGGATGCGGTTGTCACGTTGATCGCTGAATACCAATTCACGCAACGGCGGGCGTGCAGGCTTGTTGGGATATCCAGATCGAGCCTGAGCTATCAGGCGCGCCCAGATCGCCACGCGCGGCTCCGGGAACGTCTGATCACACTTTCGGGCAAGCACAGGAGGTATGGCTATCGCATGCTGCATGCCAAACTGGTGCGCGAGGGCTTCACGGTGAACGTCAAGGTCGTCGAGCGGATTTACCGGGAAGAACGGCTGTGGCTGCGCCGCACCAAGCGCAAGAAGATTCCCAAGGAAGGCCGTGAGGGCGGCTGGTGCCCCATTGCAGCCAACCAGCGATGGTCACTGGACTTCACCAGTGACGCATTGGCCAATGGGCGCAAATTCCGGACGGCCAACCTCAAGGACGATTGCACGCGAGAGTGTCCTGCCATCGAGGTGGACTTTTCACTGCCAGGTGAACGGGTCGTGGAATTGTTGAACCGTGTGGCGCGTGAACGCGGCTACCCCGACATTTTGGTCGTGGATAACGGCCCTGAACTCCGAGGTCGCGCCCTTGATGCCTGGGCCGATAACCACGGTGTGCAACTGTACTTCATCGACCCGGGCAAGCCGACCCAGAACGCGTATATCGAAAGTTTCAATGGCCGGTTCCGCGACGAATGCCTCAATCAGCACTGGTTCACCAGTATCGGCGAGGCGCGCAAGATCATCGAAGAATGGAGGATCGACTACAACACAGAACGCCCACACAGCAGCCTGAAGTACCAAACCCCAGAAGAGTTCGCGGAAGCACGGCCCTTCCACAAAACGCAATGGGCGCAGCCGCTTGAGCTATTTGAGGGCTCCACGCCCGCGCCCATTGCTCACGCCGCCGAATGATGGCACACAAATGGGGATCAAACTCGACTTACAAGTGGCCCTGAAAAATGGGGCAGGTCACGGGCATCCAGCGCACGACCTCGCAGTTCGGGGGCGTTGTCCACAACCAGAATGT
>JAYQEA010000187.1:0-3145 GCA_038138625.1 Roseivivax sp.
ACACAGACACTGCTACCGTCTCAATCAATGTCACAAACGTTAATGATGACCCGACTTTGCAAGAGTACCGGGCAAGCCTTTCAGAAAACACGACAGACCAAGTCGACTTAAGCTTACTGGGTGCAGATATTGATCCGAACGAGGACGGCTCAACCCTGATGTATAGCGTTGAGGAAGGGCCCTACTCGAGCTCTGCTATGATTATAGGCACCGATCTATTCTTTCATGCAAATACAGATTTTGACTGGTTGGCAAAAAATGAAAATACTGAAATTCAGATCCAAGTTACCGCGACAGACGCCAGCGGTGCAAAGGCTACAAACAGTTTCTTTTATACCGTACACGGAGAGAATGACGCCCCAACAATGGTCACCAGAAACATGGATGCCAATGAAGATGGAGACACCGTCACACTTGACTTGCGGACATTGGCAACAGATCTCGACCTTAACGACTCACTCGTTTTTGCCCTAACAAATGAAGCTGGCGAAGGCACCGCCAGATTGGCCGATGACGGCTACACTCTGGAATTTGATCCCGGAACTGGTTTTCAATATCTCAACGATAACGAAAGCAAAGAAATTACCTTGGGAATCTCGGTGTCTGATGGGACTGCGCCAGCCGTTTTCGCGGATGTAACAGTAAACGTTACTGGTCAGAACGAATCCTTCATCGATCAGGAATTTAATGCTGCTTTTGTCAGCTTGTCATACCCTTGGAACAAAGCAACAAGCTACCAGCAGACTATGAACGCGGTATTCGGTGCTGATAACTGGGATGCTGTCCTCGGGAATTCTATGGAGAGCGTTTTCGACAAAGGCTACGACTTTATCTGGATTGATGGTGGCGCCAATTCGGGATCATGGTTTGAAAGCTATCTGAATGCCAATCGCGACATTGCTGAAACCTATGTAGATTCCGGTGGTACCTTATTGCTGAATGCTGCCCGGAACAGATACACGACTGATTTGATGGAGCTTGCCTTCGATGTGACACTTGATGGCCGCCAATACACCCGGACGGTCACCCACACTGAGGAAGGCCAGGCGACAATTGCCAATGGCAAATTTGGTGATGCCGGATCATCATGGAGCGGTAACTATTTTGCCCATGACATCACCGAAGGCAGCAATCCAGATCTTACACCGATGCTGCACGATATCCATAACGAGGATAAGGTTGCTCTTGCATTGTTAGAGCAAGGTCAAGGCGCGGTCATGTTTGGGGGTATGACCGCCAATCACTGGCATAGACCGTTGCCTGCGGCAGACATTTTGGAACAGAATATCGTGGACTATATTGCGTCTTTTTCAGCCGATTACGACTATATCTAAAGTGTTTACACTGTAAAATGGGGCGTGCCTAAAAAGGATACGCCCTGTTTTTATCGGATGGAGACACTGATGGTCCAAAGATCGAACATTAATGGGAAACCACTCTCCCAATTCGCATTTGGGTGTATGCAATTTGGTGGCGCAGCAGACATATATGATGCCACGGAAATGTTTGAAGCCGCCTATAATGCTGGACTCACACATTTTGATTGTGCGCATCTATACAATGACGGTGCGGCTGAGCGTATCCTTGGCTCTCTTATCAAACCCTACTTAGACCATGTATCGTTTGCCACCAAAATTGGGTACCACGGTGCAGAGCCGGATCGTCTTAGACAGGAATTCGAGCTTTCCCGCAAACGTCTGGGGATAGATTGTGTTGACCTGCTGTATTTGCACAAATTCGATCCTCTTGTCCCGCTTGCTGTGCAAATTGACGTTTTAATGGGGTTTAAGGCCAAGGGATGGGTTGCGGATTTTGGTTTGTCCAATTTTGCAGCCTGGCAGGTGATGAAAGCCCGGTCCCTTGGCCTGCCGGTTGCGGCTGTTCAACCAATGTATTCTTTGGTTAAACGACAGGCGGAGGTAGAAATCCTTCCAATGTGTGCCAGCGAAGGCATCGCTTGTCTGGGATATTCTCCACTGGCAGCGGGATTATTGACAGGCAAGTACTCCAATCCAAACGCAATTGGCAGGCTCAAATCAGATACACGGTATACCGCCCGATACAATCGATCCGAAATTCACGATGCCGCCCAAAAACTGTGCCTTTTGGCAGCAGAGATGGGTCAATTGCCGAGCACTCTTGCCGTTGCTTGGGTGGCGCATGGACCATATTCTGTAAGTCCCATTGTGTCTGGCCGCACTACTGATCAAATCGCGCCATCGCTTGCCGCGCTATCGTTGAATTTAACAGCTGAGGAATACTTTCGTCTGTCCAGTATATTTTCATTCTCAGAGGTAGCGACAGACCGGATCGAAGAAGTGTGCGTTGGAAGCTAATGATCAATTTTGATGAAATACACTTGCCAGACTTAACTTATTTTTGATCCGGAGATTTGGCAGATCCACCTGTATAATTTTAAGTCAAAATCTCATATCCCGTTGTAGTATCAGCTTTGACAAGCGTAATCGGATTTTTGCCAATCCACGTTATAAATTTGATCACAAGCAGCGCATGATCAGTTTTGATTTCAAGCACTCGCATAACTTCGACATGCACGGGATTAACGTAAACGTTCGGATCACAGCATGTGTAGGGCTTGTTCCTGACCAACCACTCATTTGCGACTTCGCGTGACAAAGCGACATTCTAAATGTTGGATGCGCTTTATATCGATATCCACCGTTCCTTATGAATATGTGGCGTGTTCTTGGGCTGATGGGCCTCCAACTTTCCAGTAATCTCTCCAAGTGGTCGAGAAATCTTTTTACACAGGTGTTCATCTCCATAGATACATCCACTTTGTTCAACTTCGTCACGGGTGATCGGGCATAAGCCTGCAACAGCAGGCCTGATCCGGCTAATATCCTGATTTTAATTAAGTTCATCTGTGTTCAAAGGATCAAATACCAGTTCTGGTTGGATATTTTTATGATCCACAAGCCATCCAACCGGTCGCGCGTTCAAGGCGTTTTGCGCCTCAGTAACTTTGGCGACCTGCTCAGCCAGATGCATGGGTGCAGGGTCGACACACACCAGATGTAAAGAGGTTTTCCTGCTTTTTCGGGTAGTTTGCAGCGTTGTTAAGATGGGTCAGAGGTTCATTTAGGCTGCTAATCTCATTTGCTCTGTTTTGCTTTGCTAGGCC
>JAYQEA010000188.1:0-3054 GCA_038138625.1 Roseivivax sp.
GGTTTAATCGACCGCAGCGATGCAAGGTTGGCAACCTCTAGGGCCGGATCCCCATGTGAGCTAAGTGTTATGGGTCGAAATCCACCGGCAATGACAAGCGTTTCAATTCTACGCGCAATTTCGGCAAAAAAGGGATCCGCGAGATAGGGAACGACAATACCCACATTTTTCGTCAATTTTCGGTTTTGATTGATGGCGAAGATATTCGGCCGATAATCACATTGCGCAATTGCCGTTTCGATCCTTTCCTTTGTCGATGAGCGAACACTGTCAGGATCGTGAAAATATTTTGACACCGTGGGACGAGAAATTCCACTGAACGCCGCAAACTCTTCCATATTGCGGATTTTGGGTTTGCTCATTTATGCGCACCTTATAAAACTTTCCTATTCTTTACATTTTCTTATCGCGCGAAAAAAATCAATTATGAACTGTGTGTTTAGGTTAATTTGCGTTTTCTGTGCCATAGTTGACGACTGGCAGGGATCGAGCCGCATAAAACCCGCCCTAGTATTTCCAACTTTCAATATCCACAGAGTAATCGGCACTCAATCTTGACGGAAGATGCCACCGCATAGCGCAGCCCAATCCAGACCTATGTCGAAACCCGATGACAGCTTGGGCCGCGTCAGGTTAAACGGGCATGCGTTGCTCTGCCAATTCCACAAACCACGAGCATCCGGCGGGAATAGCATCATCGTTAAAGTTGTATTCAGCGTGATGCAGCGATGCGCTGTTTCCGTTGCCCAAAAAGATAAATGCACCGGGTCGCTCTTCTAACATTTCGGAAAAATCTTCGCCGCCCATCAGAGGCTCGATATCTGTGGATACGTGCTGGTCTCCAACAACAGTTTGTGCGGCTTTTATCGCGTATTTTGTGCATTCATGGTGGTTTTCCGTCACTGGCACACCGTATTCGTAATCAAAAGTCACCTCGCATCCATAAACGGCGGCCGTTCCGGCAATCACATCCCTCATACGCTTCACGACACTCTTTTGTATCGTCAGGTCAAGAAACCGCGCGGTGCCAGTCAGCTTGGCGCTGCCGGGGATAACATTGTGCGCCATGGTATCGGTCTGAATACCCGTCACCGAGACCACTGCAGCACCCAAAGCGGGCACTTCGCGTGCTACGATTTGCTGCAAAGCCATGACAATTGCTGCAGAGGCAAGCGTTGTGTCATTGGCAACATGTGGCATGGCACCATGCCCGCCTTTGCCTGTCACTTTGATCTCGAAAAAATCAGATGCCGCCAATAAGGGCCCCGATCGAATTGCAAAGTCGCCAACAGGCAGATCAGGCATGTTGTGCAATCCATATATTTCCTGAATATCCCAGCGGTCCATAAGGCCATCCGACACCATCGCCCGTGCCCCACCACCACCTTCCTCAGCCGGCTGAAACGCCAGTACGACGGTCCCGTCAAAGTTTCTAGTCTCGGCCAAATACTTTGCAGCTCCCAATAGGATTGAGGTATGCCCGTCATGTCCACAGGCATGCATTTTGCCTGTATCTGTTGACACGTAGTCATGCTGGGCAAGCTCTGTGATCGGTAGCGCGTCCATATCCGCGCGAAAACCAATCACTTTACCCGATGCGGTCGAACGCCCCTTGATAACGGCCACCACACCTGATGTGCCAACACCTTCAATAATGTCGTCCACACCAAATTCGTTCAAAAGTGCAACAACGCGCGCTGTCGTTCTTGGCAGCTCAAACCGCAATTCGGGATATCTGTGAAAGTCCTGCCGCCACTTGGTTATTTCAGGCTGCATCTCGGCGAGGCTATTTTTGACAGGCATGATCTGGCGCTCCTTTGATTGCTATGGTTTACCGAAGTACAACATTTGCCAAGCAGTTTTTTCGATTACCATGATCGCCGATGTCCCAAAGCAAATATAAAAAGAGAACGCCTAGTCATTGAGCGAAGCCATTGCAGGCAATCATGTCGGCCATGTCCCACCTTGGCGATGTCAGGTTGCATCGGAAAACGGAAAACGCCGCCGCGTTGTGTCGCGCGTTTTGAGACAAAAAAGGAGCTGAAAAATCACTTAGTGAGCAATACAAATGATCCAAGCCAATAGAAACTCACACAATTTTTGCGGGAATTTCATGCGTGTCTTTCAAGATTTCAGACCGCGTTTTTAAAGGTTTGCGATACGTTACATCATCAGTCACGCTTTACAGTGCCACTCACATTTGTGAAACTGCAAACGCGGATCGGCTTTGAGGTTTTCTGGCTTCAAAATAGACCCTTCGTACAAAACACATTTCGAGACTGCCGCGCCGATGGAGTAGCACACAGAAAATGACTGAAAGAGACGTCCTTATCTTGAATGCAGCAGAGGCTGTTTTTTCGCGTTATGGCGTCAGCAAGACGACAATGCACGATATTGCAGTAACCGCAGGCGTATCACGGCAGACGCTTTACAATGCGTATCCCAACAAAAAAGAAATACTGCGTGCCACCTTTCGGATGGGTGCTCATAAAATCATGGCCGCAGTTCAGACAAAGTGGAACGAGCAACATCACCTTGGGGAAAAATTGGATACGTTTTTTGAACTTGGTCCCTTGGCCCTGTACGATGTTATCCAAAGTTCACCCGAAGCGGCCGATCTGATTGACGGGCTGAATACAATCGCGCATGACGAATTGATTGAACTGTCAAAGATCTGGATAAAAATGTTTGAAGACGCGATTTCGGCACATATTCCACCAGACGCAACCTCTCGGTTCGACATCAGTGATCTTGCAGATTTTGTTTATTTCTCCAGTCTCAATGCAAAGTATTACTCTGCCAATCGGCAAGTATTGTCATCGCGGTTGAATATCTTAAAGGCGTCTGTTCTTTCGCTGCTCGAACAGCCCGACACCTGAGCATCTATTTTTAACTTTAAAGTTCGTCTGCATGGCTGTGCTGGTGGGCCGGTTCAAGATTTGAAGCCTGTCTTCAGAGTTACTGTAGATACCTGCGAGCTCTGGGGATACATGCGAGCGCTGTAGATACTTCCGGTCACGTCCCTGATTTGGGATGGAGTAAGTATTCATTACG
>JAYQEA010000189.1:0-3050 GCA_038138625.1 Roseivivax sp.
CGGTGCCCCAGAGGATGACTTCGCGCAGGCATCCGGTGTCGATACTGTCGGTTGCTCTGTAAGCGGTGCGCCGATCACACTGTTTTAGCGTAGTTCCAAGGCAGCAGTTCGTTGATGTGGGTTTGCTTGTGCCCGCCTGCAATGGCTGTGAGCACGCCGCACAGATAAGCGTGTGGTTCGATACCGTTGAGTTTGCAGGTCTCGATCAGTGACGCGATGACGGCCCAGTTCTGTGCGCCAGCGTCGTGCCCGGCGAAGAGCGCGTTTTTGCGGTTCAGGGCGATGGGACGGATGGTGCGTTCGACGGTGTTGTTATCGAGTTCGATGCGGCCGTCACTGAGGAACAGGATCAGCCCATCCCAGTATTTGGCAATGTATTTCAGGGCCTCTCCGGTTGGGGATTTGGCCGAGACACGGGCACGACTTTGGGCAAGCCAAAGCTCGAGGGTGTCGATGATAGGTTTTGAGCGCTCCTGCCGCGCGGCATGGCGTTGGTCTGCGGTTAGGCCTCGCAGGTCTTTCTCGATGCGATAGAGCGCCTGAATGTGCGCCAAACCCTCCTGCGCGATCGGGGCAGTGCTGGACTGGGTCACATCATGCAATTTGCGGCGTGCATGGGCCCAACAATAGGCCAGCCTCACATCCTGTGCGGGCCGTTTGAGCAGGCGGTTGTAGCCAGCGTAGCCGTCCACCTGCAAAGTGCCGCTGAAACCTTTCAAAATGTTGTCCGCATGCTGGCCGGATCGTCCCGGCGCATAGGTGAAGGCCACGCCGGGCGGGTCCTCACTGCCCCATGGCCGGCCATCCCGGGCAAGGGCCCAGAAGTAACCTGTTTTGGTACGCTTTCGTCCCGGTGCCAAGACCGGTGCAGGGGTTTCATCCATGAAGAGCTTGGTGGAGCGTTTCAGATCAGCCATCAGCGCATCATAGACTGGGGTTAGTTCAAACGCTGATTTGCCGACCCAGGCAGCCAAGGTGGAGCGATCCAGATCAATTCCTTGTCGGCTGTAGATTTGCGCCTGCCGATAAAGCGGCAAGTGATCGGCGTATTTGGAGACGAGCACATGGGCCAGCGTAGCCTCGGTTGGCATGCCTCCTGCAATGATGTGGGCGGGTGCCGGAGCCTGGGCAATCCCGCCTTCGCAGGACCTGCAGGCGTACTTTGGGCGACGGGTGACGATTACCCGGAACTGGGCCGGGATGATGTCCAGGCGTTCACTGACATCCTCGCCGATAACATGACGCTCAGTTCCGCAGGCGCAAGAGCGCTCGGGCTCAATGACCACCTCAACCCGTTCCAGATGTTTGGGCAATGATCCGCGATTGGTCTGACGCGGCTTTGGCGGTCGCACCGGCGCGGTGCGTTCGTCTGCGTCAATCTCGGCTTCCACCTGTGCGATGGCCGTCTCGATATCTTCGAGCTCCAGCTCATATTGGGCTAGGTCCACCTTTTCGGATTTGGACCCGAACAATGCCTTCTTGAAGGAGGCGACCAAGGCCTCAAGACGCGCATTCTGATCCTGTTGCGTACGAACGATCGCCTTCAATTCAGCGACATCATTGGGCAGATCATCAGGGGTACTCATGCCCGTTTCCATAACAAAACAAGGACAAAATGGCCCGTGCAAATGCCCCCATGAGTCACTCCGCCGCAGAAGGTGCTGTCACCTCCAAGGGCTGCACCCGCCGCCAATCCAAACCCGCGAATAACGCCTCAAACTGGGCCGGTTCCAGGCGCATCACCCCATTCTTGATCGCGGGCCATTTGAAGCTGTTATCCTCCAGCCGCTTATACGCCATCACCAGCCCGCTGCCGTCCCAATAGATCAGCTTCAGCCGATCTGCCCGCTTGGCCCGGAACACGTAGACAGACCCGTCAAAAGGCTTCTGACGCAGATGGCTCTGCACCAGAGCAGCCAGCCCGTCATGGCCTTTGCGGAAGTCCACCGGATCACTGGCCACGAAAATCCGCACCTTGTGGGATGGCATGATCACGTCGCCAAAGCCCGCGCAATCTCGGCGATGCGCGCCCCAGGTGTCGCAGCATCAAGACGAATAGTGACATCGCCCTTGATCAAATCAATCGTACCGGAAGATATGACTGGCGAAGGCTGGGCAACCGGCACAGACGCCTCAATCTCAACAGGCACAAAATCCATGCCTTCCAAATTGGGCAAAACCAGTTTGCCCTGCCGCGCCATCCGCCGCCAGTCAGATACCGTGCTGGGGATCAACTCATACCGCTTGGCAACCGCGTTGACCGTCTCGCCCTCAATCAGCGTCTCAGCCACGATCCGCGCTTTCAGCTCCGGCGGCCAATCTCGCTTGCCATCAGACCGTCGCGGCACCCTTGCCAGAAACTCGCTTGTAGCTCCCATCGAGAAACTCCCCAAATCAAAGAAGCCTCTGAATCGCAGATCAAGCGTCAGCGCAAAAGTGTGTGATCGGCGCACCGCTTACGGACATGCCGCCAAGCCGCTTGCTTCAAAACGCGCCGTCGCGCAACCGGTAAAATAGCTCGCCCCGACTACGCGTGCGACGAGCCGCCGCCTAGTCCACCTCCACTGTCAGGTCCTGCACGCGGATCAGCGTGAAATCATCCAGCGGAAATAACTCGTCGCTCTGATCCCCGTCGGTCATGTGCACAGTGAACGATCCGTCGACATCCGGCGCCCCGGCGAGATCGAGCCGCGCCTTGATGAACATCCAGCCGGGGTGTGAGGGATGTTCCTCGACCCAGACATCCGACCATTCCGGGCTGTGGTGCCCGATGCGGTCGGCGGCTGCTGTCCCATCCGGTGTGACGTTGACGAAAAGCTCCCATAGTGGGTCCGCGAAGACCGTGTTGAAGAGCAGCCAGACCTTCGGAACTGCATAGGTCTCGACCTTGCAGCGCATGCGAATGATCTGAGGACCGGGATGCAGCGCTTCCCAGTTCAGAAGCTCGACATTGGCGCGGCCGGTGCCCGAATTCGTGCGCCATTCGCAAGCGGTTTGCGAACCGGAAAAGCCCTGTTTCTTGGACCAGAGCGCGCAGTTGCTTTTGGCGG
>JAYQEA010000190.1:0-2994 GCA_038138625.1 Roseivivax sp.
TATCGTTGTAGGCGCGCATGATCCCACAAACCTTGCCGCGCTTTGCGGAGTGTGGGGCAGGGATTGCGACGCAGACCCACTGGCTTGGGCCATGACTGGCTTTGAAGTGTGTGACAGAACGTGGCGTGGACCTGCGCATCTCGCAGAGCATGCGACACTGCACGTCATGGCTTTGTCTGACCTTGGCAACGAAACCTGTGGGAGCAAGATTTGGTCCCATCGGATAGGGCGATTCTTCAGTCGTTTCACTGTCCTCATTTGTGGGGAATCCATCACGATTGGCCAAAGCGACACGGCCCAGGGCGCGTTTTTAAGCCCGACTGTCATCGTGGATTGGTCCACAAATGGCGGTGATGGCTAAAGCGTGCAAAATCAGGTCTTGATCTATGATGCTTTACGGTATGGCACAGAGCTATCACAGTCAGGTCACAGCGTATAACGAACGATGTCGGCAAAATGTGCTCTGAAATCTTCAGCGGCGCGCCGAAACCATGCGATATGCCCTGATGGCCCCCGCGACGGCTGTGGCTGGTTCCAAGGAAGGCATATAACGCAGGTACCCTCACCCCGTCTTTGTTGGCCAATAACGTTCGCAGACAGTGGTGCCCTCCGGCACATAACCCCGCCAGTTTTTTACCGGCCACCACGATGCCCTACCCAGATTCTCAAGCTTGGCTTTTTTACAGATATAGCCGCGCGAAGGCCCAGTTTGCTGCCTGATGTACCACACCAAATTCACCTGCTCTAAGAGCGTCATCTAATGCCTCGGGCGTCATGAAATGTTGTGTGATCTCTTCATGATCGCCACTGTCGGCCTCTTGCACGATCCGACAGTCGCGAGCCAAGAAGTAATGCCCGTTGCAACCGCGTTGATTGCCATTATCGACATAGTGGCCCAATGACACCCAATCATCCGAGACAGCGCCGGTTTCTTCAAGTAACTCTCTTTTGGCACCATCGATGGGTGTCTCACCGGGATCAATGAAACCTGCAGGCAAGCCCAAACAGACGCGACCCGGGCCATGCTTGTAATGACGCAAGGCCAGGATTGTTCCGTCTTCCATCACTGGCACAACGGTTGCAAAGCTGCGCAAATGCACCTGATAGAAATCTTCGAGAATTTTGCCATCCGGCAATTCAACTGTTTGTTGGGCAACCCGAATAAAGGGAAGTCTTTCAAAAATGTATCTTTGCGACAATTGTTTCCATGGAGTCATGGGGCACGTCCTCAAAATGCAAAAGGGCCGCGCCTTTTGGAAAGGAACGGCCCAAGACTTAGCTTAACCGGATTGGATGCTTTAGCCAACCAGCTCCAAGCCTGAGAAGAAAAATGCGATTTCTTCGGCGGCTGTTTCAGGGGCATCGGACCCATGAACCGAGTTTTCGCCAACGGATTGGGCAAACTCTGCGCGGATAGTGCCTGGCGCCGCATCTGCGGGGTTGGTTGCGCCCATAACCTCGCGGTTTTTGGCGATGGCATCCTCGCCTTCGAGAACCTGCGTAACCACAGGCGCTGACGCCATAAATTCGCAAAGTTCGCCATAAAACGGACGCTCTGCGTGTACGGCATAAAACTGCCCGGCTTGGGCTGGGGTCAGTTGTATCCGTTTTTGTGCAACGATCCGTAGGCCTGCGGCCTCGAACTTTGCATTAATCTGGCCAGTCAGATTCCGCGTGGTGGCGTCAGGCTTGATAATCGACAGTGTACGTTCGACACCCATGTCAGTGCTCCTTTTGATGCAGGCACCCAGACAGGGTCTGGGTGTTAAAATTAGCGATTGCGCGAGGCGATATCATGAGGGTCAGGTGTTGGAAAGGGATCAATTTCGACCCAACCGGCTTGAGTGCTCGGCAAGGTCAGAGGGTGCCACGGGAGATTAATCATGAGTTGTCTTGATAATGGGCTGACATCGATTTGGCATAAATACAGGATCCCGATGGCGTGCATGGGCGCTGGCGTATAGATCACGCTTGCGTCCTTGACGGCCCCTTTCTAGGGTCGTAGCGAAAGCCAGCAAAGGGATCCCCATGGAACAGATCGATACGGTGGTTGTGGGCGGTGGTCAGGCAGGTATCGCCACCAGTGAACATTTGTCGAAGTTGGGGATCCAGCATATCGTGATAGAGCGTGACCGCATCGCTGAGCGGTGGCGCAGTTGCCGGTGGGATTCATTGGTGGCCAACGGTCCGGCGTGGCACGACCGTTTTCCAAACATGGAATTTGAAGCAGACCCGGATGCCTTTGTCAGCAAAGACCGCGTGGTTGAATATTTTGAAGCATATGCGCAAATGATTAAGGCCCCAATCCGCACAGGGGTTGATGTCACCTCGGTAACACCACTTGACGGTCGAGACGGTTTTTTCCTCCAAACGACTGATGGTGATATCGAGGCAAGACATGTCGTGGCTGCGACGGGCGCATTTCAGAAACCGTCAATTCCCGCGGTTTTGCCCAAGGATGCAGGGCCACTGCAGATGCATTCCAACGCCTACCGCAATGCGTCGTCCTTGCCGGATGGTGACATCCTCGTCATTGGGGGGGGATCGTCTGGTTCACAGATTGCCATGGACCTTATGGATGCGGGACGAAAGGTTTATTTGTCCCTCGGTCCGCATGATCGGCCGCCGCGTCGTTACCGGCAACGGGATAATGTTTGGTGGCTGGGCGTCTTGGGTAAATGGAATTTGGATACGCCCCATCCGGGAACCGAGCATGTCACCATTGCTGTCAGTGGTGCAAATGGCGGCAAAACAGTTGATTTTCGAAACCTTGCCGCGCAGGGGCTGACATTACTGGGCATGACGGCCGGTTACCAAGATGGGCATGTTTTGCTGGCTGATGACCTTAAGCGTAATCTGGATGCAGGTGACGCCAACTATCTTGGTCTGCTGGATGAGGCTGACGCCTATGTTGTCCGACACGGGCTGGACTTACCAACGGAACCGGATGCCCGCATCATTCCGGAAGACCCCGAATGTGTCACAAATCCCTTA
>JAYQEA010000191.1:0-1110 GCA_038138625.1 Roseivivax sp.
TAGCAAGACTGTATCAAAGCGCTTACCAAGTTTTGGCCCAATTTTTGATTGTATAGTGACGCCTAAAATCAAATGTCGCACAACAGAGCCAAGAGCTCATCGGATCAAGACTCGGATGCATCTGGCAAATCGAACCTCAGGAGTATCGGCCAGCTCTAAAAATTTTGGCACTCCTATTTGTGTTGCATCGTTTTAAGAAAATACACGATTCAAATTAATGGCGAGCCGTGGAGGACTCGAACCCCCGACCTGAGAATTAGAAGTTCCCTGCTCTAATCCAGCTGAGCTAACGGCCCGCACTTAGTGCTGGGGATATCGGTCAAATCCCCCAACTTTGTCAACCTGATAAGAACATGGGATGCCTACCAGTTAAAAAACCTTCCACTCCAATTAAATGACCACATATAGTGGATCTTAGGGTGCTATGTGTGCTCTATCCAGTTGAATTATGTGGGCACACGCCGACTTTTTTTACTCCGGGACGTGAGATTGTCAATTAGGTAACTTCCGAGTAGCCTGACCGAAAGTTTCTCAGCTCAAGAACAGCCGCTTATCCGAAGTTGGCAAGCGTTAGAGTTATATTTCTGCTCTAATCCAGCTGAGCTAACGGCCCGCGCGTATAACAGCCAAATCTTATATCTGTTCAACTTGGTATAGAGGGCAGATACAGACCCAAAATAAATTCCCTGATTTCAGAAACTTCAGGATTAACGTAAGCAATAGGGTGCTATTTGTGTTCTATACAATTGAGCTGAGGGGCCGTATTTACAAAGCGGATGTAGCCGATCACGATTTTTTCGGAAAGAACCTTTCCTTGCTCATCCGAGAAAGTGGTTATTTCCTGCCTATATAAGTATTAACTTATTGCGCAATCGAACCGTTTGTAACCGCCTGGTCTCCCACCTCTGACGTGTCTGTGGATGGCCAATGACCTGCGCCCATTACGCAAAACCAAGCGCCGGATCTTTGCTGCACTTTCCATTTATAACACCTGATCTTTCCGCCGCACGTATTCGTGCGGATGTTAACGAAACAGGCGGGTTAATTTTGCACGAAAATGCACATCCGGTGTAAAAGCCAAGACTGCTCTAGTCGTTAAGAAATCCTTAA
>JAYQEA010000191.1:1120-2463 GCA_038138625.1 Roseivivax sp.
CTTGCGCTTGGCCAAAGAAAAGCTACCTTTCATGCTGTAATCAAGGAGAGAGCCGTATGAAAATGAATCCGTTGGGCCGGTCTGGTTTAAATGTCAGTGAACTTTGCCTGGGTACAATGACGTTTGGAACCCAAACCCTGGAACCAGAAGCTCATGCCCAAATGGATTTGGCGCTTGATCACGGAATCAACTTTATTGACACTGCCGAGATGTATCCCGTCAATCCCATTGCGGCTGAAACCATCGGGGATAGCGAACGTATCTTGGGCAAATGGTTCGTTCGTACGGGGCGTCGGTCGAATTGGATTGTGGCGACAAAGCACTCTGGTGAAGGCATGAAGCATGCGCGGGATGGTGCGCCAATTTCAGCTAAAACGATTCGAGAGACTGTCGAAGGTTCGCTCAAACGCCTTCAAACGGATTACATCGACCTGTATCAGTTCCACTGGCCGAACCGTGGATCCTACATGTTCCGTAAAAACTGGACATTTGATCCATCCACGCAGAACCGCAAACAGACTATTGAAGAAATGGAAGATTGCCTCGGCGCTTTGGCCGCGGAGGTTGAACGCGGCACTATCCGGTCTTTTGGGCTGTCTAACGAAAGCGCCTGGGGAACCATGCAGTGGCTTTTGGCCGCTGACCGCGTGGGCGGTCCACGCGTTGCATCCATCCAGAACGAATACTCGCTTTTGTGTCGGTTGGCAGATACCGATTTGGCGGAAATGATGATTAATGAGGACGTTGGACTGCTTCCGTTCTCACCCCTTGGTGCGGGGTTCCTGACGGGAAAATATCAAAGTGGCAAGGTGCCTGCGGGATCGCGGATGTCTATCGCCCCAGAAATGGGCGGTCGCACAAACGAACGCGTTCGGCCAGCAGTCGATGCATACGCCAAAGTGGCGCAGGATCATGATTTGGACCTGACACTGATGTCACTCGCTTGGTCAGCGCGGCGACCTTTTGTTGCATCGTCGATCTTTGGTGCCACGCGATTATCGCAGTTGCAGCATCTGGTAATGGCATCCGAGGTTGTCTTGTCGACCGAGGTGTTGGCTGCTTTGGACGCGGCCCATCGTGTTCATCCCATGCCGTTCTGAATGATCGAGATCGTGTACTCCCGCAGGGCTATTTCCGAGGCAATACACTGTCGATCGGTTTTTTATCCGCAATTTGGACGGTTACCGTATCCCGCATATTGTTACTAAAGTGGTTCTTGAAATCTGAAACGAAGGTATTTGTCGGGTTGCAGAATTTGCGGGTCACCCCGGTGGGTGTTGGATCATGCCGCACATGAGGTGAACAGGTTGGGATGAAAAGCGGGTTCAGTGCCGCCAACCGGG
>JAYQEA010000191.1:2473-2977 GCA_038138625.1 Roseivivax sp.
TGGTTTCAAACTGGCTCGGGTCGCCTGTTGATGCTAAAAATCTGAATTACTATACCTGAGCTTACTGAAGCGATGGGGCCGGGTCATTATCCCAACGCCGCAACGGCGATATAGTCGCATCATCTAATTCATCGCTTCCGGTACACAAGATCATCAAGCGGAAGAACACGGCTTTTACAGCTGGCTGAACAACTTGGCCGCGTTTCGTACAATTTAAAGATGATGGAATGGTCGCAAGACATCTTTTGTCGTGTCAGGGGATTATAGGATCAATACGACAAAGACGCCCTTGTGGGTCTCGGTCGCCGTAAGCCTATTCTTCAGACCCGCGTGCCGGAACGTGTTGAGAAAGCCATAATCGAGTTTGTCATCGCCCCTCGGTATTGGGTCAAAATGGGCTGCGTGGGAGCTTCAGCGCAAAGCAGCAATGGTTTCTTCGTCGGCGGTTCGGCAGTCTCGGTAGCCATCGTCTATCGAAAAAAAGTGCATCGGTCAGTTAAAGCG
>JAYQEA010000192.1:0-2967 GCA_038138625.1 Roseivivax sp.
GATTTGATACGTTCATATTCGGTCAATTTGCGCTGTAGAAATCGTCTGGTCAGAGAGGATTTTTCAGAAAGACCCTGAGGGGTCAGCACATATGCATACCGCAGCCGGTTGTTAGAGGCGCGGAAATTGTTGATTTTGATCCATCCTTTTTCAACCAATGCACGCAAACAGTAATTTACCGCGCCAATGCTTATTTTAACCTCAGTCGCGATTTCGCGTTGTGATAGGTTGGGGTTGTCCTGTAACAGACGCAAAATCTGATAATCGCTCTCGGTTGGCTCCGTCTCCGGAGACAGGGTGTCTGTTACAAACGGCTTGGACTCCTCAGCCACTTCTGGCCCTCTCAAAAATCGAAGATAAAAAATATTGGTAAAGGTGCGTTCAATCGTTGAACGCATAGCACCACCTGTGCCTTTATGAAAGTCAAATTCCACAAAATGACATCTTTTTGAGGAGCCTTCACAGAGAGTTTACATTTGTGGGCGTCTTTTTGACATTTTAGTCATAAGATTGGGCGAGATCGTTGACATGTCATGCTTTGCAGGGTCCATAACAGCGGATTGAATATACGTGGATTGAAAGAACTGTGATGAACGAACCCGAACAACCAGCCAGATCACAGACACTGACCACCCAGAATGAACCCCAGCTACTCCCTTCGGAAGAAGAGTTGAGCAACGGTCTGGATCTGTTTGGGCTGATTGGCGTAGCCTGGCGTGGGAAATGGATTCTCTTAGGTTTTGCAGTGGTTTTTGGGGCTGCGGGCTGGTTCTACATCAATTTCATGGCCACGGCACTGTACACCTCGACTGTCCGCTTGGATTTTCAAACACGCCAGGAACAGGTCGTTGATGTGGAAAGTGTGCTGTCGGGTGTGTCCCGCGATCAAGCCGCCATCAATACCGAGCTCGAGGTGATCACGTCACGTCGTGTTCTGGCCCGCCTGATAGAGCGTTTGGCGTTGACAGAAGATCCGACATTCAACGGTATGGCCGAGCCAAACCCCTATTCTCGGCGTGGACTGCAATGGGCATGGACCGAATGGCGCACGGGCGAACGGCCCATGATGACACCTCCCGATCCCGAGGCAATGCAAGTTCGGATTATACGCGCCTTGCAAAATGCCATTGTCGTGCGGCCGATCCGAAACACCTATTTGTTTGATATTCTGGTCACAACCAATGACCGGCTAAAATCCCGACTGGTCGCCAATACTCTGGCGCAGGTTTATATCGAAGATCAGGTTCAGGTAAAATTCGAGGCGACAGAATTTGCTGTGAACTGGTTGTCGGAACGCGTGTCCGAACTTGAGGCCGATCTTGAAAAACGGGAAAACGACATCAGCGATTTACGATCCCGGTCTGATCTGATCAGTCTGGAGTCGCTAGACGCACTGAACCTGCGTCTCAAGGATTTGCGCGACCGGCTGGCAGCAGGACGTCGCTCGGTGGACGAGCTCGACGCGCGCCTGCAACTGCTCGACGATGTGGCAAATGGTGGAGACATCAGTCAGATAGGCGTCTTGCTGGGAGATCCGGCTTTGACCCGTCTGGCAGATCGTATCGCTGACGGTGATGTTCGTGCCCAGGCCGAATTTGATACGCGCATCGAGAGCATTCGCCTCTCGACCCTGCGCGATCAGGAGCGAGGCCGCACAAAGCAAGAGGCCCTCCAGCGTTCTTTCGAAGAGCTGACGCAACAGATTGCCGAACAGGAAACAGATGCCCAGATCCTGTCGCAGATGACGCGCGAACGTGACGCCACAACTGTGTTGTACGAAACCTTCCTGGCCCGGCTCAAAGAGACGTCCGTCCAGATAGGGTTGCAGCAGGCCGACAGTTCGGTTTTGTCAGATGCCGTATCTGGCACACCCGTTGCGCCGCGACGGCTGCGTATACAGGTTTTTTCCATCGGCGCGGGATTGATACTCGGATTTTCGTTGCTGTTGCTGCGGCAGGTGTTGTCCTCGGGTTTCCGGACGTCCAACAGTCTTGAGGCCGCAACACGCACACCTGTTCTGGGCCAATTGCCCAAACTGCCAGTAACGCAGCGGCGGAAATTGCCTGAGTACCTGATCAACAACCCCACATCGGCAGGCGCGGAATCGGTGCGCAACATCCGGACCTCGGTGTTACTGTCTAATGTGGACAACCCCCCACAGGTCATTTTGTCCACCTCCTCGGTTCCGGGCGAAGGCAAAACCACATTGTCCATCGCCTTGGCGCATAACCTGTCACGGATGGGGGGGCGCGTGCTGTTGATCGAAGGTGATTTGCGCCGTCGCACGCTGAACCAATATTTCACCGCTGCCGAAAATTCGGGGGCTTTGTTGTCCGTGATATCCGGAGATATGAGCCTGGAAGAGGCGATCTTTACGGATGAGACAATGGGTCTGGATATGTTGCTTGGTGCGCGGTCCAGCACAAACGCAGCAGATGTTTTCTCATCCGACAGGTTCCGCGACTTTGTCGAACAAGCCCGCGCGCGCTATGATTATGTGGTGATTGATACACCACCGGTGCTGGTTGTTCCCGATACACGGATCATGGGGCAACATGCGGATGCGGTGATTTATTCAGTACAGTGGAACCAGACCAACCGGGGTCAGGTCACCCAAGGTCTGCGGGAACTGTCACTGGTTGGGGTCAAAGTGTCCGGTCTGGTGCTGAGCCAGGTCGATGCCAAGGGCATGCGTCGCTATGGCTATGGCCGCTACTATGGATCCTACTACAGCTATGGACAGGGCTACTATGACGTCAAGGACTGAGCCTGGGTGACAGGCACAGCCCTATGTCGTTTCCTGACGCAGTGCAGTTTTGCGGATTGTCTCCGTTTGGCGCTCGTTAATGGTCGCGTATCCATGTGAAGAAATAGGGGCTGGATCATTGAGAGCCCTTGGCTTACGACCCAATGATCTTGTCACAACGGCTTCCTGACGTGACAACAGGCATTCAATGGAGCACCCAA
>JAYQEA010000193.1:0-2964 GCA_038138625.1 Roseivivax sp.
CAGACGTTCTAGGTGGGCATCAGATCCCGGCGACCGATTGAGATATATGCTTCAAAACCGGCGGCTTCGGCGTCGGATTTTTTATAAATATTCCGAAAGTCTGCCATTTTGGGCCGCGCCATGGTTGTGGCCAGCCGTTTTAGGTCCAAGGCACGGAATTCACGCCATTCTGTCAACAGCACGATCAGATCTGCGTCTTTTGCAGCCACGTAGGCGTTATCCGCCCAGGTCACACCGGGAAGCAGGGCAGGTCCTTCATGTGCGCCTTGCGGATCGCTGACTGAGACGTCGGCTCCGCCTCCGACAAGCGCAGGGACGATGGTCAGGGCAGGGGCATCGCGCATATCGTCCGTGTCCGGTTTGAACGTCACGCCCAGTACGGCGATTTTTTTGCCGTTAAAGGTCCCACCGCATAAATCACGCAGTTTGTTGACCATGCGCCGTTTGACTTCTTCGTTCACGCGAATAACGGTTTCTACAATTTGCATTGGCGATGCAAATTCTTGTCCGGTGCGCGCCAAAGCCATGGTGTCCTTTGGAAAACAGCTGCCGCCATATCCGGGACCGGCATGCAGAAACAGCTTCCCGATCCTGTTATCAAGTCCGATCCCGCGAGAGACCTCCTTGACGTCTGCGCCGACTTTTTCGCACAGGGCTGCAACCTCGTTTATAAACGATATTTTGGTCGCCAGAAACGCATTGGCTGCATATTTAATCAATTCCGCGCTTTCCAGATCGGTCACAACGATGGGGAATTCGCGCAGGTACAATGGGCGGTAAATATCGCGCATCACGGTTTCGCCACGCTCCGTTTCCACCCCCAGAACAACGCGGTCGGGTTTCATGAAGTCGCTTATTGCGGCGCCTTCACGCAAGAATTCCGGATTTGATGCAACGTCGAACTCAAGATCCGGATTGGTGTCCCGGATGGCCTGTGCAACGGCGCGGTTGGTCCCCACTGGAACCGTAGATTTTGTCACCACGACAAGGTAATCTCGTGCAGTTGACGCGATCTCGCGCGCAGCTGCGAGCACATAGCTTATGTCTGCATGCCCGTCGCCACGGCGCGTCGGGGTGCCGACAGCAATAAAGACCGCGCTGGCACCATCCAGTGCGTCTTTGAGGTCAAGCGTGAAGCTCAGACGTCCAGCGGCAACATTGCGCGTCATAACATCAAGCAGACCCGGCTCGTAAATGGGCACCTGACCTGCGTTCAGCATGTCAATCTTGTTCGGGTCTTTATCAATACAGACCACTTCATGTCCGAAATCCGAAAAACACACCCCCGAGACCAGACCGACATAGCCAGTTCCTATCATCGCGATTTTCATAAAGATTTTCCTTTGACCATCATTTTATACGTCAACCGCGGGCATAGATGTCCTCGTAGCGGATGATATCATTTTCGCCCAGATAAATACCGGTCTGTACTTCGATTAAAACCATATCGACTTTTCCGGGGTTTTCCATGCGATGCACGGCGCCCAAGGGGATATAGACTGATTGGTTTTCGGTCACGAGCGATACGGTTTCATCGATGGTCACGCGCGCGGTCCCTTGTACAACGATCCAGTGCTCGGACCTGTGAACATGGCTTTGCAGGCTTAATGCAGCGCCGGGATGCACATGGATGCGTTTGACCTGGAACCGTTCCCCGATCACAAGACTTTCGTACCAACCCCAGGGGCGGTAGTCGCGTGGAAGCTGCGTGGCCTGGCCTATTCCTTGTGTTTTCAATGTGCTGACAGCACGTTTCACATCTTGGGTTCGGTTTGCATCTGCAATCAGAACGGCATCAGGCATCGCAACTGCAATCACGTCTTTCAGCCCAATCCCCACCAAATGCAGGTTTTCAGATTCCGACCGCAACAGGCTGGTTTCGCAGTCTATTGCAGTCACCGGTCCTGATGTCGCCACTCCGGCGGCATCGTGATCACATTCGCGTAAAACGGCCTCCCAACTTCCCAGATCAGACCACCCGCCCATGTAGGGGACAACGCTCAGATTGTCCGCACGTTCCATAATCGCGTAGTCAATTGAAATCGCCTCTGCAGCGCCAAAGCCTTCGGGGTCCAGACGTACAAAGCCAAGGTCGGTACGGCTGTCTGCTACAGCCTTGCGCACCGGTGGTAACAGATCAGGGGCATGGCGTTCAAAGGCGTCAAGTATAGCGCGCACAGAAAACAGGAAAATGCCCGCGTTCCATAAGAAGGTGCCGGCTTCCAGCATTGTTTTGGCCGTGTCTGCATCCGGCTTTTCGACAAACCGCACCAGAGGATGCGCCTGATTGGCGGTGTCCTTGGTTATGGGCGTGTTCGTCTCAAGGTAGCCATAGCCTGTTTCCGGACGATCAGGCTGAATGCCAAAGGTAATCAATCGCCCGCTCACAGCCGTTTCGGCAGCAAGCCGCACAGCGGCCCTAAAGTCTGCAGTATCGGGAATGACGTGATCGGACGGCGCGATCAGCATAAGCGCGTCGGGATCGGTTTGCTCCAGCCACAAGGCGGCTGCCAGAATGGCAGGCGCAGTGTCCTGACCAGAGGGTTCGATCAGCACCGGGCCGGGATCAATCCCGACATCCGCCAGTTGTTCTGTGACAACAAACCGAAAATCCGAATTTGTCAGAACCATGGGAGGGGCAAAGCCATTGCCGGACAGCCGTTGAGCGCTGGCCTGAAACAGGCTCTTGTCACTCAAGAGGCGTACAAACTGTTTTGGATAGCTTTTACGCGACAGGGGCCATAACCGCGTTCCCGTGCCTCCACAAAGAATAACCGGATGAATGCGCATTGTGATACCCTTTAAGAAAAGACTGGCCGACCAGCGTTTTAATATGTGCTAGTTACCGCGAATTAAGGAAAAGTTTAAACAGATCAATTCGAATTTTTACCCAGTTCACTCCAATGTGTACAATAATTGATCATGGAAATACTCCTCGGATATTCGTGCAAATGAGGCAGCTTA
>JAYQEA010000194.1:0-2915 GCA_038138625.1 Roseivivax sp.
TGCGAGCTTGCAAACCCAGCCTGGCCAGTTCCGCATGCGCATCAAACCACATCGCCATCGATCCGCACAATGTGCCATGCTTCTTTGCGTGAAGCGCCGCGCACCACCGTGTCTTTGTCCAGTCGCACCAGCCATCCGCGCTTTTCAAGAACACCAAGTGCGGCCCGCGCTTTCCGTGTCTCGCGCAATTTGTTTGGCCCGGATTGCACAACATCACGCGCCATAATGTCAGGATGCTCCCACGCCTCTGCAAGCCATAGGCGCAACGTTTCGGCGTTAGCTATGTCTGCAGAAATCATCGCAGTATTTGCCAGCCGTGAAGCTTCGGACAGATAAAACTGTGCCAAAGTAATAGCGTCCGCCATCTGGTCAGGCTGCACCTGATCTGCATCGAGGTCCCGCCAGAGTGTCAGCACCCCTGCAATACGGGCGGCCTGTTCTGCCGCTTTCGAGGCCGTCCCGGTAATATGGGCCAGGTTCCCACCGGACCGTTGTGCGCGTTCTATTGCGTCTGCAAAGCCTGCCAGCAATGTACGCGCAGCGTCAGTCAGACCAAGGATACGTGGCTTTAACTCGCGGGTATTCGCCTCCATCGGCATGGAGGTTGCGAGGATCGACAGCAGCCGCGTTTTAAACGCCTCAAGTGCCGCATCGTTGCGACGTGCATTTTTTTGCATCCGCGTTCCGATAGTGCTGGGCGGTTCACATATCAGGAAACGCGGCAAAAAGCCCGTATCAGCGGCAAGCGGGTCAGCCATGAAGTCCCGTGCGACAGTCGGTTGCACCATCAGATGCACCGCCAATCTTCGTCCATAAAGCGTTGCATGACCGTCACCTGAACGCGTGCGTCTGATGGGATTGCCTTGCCACAGGTCGTTAAACGCTGCCAGCGTCTTTTGCCGGTTTTCACGGTTCATGGCGTGTCCGCCTAGAAATTGCCCGCCCTCATCCGAGAACAGACCCAGGCTGGGCTGTGCAGATGCAAACAGCTTTGTCAGCCCTTCGAAGGTTGGTTCGGTCACGATCCGGTCAGCAGATAGCGGGGCCTGCGGCTCTGGTCCGAGCGCATCAAGATCCGCACTCGCTGAAGCCTGCTTGCCGTTTGCTTTTGCCGAAGACAGCTCCGCCACAATTTTCCTGTGGCTGGCCTCCCATACCGCGTGCTCGTTTTGCCATTTTTCTTTCTCTTTTAGCAGAACAGTGACCTGTTCACGTTCATGCTCGCGCAGGGCACTCATGAACGGGGCATCGCAGGCGCTTTTTCGTTCACCGGACTTGGCGATGGTCAAAGTAAAGAGAGATACTGGGCGCACGCCACCTAACGTTTCCACATCCGCAAAACCTTGGACGGCAAGAGATGCAACAGACAGCGCGGATTGCGCAGGAATTGCCACAGGGGCTTGCGTCATGCCTTGTACGGCTTCGACCACTGTTTGCAGCGGTCCAAGCGCTTGCACCGGATAGGGTTCGCCGGGCGCAATATCGCCCACCAAAGGTTGCGGTTCCTCTGGCTTGAATGGAGCAGCTTGCAAGACTGTCATGCCAGCGCCCCCTCTGCTGTTAAAACATCATTGAAGTCGCGCCCCTCAGGTGCAGAAAACAACGATACCTTCCAGCCTAAACTATGTGCTCTATGCGCCAGTGCGTGGCCAGCCTCGCGCCCCGGTTTGTCGCCGTCCATTGCAATGACCAGTTTTCCCGGCTCGGTCGGCAAACACAGCTTGCGCATGCCCGAGGTTGAAAGCGCGGCCCATACGGTTGCAGGGCCTTTCCAAAGCCCGCATAGCAACGACAGTGTGCTTTCCAGTCCCTCTCCGACGACGAGCGGCCCGGTATCGTTACAGAGCCGTACAGCGCCGCCAGCCACGGCCCCCAACATCGCCTTGGGCGGATCAATGTTGGCTTTGCCAGCGCCATCGACACAAAGGTAAGTACGGTGCACTGCAGGCAAACCCGAGCCCTGAACGGCAGCGATGAGCGCCGGGTGCCGTTTGGCGGTTGCCGCATGCCAGCAGTTTGCGTGAAAGCGGAGTGTTGACGGTAGCAGGCACGTGATGCCGCGACCGCGCAGATAGTGGTCTGCCACAGTTCCTTGGACAGGTTGCGCAGTATCCCAAATGGTTTTGGCTTGCGTTGCCCGTTTGCTGGCCTGTGCTTTTTCTTCGCGTTCACGCCTTGCCAGTTCCAATGGATCTGGCGGGCAATACACCCCGGACTGAAGACCCGCTGCCGAAAGGATCTCCCCAAAGCCACAGCCCAGTTTCTTGCAATGGGCCAGAAGGTGCCCGTTACTGCCATCACTCAGCGTCAGGGCGCATTGGCCCGTTTTGCCTTCTGGCTGGCAGACCGGGCATGGCGCAACGCCGTAAGCACCGTACCAACGCCCACCAAAATGACGTGTCATTTCTCGTGCATCTGTCATACGGCCACCCCGGTCATCAAGATCAGGATCACGTAAAATACCGCCGCGGAAGGCACCGCCTGCTGGAATGGCACACCCAAGTATAAAAGCAGTATCAACATGCAACACCGCCCTTCAGGATAACGCCGCGCAGGACGCAACGGCCGTGCAAACCCAAATATACCCCAACGTGTTCGGGGTGTTTATGTAGCCCTGCACACTTTGCACCATTCGTGCTTTGTGCCAATTGCCACGCCTTGACGCCATGTATGGCATCCATGCGATTGAGCGTTTGGCCTTGGACCAAAGCGCGTGATGCCTGGTAAATCTGGGTAGTATTGCTGGACCAGCGATCTGTCATAATTTTTCCAATTTTTGCATGGACACAGGGAAACGGCGACGCCAAGACCCCGCAGGGCCACACCGCCGTTCATTTTCTTGTTGCAGGCGCATTGCCTGCTGTGTCATCTACTGGTCACTTCTGGGTGGCAGTTAATGTCACTTGAAAGGCCCC
>JAYQEA010000195.1:0-2883 GCA_038138625.1 Roseivivax sp.
GGGTCCATTGATTGAAAACAAAGCGTATATCGAAGGCTGTGGCGAGCGCCTCTTCGACCTTTTCGATCTGTGCATCGCCGAAACCCACGCTGCGCAAGCGGCCGTGATTGATGCCAGGCGCGTTGCCCAAGGTCCCGTGACCGACCGCAAAGCTGACGATTTCCTCGATCTTGGCGCTGGAATACCCCAATTTTTCCAATGATGCCGGCACCGACTGGTTGATGATCTTGAAATAGCCGCCGCCGGCCAGCTTCTTGAACTTTACCAAGGCAAAATCGGGCTCGATCCCAGTGGTGTCGCAATCCATCACAAGACCGATCGTTCCTGTTGGGGCAATGACCGATACCTGGGCATTCCGATATCCGTGACGCTCTCCAAGACGCAGCGCCTCGTCCCATGCAGACGTAGCAAGCGATACAAGACGACTATCAGGACAGCTTGCATGATCCAGCGGCACCGGTTTGACGGCCAAACCCTCGTACCCGTCCGTATGGGCGTAAACTGCACGTCTATGGTTGCGAATGACCCTCAGCATGTGATCGCGATTACGCTCAAATCCCGCAAACGGCCCGACCTCGGACGCAATTTCTGCAGACGTTGCATAGCTCACGCCGGTCATCAACGCCGTCAGTGCCGCACAAAGCGACCTGCCCGCATCACTATCATAGCTGAGGCCGATGTTCATCAGCAGACCACCAATATTGGCGTAACCCAAGCCAAGCGTTCTAAAATCGTAGCTGCGCTGAGCGATTTCTTTGGACGGAAACTGCGCCATTAGAACCGAGATTTCCAGCGTGAGGGTCCACAGGCGTGTGGCGTGCATATAGTCTTCAGCCTGGAACTCTCCGTCTTTCAGGAACGTCAACAGGTTCATAGACGCCAGATTGCACGCCGTATCGTCCAGAAACATATACTCCGAACACGGATTGGATCCACGGATTGCACCGTCTTCAGGGCAGGTGTGCCACGCGTTGACCGTATCATGGAATTGGATACCCGGATCCGCGCAGGCCCATGCCGCATGGCCAACGTCTTCCCACAGTTTCCGTGCCTTGATCGTTTTTGCCACCGACCCGTCGGTTCGACGGATCAATTCCCAGTCTGCATCGTCGCGTACGGCCTGCAAAAAGGCATCTGTTACCCGGATGGAGTTGTTGGAGTTCTGCCCGGATACGCTTGCGTAGGCTTCGCTGTCCCAATCGGTATCGAAACTGGGGAATTCGATGCTGTCATAGCCCTGACGTGCGTAATCCAGAACCCGCTTGATGTAGGTCTCGGGAATAGATGACTTCTTTGCTGCCCGAATGGCCGCCTTGAGGGTCGCGTTGGACTTGGGATCGTATGCGTCATCAGCCGCACCATCCCACGTGTTGATGGCGGTAAAAATCTCGTTCAACAGGGCCTCGTGCATCTTTGAGCCAGCAACGATGCTAGCAACCTTCTGCTCTTCGCGCACCTTCCAGTTGATAAACTCTTCAATGTCGGGATGATCCGCATCACAGATGACCATTTTGGCGGCGCGTCGGGTGGTACCACCCGATTTGATCGATCCGGCAGCGCGGTCCCCGATCTTGAGAAAACCCATGAGGCCAGACGATTTGCCACCGCCGGACAGCGGTTCACCATCCCCTCGCAGGCTGCTAAAGTTTGTGCCAGTCCCCGACCCATATTTGAACAAGCGCGCCTCGCGGACCCACAAATCCATGATGCCACCTTCGTTAACCAGATCGTCGCTTACCGACTGGATAAAACAGGCGTGGGGCTGGGGATGCTCATACGCACTTTTTGATTTCGTCAGTTTGCCGGTAAGGTGGTCGACGTAATGGTGTCCTTGACCCGGTCCATCAATTCCATATGCCCAGTGCAGGCCTGTATTGAACCACTGCGGGCTGTTCGGTGCAGCCATTTGATTGGCGAGCATGTAGCGCATCTCGTCAAAATACGACCGAGCATCGGCTTCGGAACTGAAGTAGCCCCCCTTCCAACCCCAATACGCCCAAGCACCCGCAAGACGGTCAAATACCTGCTTGGACGACGTCTCACCAATCTCTTCAGTAGTCTTCGACGCAGGAACCGAGCGCCACAAGAATTCGGGAACGCCCTTTTCTGCCACGCGCTTTGTCTTCACAGGCACGCCCGCCTTGCGGAAATATTTCTGCGCGATGACGTCTCCGGCCACCTGGCTCCAACCAGCGGGAATTTCAACGTTCTCGGCTTTGAACACGGAGGTTCCGTCGGGATTGCGGATTTCCGATGTTATCGAGACAAACTCGATACCGGCATAGGCGTCTTGTCCAGATTTAGTAAACTTGCGCTCAATTTTCACGACCAGGATCCCCTATTGTCATAACAACGCCTGTTGGCAGCCTTTGTGTCCCGGCTGCTCTCGCGACGCGTTTGCGGTTGTTTTATCATTGTGTCGGCACACTACATGTTGTGGTACGCCGCCCCAGCCTGCACAATCTGACGTATTCGAACCACATTGGTCAAATAGATTTTCACGTTTCTGTTACTGTTTTTTGCCTTGACCTTCGCGGTTGGGCGTTGCTTGCGGACTTCTCCACAATGATCCAGTTCAAGCTTAGCGTTAAACCCTTGGCCGAACCCCCTTGAGAAAAGGGGGTTTTCCACAGAATCGCTGATTTTGCGTGTGAAAAGGTTAACAGCCACTACCCCTAGAGAGTGTGTAAGATTCGCAACATAAAAACATGATGACAAAGAGCGTCGTCATACTCTTGAACGAAGAAGCCGGCAAAAGGATGCAACCAAGGCCCTGTGGACCGCTTGATACCGGATCCGCGAGTCGTCCAAGGCAATGATTGTGTTGAAATGGTCGGGACGGCAAGATTCGAACTTGCGACCTACGGTACCCAAAACCGTCGC
>JAYQEA010000196.1:0-2616 GCA_038138625.1 Roseivivax sp.
TCCGCCCCTGAGGTTGTAGCGGCCCCGCGCGAACCGGTGCGTGATGAACTGGGTAGGTCCTATGCGACCGGTAAGCGTAAAGATGCGGTAGCACGTGTCTGGATCAAACCGGGTTCGGGCAAGGTCATTGTCAATGGCAAAGATCAGGACAAATATTTCGCACGTCCTGTGTTGCAGCTTATCTTGCGGCAGCCATTCCAAGTCGCTGGTGTTGAGGGCGAATTTGACGTTATGGCAACCGTCAAGGGTGGCGGATTGACCGGTCAGGCGGGTGCGGTAAAACATGGCATCTCCAAAGCGTTGCAGCTTTATAACCCCGAATTGCGAGCGGCCTTGAAAGCTGCTGGTTTCTTGACCAGAGACAGCCGGGTGGTGGAACGCAAGAAATTTGGTAAGCGCAAAGCGCGTCGTAGTTTCCAGTTCTCCAAGCGCTAATAGAGAGCGACATAATTTGCCATATAAAACAAAGGGTTGCGTATTTCGCAGCCCTTTTTTGTGCGTAGCAGAATTGTAGCAGACGCTGTGTATGTTGACGTTATGGTTTAGCGATTTTAGCATATCTGTAGCGTTTTAGGTTGCTATTGGAGTGCGCTGTTGGCGTTTTATGAGGACAAAAGGGAGCACTATGGTGGTGCGCTTGTGCTGTTTAAGCGCAACCTAACTATCGCCGTTCCCAACGCTAAAACGCACAGACGTGCAAATTGGTATATGCTTTTGAAGATTGGTGGACGCAAAGGCTACGTTACACGCAGCACCAAACTTACGATTTACGAAGATGCTTATGAGTATGCGAAGAGCGAGTTGTTACGCTTACAGCAAGCAGCAAAGTTGGGGCATAGTTTAGACGAACACACGTTTGAACAGCATTGGCCTGATTGGTTTGAACGGAATGTGAAGAACGGCACATGGACGACGAGTAGGCAGTATTGGCACAACAAATACGCTTAACGTTGTTTTAAGCAGTATTTTAAGCACAAAGACGGCACGAGTATGCTGTTGAACGACATTACGCCGAGTGTTGCGAGTGGATATTGGGATTGACCTGCCCCCCGAAACCTTCCGCGCTTTAATGTAGAGTTTGCTCAACTTTTCGAAGGAGTAAACAGATGCGAAAGAGCCGTTTTACCGAGGCCTAGATTATCGGGATGATCAAAAAACAAGAGGCTGGCATGCCTACCGCAGAAGTGTACCGCAAGTACGGCCTTAGCCAGGGTAATTCCTACAAATTCAAGTCCAAATACGATGACATGGAAGTGTCTGATGTGGCCAAAATCTGAAGGCGCTGGAGGAAAAGAATGCCAGGCTGAAACGTCTGCCAGTGGATCAGATCTTGTACAACGTCGTTCTGAAGGACCTTCCGGGAAAGACCTGACGACGCCGAACAAGCGACGAGCGGCAGCGCTGCTGGATCATGATATCTCGCAATGCCGCGCATGCCGACTTGTCGGTGTCGATCCGAAACCTGTCCGGCGTGATCGTCCGCCGGACAATCCTGACATCCGCAAAAAGATGAAGAAGATCGCTGCCAAGCGCCGTCGGTTTGGCTGCCGCCGGATCGGCGTGATGTTGGAGCGTGAAGGATATGTCATGAACCACAAAAAGCTGTATCGGTTGTACACCTAAGAAAAGCTAAGCGTCAGGCGGCGAAGGGTCTGAAACGGGCGCGTGGATCGCGGACGCCGATGCCCGAGGCTCTGAGACCTGGCGAACGTTGGTCTTTGGACTTTCTGTCTGACACGTTCGGCGCATCTCGCCGTTTCCGTATCTTGGAGGTAAACGACGATTGCTGCTGGGAGAACCTGTGCCTGGTTGCAGACACACCGATCTCAGGCGCCAGAATGGTGTGCGAGTTGGATGCCATGATGCGTGTCTATGGAAAGTCGTAGAGTATTGTCTTGGACAATGGCACCGAGTTCACCAGTCGGGCGATACTGAAATGGGCGAACGACAACAAGGCGGACTGGCACTGCACCGATCCGGGCAAGCCGCAGCAGAACGCGGTCATCGAAAGCTTCAAGGGCAGCCTACCTGATAAATGCTTGAATGAAGAGATGTTCGACAGTCTAGATGATGCGCGACGAAAACTGGCGCTCTGGCGGTACGATTACAAGAGCGTGACACCGCACTCATCGCTCGGTAACCAAACGCCTGCAGAAGCGCGTCGAACGCTTGAGCAATTTGGGGGCTCCGCGCCCGGTGCGCGTGCGCAAAACGACGACGAAGAATATGAAAACCAGACCCACAAACTCTCGTCATGAATGAGGGAGTCTCGGGGGGCAGGTCATATTTAAAGCGCGTATAGGTGCGAATGCTATTGAGTATTGTTTAAATAATCGCGGGTTTTTTGATGGCGCACCGAAGCTTTTCAGAGTGACGTAATTATCAGGGGTCCAAAAAATAAAACGTTTAGACAGAGGTGGTCTCAAAAATTCGGACCAGTCGGTACGGTGGATCGCATGACGGAAGCAGTGATCCAGAATGAAGAAGCGAAAGAACCATTCTCCCGAGTTCAACGCCAAGGTTGCGCTTGAAGCGATCCGTGAGGAGATGACGCTGGCAGAATTGTCCAGGAGGTATGGCGTGCATCCGAGGCAGATCGGCACATGGAAGCGGGCG
>JAYQEA010000197.1:0-2568 GCA_038138625.1 Roseivivax sp.
TCGACATGTGCGGTCAAATCCGCTTCGCCGGGCGCCAAGAGGGGATCCGTGGGCTGATGATTTTGCAAGGCCTGTATAGTGTCACCAAGACTGCGCCAGTCCCCGTAATCGATGATCAGTGCGACGCCGCCATGTGTTGCGATGCGTTCTCCGATAACTGTCGCGATTGTCTGCCCTGCCTGACAGGTTTCGACCACGTCGTTTTCAGCTGTATCGTCCAATCTGTGGCTTAAGTCGGCCAGGTGTGTGGGTGGTGTTTGTCCAAATACAAGATGTTCTTGCTCCAGTCCGATGACACGTTCCGCCCAACCTGTGATATGGCGAATAAACTGGCGTATAGGCAATGCGTCAAAAAATTCGTTCGCCACGAGGAAAAGAGGCCCGTCAGGCAAATCTGTCGTGGTGTTCACCCATAATGGGCATGCTGGGCTGAGAGTGTGCGCCTGCATGTCGCGCAGAATTGGCGAAGCCTCTACCAAAGCGACTTTGGCGGCATCTTGAAAGCCGGGAACATGTGTGGTGGCGCGCCATATATCCCGCATCAATGTGCCCCGACCCGGGCCTAACTCGGCCAGGATAAAAGGTTTTGGTGCCCCCTGATCTAACCAAGACTGTGCCAGCGAAAGACCAACCAATTCACCAAACATTTGGCTGATTTCGGGCGCTGTTGTGAAATCGCCCAAGGTTCCGAATGGATCACGCGTTGCGTAATATCCATGCTTCGGATCCAAGAGACATTGTTGCATGAAATTGGCCAGCGTCATGGGCCCGAATTCGGTAATTTGTGCAGCGAGATGACGAGAGAGTGGGGTCATGTATTTCCGCGCCGTGTCAAAAGAACCAGTCCGACGACCAGCATTGGCAGAGACAATGTCTGGCCCATCGTCAATCCCCAACCATTGAAATGCCATGCCAGTCCCAATGGATTACCTAGAGATATAAATTGCGGATCTGGCTGGCGAACGAATTCGACAACAAAACGCGAAAGCCCGTACCCCGCCAGAAAAACGCCCGTGATGCGCCAGGGATGTCTAAGACCCTGTCGACGAAAGGCCAGCCACAACAAAACCAAACCAAGGACCAGCCCTTCAAGCATGGCCTCGTATAATTGCGATGGGTGACGTGCGCACATCATTCCAATCGGTTGTCCGCAGTTTTGTGCGGCGGCGCCTGGAAAAATGACACCCCATGGTAGCTCCGTTGCGCGCCCCCACAGTTCGGCATTGATAAAATTAGCAAGTCTGCCAAGAAAAAGCCCGATCGGTGCCGCCAGCGCAATAACATCGGCAACACCGGACAGACTAATTTGCCGGTGCCAAGAAAATAACCATACGGCGAAAACAACCCCTGCAAATCCGCCATGAAATGCCATGCCGCCCTGCCAGATATACAAAGCCTCTACTGGATGCTGTGCAAAATAACTTGGCTGATAGAACAGCACAAAGCCGGCGCGACCGCCAATAAGGACCCCCAAGATGATCCACGTCAGCAGATCTTCCAGAGCTTTTGGGGTCATTGGGGCTGTGTTCGATGCCCAAAGGGCGGGGCGGGTCAGAACGGAGATTGCCAAGCGCCATCCCAAAAGGATGCCAACAATGTAGGCAAGAGCATACCAGCGCAAGGCCAGTTCGATGCCCCCAACGCTTAGACTAAAGAGGTTTGGGGAAAGGTCGGGGAAAGGTATGCCGTTGTTCATTATGGCTGTCTGCGCCTTGAGTTTGAGTGGAGTCAACCTTGTGACTGCTCTGTCTTAGTCCCATATAGAAGACAGATACAGGAGTGGAGAACCCGATGCAGACGCGTAACAAGGTGTTTGACGATATTTCGCAGCTTATGACCAACGCTATGGGGGTCGCGCAAGGTGCCCGCGAAGAAGCAGAGACAGCCATCAGTTCGATGATTGATCGCTGGTTGGCAGATCGTGACTTTGTCACGCGCGAGGAATTTGATGCAGTGCGTGCAATGGCACAAAAGGCCCGAGAAGAGAATGAAGCGCTCAAGGCACGTTTGTCTGTTCTCGAAGAGCGTTTGACAGACTGATCTGCGTTAGCGTCGTCTTTACTTAAGCTGTGCAACGCTTCGCTCCTTAAAGGGAACGAGGTGCGGCTATGACGGCCAATGAGACGGGGACCGGTAATGCGCTTGTGCAAGCCGTTGATGCACGTGACGACGGCATCATAGACGTTGTGCAGGCCGCCGTGCGTGGCAGACAGGTTGTTTTGGCGTTTCAGCCAGTCGTGGAAGCTGCCGCACAAGACCGTGTCGCCTTTTGGGAAGGCCTCGCGCGTGTGCAGGACAGCACAGGAAGAATTATTCCGGCGACACAGTTTATGGACGCTGTTGAAGAAACGGAAACGGGACGCATGATCGACTGTTTGGCGCTTGATCGTGGTCTGAAAGCATTGGCGCAGGTGCCTACTCTTCGGCTTGCAGTGAATTTGTCTGCGCGTTCCATCGGATTTCCGCGATGGAACCGAATTCTGCGTCGTGGGCGGGGGCGCCGGGCCCCGGGCGGCGGCCCGGATTTAACAGGAAACAGTATATAATAAGTATAGTCTGGGGGGGCGG
>JAYQEA010000198.1:0-1615 GCA_038138625.1 Roseivivax sp.
GATCTCGAAGCCAAACTGGACGAATGGGAGCGCTTTTATAACTTCCACCGACCGCGCGGCGCACATAATGGAAAGACGCCTTACGAAGCGCTCGGAGAAAAGCTATATGATCAGGAGCGAAGATGTCCTAACGGTAACCGCAGCTTACATAGCGAGCGCATCAGGGGCGATGTTTATGTGACTGTGTATGCCCAGAACGGGCTAAAGTTGCAGGCACGGCAACTAGGTGAACACGCTCCGTACGACCGTAATCTTCGCAATAGGCTGTTCTATTTCTTAAGATGTGGTACTCAAAGGGCTGTACACCTGTTTTGAATTTAAGACGTGCGCAGATTTGGTCTTGTCCGAAACCCGTCACGAATATAGCGGATCCAGTTTAAGGATAGCGATTTCTTTTCGGCTCACCCTTAAAACACCCTCTTTTTGAAGTCTGTCCAATGATTGCGTCACCCATTGACGCGTCGCGCCCACAATAGTTGCAATCTGGTCATAGGTGATGTCACGGTCAATAATGATTGAACCTGCCTCGTGCCGTCCATATGTCTCTGCGAGTATCACCAACAACTGCTGGAGCCTTTCGGATACCGTACGTGTGCCCAGCATCTGGATCAGGGCAGAATAACATTTTCCCTTGTTCACCAATCCATTGATCACCGCGATAGCCACGTCTGGAATTTCGCGCACCAGCCGCATCAGACTTGCCCCTGAAATAAAGAGCAATTCGCAGTCTTCTAGCGCGTCTGCCGACCAGAAATGGCGCCCCACCCCAAATACTTCGGGACCACCGATAAAATGCCCCGCACTCCAATAGGCTAGTGTGATCTCGCGCCCAGAGGGTCCCGCATAATAAGTCCTTATACGGCCCCTTTCCACAACCCACACACCCGTATGTGAATCGCCCTGAAAAAACACGCCCTCACCTTTTGAAACCTTACACCTCGTACCGTTCCTGCGTACCTTTTTCTGGTCGTCAGATGATAACGAGGACAGAAAGCCTGCCCCCTTATTAATCTCAAGTAGATATTCGGACAGGAAAATCGCACTTGGTTCTGTTTCGGTGATGGGTTTCATTTCAACCATGAGGATCTTTCCAGTGACGCGAGATAAGCAGCGATTTGATCGATTTCATCGTCCATCGACTGGAAGACTTCGCGATGCATCGCAGCTACCGCACCATGTAAGCGTGCCCCATCACGAAAATCGCGCATTTGCTTGGCAAGATATCCGGGATGTTGTGCCGAAAGATGCGGCGCGTCTTGTGCGCCGCCCTCTCCGTGACAGTCAAGACAACCTGCATCACCTGTCAACGTCATACCTGTATCGTCGGCCGGATGTGGGAATGGCTTTGGTGGTTCCTGTTCGGAGAACCACTGAACAACGACAGGGAAATCCTCCGGCATAAGCTCCGTGACAATGCTTCTCATCTGGCCGCCATCATTTGTACGCTCACCAGACAAAAACGCATCCAGTTGCGCACGGATATAGGCGGGCTTTTGTCCGGCCAGATGAGGGAATTTATCCACTCGAGACTGCCCGAAAAGCCCGTGACACAAGGCGCAGGTTTCATAGGGTGGATAACTGGACGCGTCAAAATCAGCAGCGGCCGGATCAGCCC
>JAYQEA010000198.1:1625-2523 GCA_038138625.1 Roseivivax sp.
TGTTTCCCCATTTGCAAACAGAAGTTTGAGGTCAACCGTATCACCGATCTTTGCGATTGCCTGAGGCCGCATCAGCATGATGTGAAAACCACCCGCTTTCAGCGAAATGCTTTGTCCGGGTGCAATGTCCAACTGGTGCACCATGGTCATCGCAGCCACGCCGTTCTTTGTCTCGCTGTTATGCAGATGGGCCATAGCGTAGCCTGACGCCTCTACTCCGATGACACTGCGGGTTACGGACGAGGAATTATGCAATTCCATGTAGGCCGCGTGCGCCATAGATCCGGGCGGGGACTGCGGCACATAAGCACCAATGGCCTTGACGTCCTGAGCTGCAAGACTGGTGGCCATCGCCATCAGTGCGGCGGTTACGACATATCGTATCATTGGGAAAGCTCCTTGCGGTATGTGATTTGAAGACGCGCCAAAAACTCGGCTGTTAGTCCGGGATCAAAAGGCGGTTGCAACTTGGCCCGCAGTGTTCCGTCCGGCGCAATCACCGAAACGGCCGATGTGTGTTGAACGTCATAAAAGCCGTCCGCATCGGGTGACATCAAACGGTAATAGCCATCGGACACCTCGACAAAGGTATCGATATTCTCTCGGGTGCCAGTCATGCTGCGAAAATCAGGGTGAAAAAATGGTCCGTAGTCACTGATATAATCTTTGTCTCGATCAGGATCGACCGACAAGAACCATACTTCGGGAACATTATCCGGTCGCACCCGAAGCCCAGTTTCTGCGACGGCGGCTTCCAGATTGCCCAAGGTGAACGGACAGACATCAGGACAGGTAAGAAAACCGATCATGATCAATGTCCACTGACCCCGAAGATCATCACTGTCATATGTTTGACACGCTTCATCATAAAACGATAGCGTTGGCAGAGGAACAGCCT
>JAYQEA010000199.1:0-2503 GCA_038138625.1 Roseivivax sp.
CATCAATTTGCAGACCGACATTGTTGAGCAGCTTTGGAATAGCATAAATTGGGCCAACCCCCATTTCTTCTGGTGCATTTCCAACAACCGCCATACCTCGATAAATGCCGAGTGGCGAGAGACCATGTTTCTCAGCTATTTTGCCTTCCATAAGCACGCAAGCTGAAGCTCCATCTGATAGCTGACTCGCATTGCCAGCAGTAATAACTCCGCCCTCAATTACAGGTTTTAACTGATTGAGTTTGATGGTCGTTGTACCCGGTCTGTTGCCTTCGTCCACTGATAAGGTCACTTCCTCATAACTTTCTTTGCCAGTTTCACGATCTTTGACACGCTTTACTGCAGTGATTTGGACAATCTCATCATCAAAGACGCCAGCAGCTTGAGCTTTTGCCGTCCTGCGTTGAGATTCTGTTGCATATTCATCTTGTTCATCACGACTGATCCCATAAGTTTGTGCCACATTTTCTGCTGTCATCAGCATCGGCATGTAGGCACACTTGGATCGCGCTATGACGTTTAAATCTTCCTCGTTTCCTGCCCATTGAAGATAGGCTTTTTGCAAAGACGAGATATTCTCTTGTCCACCGGCAACAACAATATCCTGATTATCCACTATAATCTGCTTTGCAGCCGTTGCTATGGCCATCAATCCAGATGAACATTGTCGGTCAATCGTTTGTCCTGACACCGTATGGGGTAAACCCGCTGCCAAGGCTGATAATCGAGCGACATTCAAGCCCGCAGTCCCTGCAGTCAACACTGAACCGATGACAGTATCTTCGATCATGTTTGGGTCTATACCTGCACGTGACACCGCGTGCTGAATGGCGTGCCCCATCATGGTTGGGGATTTTATGTTGTTTAATGCACCTCTAAAGGCAACCCCGATGGGGGTTCGCGCGGTTGATACAATGACGGCCTCTCTCATGACTTCCCCTTTCTGCCATCAAAGTACATGGCCAGTGTGGAGCCTTTATCTACTAGTTTCTGTAATAAAGGTGCAGGTTCAAACCACATCTCGCCGTAAGCGCCCAGAGATTTTTGGTAGTGGTGCATGCGTTCTAAAATTTGGGCGAGTCCAATCTCGTCCGCGTAATGCATTGGGCCGCCGCGCCAAGTTGGAAAGCCGTAGCCATTGACCCAAACAAGGTCACAATCGCCAGGACGCGCTGCGACGCCCTCCTCTAGGATTAGAAAACCCTCATTGATTAGGGGATATATACATCGTTCTATTATTTCTTGCTTATCAATATCCCTGCGCTCTATACCAAATGAGTTGGATAACTCAGCGCTAATTTTCTCTACTTCCGGATCTTCAAGCCGTTCCCTACCTTCATAAATATAACTACCACGCCCAGTTTTTTGACCCAGTCGACCCAGTTGGAACAGCCTTTCCTGCAAAGCTTGATAGCTTCGGTCATGAGCGATTTCATTTCGCCGCTCTTGACGCACGTGGGCACCCACATCGATGCCTGCCATATCTGCCATAGCGTGAATGCCCATGGCCATACCAAACGACTCCAGAGCGTCATCAACTTGTTTTGGTGTCGCACCCTCCAGAAGCAATCGGGACCCCTCGCGGAAATATGGCTCTAACATTCGATTTCCCACAAAACCGAAGCAGACGCCAACCGTGACAGGGAGTTTTTGGATCATTTTTGCAACTGAAATTGCGGTTGCAATGACTTGCGTAGAAGTTTTCGCACCGCGTACAACCTCTAGCAACCGCATCACATTTGCTGGACTAAAGAAATGAAGGCCAATTACATCCTCTGGCCGTGAAGTAGCCGCAGCAATTTCGTCAAGATTCAATGTTGATGTGTTTGATGCCAGTATAGCTTGAGCTTTCGCATGTAGGTCCAAAGTTTTAAAGATCTTTTTCTTGACCGCCATAGTCTCAAATGCCGCCTCAATAATGAGGTCAGCCTCCTCAAGATCCTCATAGTTAAGTGTACCCGTCAGATCAGTGGTCATCGCTTCAAATTGATTAGGGCTAAGCCGCCCTTTGTGAACTGCGCGCTGAAAATGAAACCTAATTTTTTCTAACCCTTCTTCAAGAGTGGTTTGTGTAGTCTCTACAAGCGTGACGGGAAAACCCGCCTGAAGAAACGTGACGGCGATACCACAACCCATTGTCCCAGCACCTATTACAGCAACAGACTTAATGTTGCGGGGTCGATCTGAGCGACTAACGCCTGAAATTTTGATACATTCACGCTCAGCAAAAAATAGGTGGCGCCCCGCACGTGACTGAGGTGTGTCAAGCAGTTCTGCAAAACCTGCCTTTTCCTGAGCCAGCCCCTCATCGAAGGGCATTACACATGCAGCCTCAACAGAGACAATACACCGTTCTGGAGCTACAAGGTTTTCAGCCTCTGTTAAAATCTTGCTCCGAAAAGTCGCAAGAAATCCCTCTGGATTAGGGTGCGTGACGGCCATATCAGCACACCGACGTTTAGGGTCGTTTTCTTGGCTCACAGCTTTTGCAAAACATAAAAAA
>JAYQEA010000200.1:0-2458 GCA_038138625.1 Roseivivax sp.
AGTCTAGGATGTGTTCCGAGGCCGGCGCCATGTGCAAGGCCATGTTGATGACGGTGTCGCCGCCATCCGTCATGAAGGTGACGGGCTGGTTCTCCTGCCAGCCCTGGCCCTTCAGCACCTCATGCAAGCGACGCTTTGGTTTATCATCATGGCTTTGGACGAGGCCAAGATACCGGCTCGGGCGATCCGTAGGGATCGACTTTCCGACCGTCACTTCGAAATGAGACTGGCCGTCCTCCCGTGACTTCACGTACCCACCGTCGATCCCGACCGTGATCGGACCCTCAGGATTGGGCAGTCGTTCGCGCAGGACGGCGCTGGTCTCGATGAAACTGAACCGCTCTTCGGCAAGTTCCCCTTCCATCCGCATGGCGACACGGCCCAAGTGCCGACGGATTGTGTCCGGGCTGAGGCGCGTATCAATCGGCAGGACGTCTTTCAGAATGTCCGCGGTAATGCCGTAGGACGCCAGCGAGGCCCATTTTGTTTCGAGCCAGAGCAGCTCTGGGGCGATATGGTCAGGAAGAAGCCCTGTCAGCGGGCTGAAGGTTTCGGCCGCGCTGTCGAGGCATGGGCAATGATAGAAGCGTGGGTTGGGGACGATGACATCACCGAAGACCGTGCGGAACCTACTTTCGCGACGCGCCTTGCACCGTAGTTTTCGTCCGCAGCCTGTGCAATTGGTGTGCTTTGTATTGTATGCCACGCATTGTGCCGCCACGATTTCTTGCTGCAATTTCAGCAGCAGCTCTTTACTCTCGGCAATCGACAGCCCGATTTCACCAATAGTATCAGCGCCCTTGGTAAAGCCGGCGATTTGCTTTGTATGGGAAATGCCGTCGGGCCCCGTGATCTTGACCTTGATCTCAATGTCCATGTGATGTCCTGCCTGCTCGTTTTTTATGTTATCTGCGCGTCTCTTGCGCGCATGATCGTTTGCCTGCTGGTGCCCAAGTCACGGGCGATAGCCGAGACGGTTTCGCCTGCCGAGATCCGGTCCCGCACCTGGATTTGCTGGTCTGCGGTCAGCGCGGCTGGTCGCCCAAGCGCCTTGCCTTGCGCCTTGGCGCGCGCGAGACCAGATTGGGTCCGCTCGATCAGGAGGTCGCGTTCAAACTGCGCGACGGCGTTGATCACCCCCATAGTCAGCTTGCCCGCCGAACTGGTCAGGTCCACACCACCGAGCGCCAGACAGTGGACGCGAATGCCCATCTTTTCCAACCTGGCCACCGTGGTGCTGACGTCGATGGCATCTCGTCCCAGCCGGTCCAGCTTGGTGACGACCAGCACATCGCCCTGCTCCATCTTGTCCAAGAGCCGCGCAAAACCTTTGCGCAGCTCGATAGACATGGAACCCGAGATTGTTTCCGTGACAACGCGATGCGGTTCAACCTGAAAACCCGCCGCCGCGATCTCTCCCAGCTGGTTCTGAGGATCCTGGTCGAGCGTAGACACTCTGGCGTATGCAAAAGTTCGGGGCATTCTCAACAACCGTTTGTCAATAAATTGATGTCCGAAATGTGTGTCATGCCCAATAGGTCGTCAATCTATTTTTTGGACACGGGTTCCGACCCTGTCCGAAACCGAACCTTTCTGAACACCCCTACCACATCTGCTGACGCATCAGAGTACGGTGTTCCCCGGCACGAAACCGCTTGTTCACATCACCCCGCGAAAACTTGTCCTCAAGGAACGGTTGACGGGCTTTGATCCGCTCCATCGCGTCTTCAACTTCATCATTCAGATAGCCAGACACTTTCTTCTCGGGGGCATCGGCGGCCACGATGTCCTCGAGAAAATCTGACATCACGCACATATCGCGCCAAGCATCGTACCCATCGGCTTCATCCCGGCGCTCTTGGTACCCGTGGGGTCCCCCGCAATCTTCCGGCGGACAAGCTCCAGAACCACCAGTGCAGATCGGATAAGTTTTCTTCGGAGGCGGGTTGATCGCCTCGACGCAGATCTCATGCTCCCAGTAATCGCCCATATCGTAGACATACGAGAACCGCTCATTTGCCCGGAGACCAAACTGATCCAACGGACTGTCCGGATTGCCCGCGTGCAATTCGAACGCGCCATATTGCACCCCGTGAATGTCAAAGAGAAAGAGATGGACACCCTCCCAGCCCATGGCCACCTGCAACATCCCGTGCAACTCGCGTAGGGTTGCTGAAGCAGGCACCAACAGACGCCGCCAGATCATCGGGCTGATCCCCAACAGACGAATTTTCAACTGATAGATTTCGGGAATAGATGACATACAGAACCTCTGCCACCGTCAAAACCCAAGCGCAACTGCCCCACACTTTGCGGTGCTCTCCAATGGGCTGTTCGGCATCTTGGGACAGGCGGCATTGAGCCGCTGTCGCGGCGCGCATGTGCTGCATGTTCTGAAAGCCTTTCGAGACGCATTATAACGTGTGTGACCTGCCCTCGGGGATGTTCTTGTCTGAAT
>JAYQEA010000201.1:0-2450 GCA_038138625.1 Roseivivax sp.
AGGCCGGGCTGACACAAAAAGGCCTGGTCATCGAATTAGACGTCGATGCCGTGATTCATGACCAGACCGGACAGATTGACGGGATCGGCCTTTCCTAAGCCTTGCATGTATCGCGGCGCTTGCAGCCTTGGAGATGCACCCTAACAGATTTTGGCGAAGAGCGCACCGGCGCTCGCCCTGGGTAATATATCGGCGCGATACATCACAGCATCTATCAGCCATCAATCTGGCGACATCCCAAAATCGTCCAATGCGAAATCGCACTGCATCTGGGATGCGGAGACGCCGTCGGACAGAAAAGTTGTCACGCCCGAGCGTTCCAATCTATGAAGTTCGGCCTGTCTGACAGGCATCACAGCCGTAGAATGAGCCGAGACAAAGCGCCTGATTAATGCACTTACAGCGATTGCAGAGCTGCACAATCTTAAGAACAACCCCGCTCAAGCAGCCCTTGCCCGAGATCCTGCTATACAGGAAATGACATGCTGTCTAATAAGAGTACAGGACGACCCGCACCGTACAGGAGCAAGACATGACCTCGTCAAACGCCAACAAACCACTCGTCAAGATTGAGATCGACGGTGACATAGCTTGTTTGACATTGGACCGGGCAGAAAAACGCAACGCGGTAAGCGACGCCCTCATCACGGAATTGGCCTCTTTTTTTGCAGCCCCACCAGAGGGCATACATGCCGTCATTCTTCAGGGCAGCGGCGGTCATTTTTGTGCCGGGCTGGATTTGGCTGAACACGAACAGCGCCCGCCGATCGAAGGCGTCTACCATTCCCGAAATTGGCATCGCGTTCTGGATTTAATTGAATTTGGCGGACTGCCCGTGGTGTCCGTTCTGACCGGTGCCGTTATTGGCGGGGGGCTGGAAATAGCAACCTCAACCCACGTCCGCATTGCCGAGGCAGGCGTGCGTTTCCAATTGCCCGAAGGCAGACGGGGCATTTTTGTGGGCGGTGGTGCGACTGTCCGTGTCGGGCGCATCCTTGGTCCTGATCGCATGCGCGAGATGATGCTGACAGGTCGGACCTTTTCAGCAGAAGACGGCCTACGTCTGGGTCTGGCCCATTACACTGTCGATAAAGGCGAGGGATTGGAGATGGCCAAGAAACTCGCGCGGCAGATCGCAGGCAATGCCCCGTTTTCCAACTACCTGATGATCCAGGCTCTCCCTAGGATCCATGATATGGCACGAGGCGACGGCCTCTTTGCCGAAAGCCTTGCTGCTGCCATGTCACAAACATCAGATGGTGCCAAAGAAGGTTTGCGGGCATTTTTAGAAAAGCGTCCACCCAAATTTCGCTGAAGTATTCCCGGCGTTGGAACATAATGAGGTCAGAGAGGGTTTCTCTCGGTCCGCTGCTGCCAGACCTCACATACGTGATTAATGCGGATTTCTGCTCAACAAAGCGGGCTCTTGCCTCTTTGCTCTCAATTGCAAAAGCAGTCCGACTCGCCTGATCCATCGCTGCTATCTGGCACTGAGGCGCTGGTTGTCTTAGACGTCTGCCTGTTTCATTTTTTGGCTGTTGCTATTCCAAAATCTCTAGATGACAGCATAGCTTTTTCTTACGCATGAGTGTCGGGATCAATAGCAACTTGACCTTACTAAACAGGTGTTGCGCGTGAGCTAGGTTTATCGCGTGATCCGCCCGCGCTTTGGTGGTTTAAAGATGCTTTGTGCGGCAGCATCGTCATGTTAACGGCAGTGCACACTGACATTCAGGTTGTGTTTTCTGAGATACGAGTGCCTCCCCGTTACCGGTGAACTGCAATCCCTGATCGGAAGAGACCAGAGCATCGGGGATCGGCAGGGAAAAGGACTTTGTGCGTTGGGCTGTGCCGCCAAACATCACGCGGCAAGGCTTGCAAACCCTTTCAGTAGCGCCGTGCATCGGTCAGGGAATTATTTCGCTCCTTTGATCGCCTTTACCGCGACAAAGAAGACAAAGGGCGCCCTATGTGCCATTGCATCATTAACATTGGCGACCAGGTCTGACACAGACAAAAGAATAGTGCGCAAATGCGGCGCGTATCGTCCTCATCAGCGGGCTGGCGCGATCAACGCCGCCGATCCGCTCTATTACCGGGTCATCCCGTTCTTTGCTGCGTACAAACCAAGCCGTTGCATATTCTGAAAGACCGCGGAACGGACTAGTACGGCAAGGTCGCGTTCCATACGCATCCAGTTTATATGGCCATGAAAAACGTGGATCACACCCGCACCAAAGCCAAATCCCACGCAGACAAATGATTTCTATGAGAGGGTCCACCGGACCATCAAGGACGCGTTCGACGACATCGCATGTCGAAAGAAGGTGTATCAGTCGGTTGAAGCATGGCAGATCCACGCGGACGCACCGCGTGTCACAGACACCGAGCCACAGCCACATTCTGCAAAGCCCTGCTCTGGAAAACGACTGTGTAGACGTTCCGTGAAA
>JAYQEA010000202.1:0-2431 GCA_038138625.1 Roseivivax sp.
TCCTTTACAGCCTGCTTTACCTAACGGGCGTACCTGGGTTTGAGCTCGACGATAACAAAACTTACAGAGCAAACGGTACAAACACGCCCGGTCATCCGGAAGTCGGTCACACGCCAGGGGTCGAGGTTACTACTGGTCCGCTTGGTCAGGGTTTGGGAATGTCGGTTGGTCTGGCTTTGGCAGAGTGGCGACTTCGCGATGAGTTTGGCTCGGAAGTCTGCAACCACCGCACTTGGGTGTTCGCTGGTGACGGATGTCTGATGGAAGGGGTAGGGCAGGAGGCGATTTCGCTGGCCGGCCATCTGGGACTTGGGCGCCTGAACGTACTTTACGATTGCAACAAGATCACCATAGACGGTGACACAGATCTCTCATTCACGGAGGATACGGCATCGAAGTTCGAAGCCATGGGGTGGCACGTGTTAGAAGCGTGTGGACCCACGCATTCGGAGATTGATGAAGCTTTGGCAGCTGCCAAGGAAGAGACAACCAAACCAACGCTGATCATCTTCCGAACCATAATTGGCTACGGTGCGCCGACGAAATCTGGAACATTGAGTATCCACGGTTCAAAGCTTGGTTCAGAGGAAGCGGCGGCTGCAAAAGCGGCGCTTGGACTACCATATGAGCCGTTTGAAATCCCTGCCAGCTATATCCACGCTTGGAGGTCCTTTGGCGAACGAGGTCGCCGTGAACATGAAGCATGGAAAGAGCGGTTTATCGAACTGGCACCGGACTACGCTTGGGAATACGAGCGCCGCATGAGCGCTGCATTACCAGAAAACTTCAGCAAGCGCGTCGAAGAGGTCAAGGAGAGATTTGTCAAAAAACCCACTGCCGTTGCCACACGTAAGGCCAGTCAGTTGGCGCTTGAAGTGGTCACAGAGCTGATGCCGGAGATGATCGGGGGGTCTGCTGATCTGAGCGGGTCCAATCTTACGAAGACTAGAGCAACAAATCAGGCCTTTTCGGCAATTAAAACTGGCCGCTACATCAACTACGGCGTTCGGGAGTTTGTCATGGGCGCTGCGATGAACGGTCTTGCTCTCCATGGCGGGTTTGTCCCATACGGCGGCACCTTCCTCGTCTTCTCAGACTACATGCGGAACGCCATTCGATTGGCCGCTTTGATGAAGTCGAAGTCGCTCTTTGTGATGACCCACGACTCGATCGGTCTTGGCGAAGATGGACCGACCCACCAACCGGTTGAACATCTTGCCAGTTTGCGCGCCATTCCGGAACTGCAAGTGTTCCGCCCGGCAGACGTTGTTGAGACGATTGAAGCCTATGAGGTGGCGTTGCAATCTGATGGACCGTCCCTTTTCGCCTTCTCGCGTCAGGGCGTGCCCCAGCAACGACTGACCCCGAGCTCGGACAATCTCACGGCAAAAGGCGGCTACGTCATTTTTGAACCGAAGGGCGTGCGCGACATTTCATTGATCGCAACCGGTTCCGAGGTGTCACTGGCCGTTGAGGCAGCGGAACAAATGCAAAGCATAGGCATTCGTGCCGCCGTCGTATCCTTGCCATGCTGGTCACTTTTTGACGCTCAGGATCCATCTTATCGCAACGATGTTTTGGGCGATGCGCCTCGGATCGCTGTTGAAGCAGCAAGCCCATTTGGATGGTCCCGATATGTCGGAAGCGAGCAGAACGTTGTTGGAGTAACCGCTTTCGGCGCTTCGGCGGCTGCAGAAGAACTTTACGTCCAGTTTGGTCTGACCGTCGCGAACATCGTGGATCGCGTGCGCGCTAAACTCAAAGAGACAGCAGTGTCCGCTGCTTAACGCGGGCCGGAGTGACGACGCTTCCTCCCCGCCTCTCCGACCTGCACCCTAATTCAAAGGAAGAATCGCACATGCCGAGTTCACTCGAGCAACTCCAAGAAATGACAGTCATCGTCCCAGACACAGGCGACGCTGCTGAAATAGCTAAACACAAGCCAGTAGATTGTACGACCAATCCCTCGCTGGTTTTGGCTGCGTTAGACAGTCCAGCCATGTCCGACCTGATTGCGAGCGAAGTCGCCACAGCTAAGGCAAATGCGCTCAATGCCGCGGCACTCTGTGATACACTTACAGTCGCCATCGGCGTCAATCTCGCCTCACTCGTTCCCGGTCGTGTCTCAACCGAAGTCGATGCGCATTTGTCGTTTGATATCGATGCCTCTGTACGTCGCGCAAACGAGATCGTTGCGGACTATGAGCGTCGCGGTGTTGCAAAGGATCGCTTACTGATAAAACTCGCCTCGACCTGGGAGGGAATCAAAGCCGCTGAACGGCTTGAACACTATGGTATCAACTGCAACCTCACACTCCTTTTTTCACTTGAGCAGGCTAAAGCCTGCGCAGATGCAGGCGTATTCCTAATCTCCCCGTTTGTTGGGCGCATCACGGATTGGTTCAAGAAGGCCGAGGGCATCGAGTATTTT
>JAYQEA010000203.1:0-2399 GCA_038138625.1 Roseivivax sp.
CTTCCCAAATCGGGGAGGTTAAAGGAAGTGTCTCGCAAGTAACGACATTTCTACAGTTGCGCAAACGAGGGAATTTTTCCAAATTCCTTCAATCTTTTGCGCTGTTCATTCATTGTAAGCCCTTCTTATTCGACACTAGATTACCCAAAAATCCTTGACCTCTCCGCTCGACTACTTACTCAAGGCGTAAATCAGCCATTCGAGCTCATTGCGAGCATTGGAAATCAAACTTGGATAGGAACAGATCGAAATATTGTTGGCCAAACTGTCGACCGAGACATTTGGCTTTCGACCTTTGCCAACGACCATAATTTCAAATGACATTCCTGAATGTAGTTGTGTCGACAGTTCGTCACGATATTCCTCAACTTGAGAATTTTCATCCCTTCCAATGGTCTTCGATGGTCGTTTGAACTCAATAAGCAGATATCGGCCGTCAAACCCTTGGGTTAAAAGTAAACCCGGACGGTTCTTCGCCTTGGAGCCCTTATATTTCTTGTCGCAGTATTTTTGCACAATCGTTGCCGACGTTTCATTAGACGACATTTGAGAATATCGATGCCCGAAGACCCACAGGTTCTGTTCTAAAGACGTGTGCATAGCGTCTTCTCTTGTTATGTCGTCATCGGCTAGGCTCTCAAGGTAGCCAAAAAAACTGCCGCCTACTGCGCGCTTGCCTTCCTACATTGCAGAGTTCCAGAAGTCCAAAATCTTGCAAGGAGCCCGCAAAGTCGTGAATGTCGCGAACACTGGCATCATTGATTTTTTCAAGGATGCTCCAATAGCAATCAAGCCCCATCGCGTCCAAGGCAACGTCCGCGATCACCTTAATTCTCTTGTCACTTTCACCATAGAATTTGTTCAATATCGTGCCCAAAGCATGCTCAGCATAATGCCTGCGATTTTCTGGAAGGCTTTACAGTCTTCTGTCTAATGCCTTCTTCAAGCGCGCATGTTGCAAGCTCATTTGAATGGTGTGAGTATCTCTCAACTTCCCTTTCACCACACCATGCACATAGGCTTTAACCCCCTGATAAGCCCTGCTACTTTCATTTTACTGCACCCCAATCCGCTGTGACAAAGCTATCGTTCTCGGGAACAGAGATTTCACATGCTAGGTTCCTTAGGAGCTTTCTCGGAATATCTTCGTCATCGTCCAAACCAAAAAATGATGGGGCACCAACAATCTTTCCGCCAACTCGTAGGCTCAGGCCAGGTGACTTCGGTTTTGATTTATCTTCGGAAATAGTGAAGTTAACTTCGACCTTGCCTGCCTCCGAAAATTTCTCTTGCACAGCTACGTACGCGCCCCTCAAATCATTGAAAGAAAGCCGTTCTACGTTTACGCGAACAGCGAATTTTTCTTCGCGACAGTATTCACGTACGATCAGCTCTTTAAGTTTCTCCGTTTGAGGAAAGTTCAGACTCTGATCCAACTCTTCCAATGATATTTTCGTGCCAACGTCACCGGTATCACTCTGAACTGTCGAGAAATTCAAGGGAATTTTCTCTAGGCCAGCGTCATTGTCGATGAGTTCCCGTTTATCAATTTTAAGCTGACATATTTCCCCCTCTGCAAACGATTCAAGTGTCATCATGTTCGCCACAGTTAACCCGGCAAACTTGCTAATTCCCTTACGCACCTTGATCTTGCGTCCAAATATGGGAGATCGTTCTCCAATCCGTTTCCCTTGTCGCTGGCAATATCAAGGTATTCATTTCGAATTGCCTGTTCAGATATGCGAACGCCATCGTCCCGAATTTCGACAGGGTCATTAGACATCATTGTTGGTAGCGAAACCTAAACGTTCTGAGCATCGGCATTCCACGAATGGTCAACCAGCTCTCTGAGGGCGACTTCGCCAGATCGGTATGTTTCACCAAGTAATCTTGTTAGCCGAGGATTGATCAAAAAATGTGCTTTAGTATCCATAAGATGACTATATTGAACAATTACACAACTACTAGGTGAATTCCCCACGCTTGCAATGTGCTATCAGCAACAGCGTCGTTAAAAATTAATCATGCTGAAACACACTTTTGTACTGGTCGCAAAACCGAGGCAATCTGCGCCATTTTGGCACTATTGTGGGCACCAAGGCCAAATCGAGTTGTGGGTTCGATATTACCGGCATTTAGATTGTTAACCGCCGTCGAAAATTCCTGTGACCGACGTCTGGTTTAGACCAACTGCAGCGTCCTCTCCGGCTCCTTCAAATGTTCGGTATGAGCCGATTGCACATTCTCGCCGATGAAGCAGTTTAGCAAATGGCACCCAGCTACGGCCAATCAAACTAAACAGAATGTAAAAGCAAGATTAAGTTGTTGATATATTTTTACTTAAATGGTGCCCGGGGGCGGATTTGAACCACCGACACGAGGATTTTCAGTCCACTGCT
>JAYQEA010000204.1:0-332 GCA_038138625.1 Roseivivax sp.
CGTCTATCATTCGAGAAAATCCTACCTTCAAACACCCCTTCTTTCGGGGGGATTATCAGCGCAATAAATAGGGTCCTCAGATGATCCAGAACCAGCATAAGCAACCAATTCGGCTCATATAATTTTTTTGGTTTGCGGGTATTTTTTACAAAGAATGCATCTCTGGACGCTCAACTGCATTGAGGCGAACCCGCTATCCATTCAGGCAAAAAAAGCCTGGTGAAATTTGCGTTTTGACCACCGCGATCTGATTTTCACAAAGGCCTATTGATGCTGACACAATTCAGCGAAAAGCACCCGCATTGAAAGGTCTAGAAATTCAAGGCGACGAA
>JAYQEA010000204.1:366-2216 GCA_038138625.1 Roseivivax sp.
TAAACAAGCCCCCGGAAAATCGCGCCAAACCTTTTGGTTTATCGCATCAACGCCAATTTACCGGAGCGGAAATAGACGGGCGACATCAGCTGGGTCCCAACCTCGACAGGATCGATCCTCTTTGGCTATCATCCAAAAGTAAAGATGTATCATCGGTCAGTCAGTTAGCAATCGTATAAAGCTTGATCCGGCAATACGGGCGTTGAAGATTGCTAATGCGCTGCGGCGATCCTCGAATGTCCATATTCAAAAAATATGTCTTTTACTGAGGAGTTATGAACCAGAAGGCCACCATATTTAAGCGCTACACATTCTCACTCAACATAATCTCAATCCCAAAACCTACCGCGGTACTCGAGGTTAAATACTCCAATACACACCACCCTAATCCAGGGCATGAACATATATTCAAAAAGACAAATTAGTTAAATTCTTCAGCAACACAATCAATGTAGGCCAGAACAAATAAAAACATAAAGCCACATACACATATGACTTACCGTAAATTTTTTTAGGGCTCATCATAAAGAATATGCTCGCAATTATACCAAAAATCAAAATACCCCAGAGCACATTCCCACCATATCCATTTTTTGTAACTATTACTTACAAGTCAAAATTCATAAATTTACAAGAATTTATTGATTATTTAGCCTAGGATGCAGAAATCGCATCTAGCTGTTCGTAGGGCTTTGTTGCACAAATCGTCCTGAGGTCGTGCTTCCCCTTACCCCGGACGGACTTAGCCTATTGCCACGGTACGGGGTATGCCAAGAGCCGTGAAGCCGTTTAGGATCGCAGCGCGGATCTGGATCTCCGCAACCTGGCGATTAAAGTCGCGCGCCGACAGGCGTTGACCAAGCAATTTCACGCAATGCATTTTCGTCTCAACGCGGCTTCGACGGTGATATCCAGTTAACTGTCGCCACAACGCTCGACCCAGATACTTTGAGGACCGCACCGCTTCATTTCGCGCCCTAGCTCCGGGTGTGTCAGGCTTCCATAACTTCGCATTCTTGCGCGGTGGGACGACAGCATTTGCATTGCGAGCAGTAATGGCATCGTGGCATTTGCGGGTATCGTAAGCCCCGTCCCCTGTGACGCTGCCTATTTCTTGGTCTGGCAGGATCTGGTTGAGCAGATCAGGCAATATGGGTGCGTCACCAATGCTGCTACTCGTGACCTCGATTGTACGTATTTCAAGTGTTTGCTCATCGATACCAATGTGTATCTTGCGCCATAGGCGGCATTTAGGACCGCCATGCTTGCAGGCGCTCCACTCCCCTTCGCCCTCAGCTGTAATGCCAGTACCATCGATGAGCAGATGTAACGGCCCCGGTGAACCCCGATAGGGAATGGCGCCCGGCAACGTCTTCTGCCGCCGACACAAGGTGCTACAGTCTGGTACCGACCAGTCAAGCCCAATCAATTCCAGCAGACTTTCGACAACGCCAGTCGTCTGCCTCAAAGGCAAACCAAACAACACTTTCATGGACAGACGGGCTTGGATCGCCGCATCGCTGTAGGCTTGCTGACGTCCACGATGACCTGACGGTTGCGCCTCCCAGCCCATCTCCGCGTCAAACCAGATCGACAGCGAACCACGCTGCTTCAGGGCTCGATTATAGTGTGACCAGTTCTTGGTCTTGTAGTTCGTAGGGGTCCAGCTGCTCATTGACGACAGCTATCACGCTGGATTCGTGTGGTGAATCTTTGGGAGACGATTTGTGCAACAAAGCCTGTTCGTAGTATAAATCCAGTATGCTTACCTGCGGCTTTGTAAAGTTGTATGTAAGTACAGCCTCTGTAGATACTTCCGGTCACGTCCCTGATTTGGGATGGAGTAAGTA
>JAYQEA010000205.1:0-2156 GCA_038138625.1 Roseivivax sp.
TCGCCACCACTCAGCACTGGGCCGAAAACGCCCCTGCAAGCCGCCCCCAATGACCCGAAGGGAGCAGCTATTGATCCGCATTTTGACAAGATCGCCATAACGCCTGTACGTAACTCGGTTTTCAGAACAGCCACCCGCCGCGTTTTCTTGGTCGAAATCACTTTAAGCAGTTCCAAAAATCCACAGCAGCCAGGATTCAAAAAAAACGCATGCGCGACTTCAGCTTCTGGCTGCAAGACCAAGGCGTGCTTACATACGAAGCAGTCCTGCACCGAAGCCATCACCCAAAGTGTCCGGCCATACTCTCTACGCATTGCATCGATTGGAAACAATATTCCATTGCCGCGAAGACACCGGAGACAAACGCGACGGTCTCAGCGTAATCGGTGTTTTTTTCAACATCATACGCTCACGATTAATGGCATATCAAACCGACCAAAAAGTACATGCCTGCCAATACAGCTCCTGGATTGCCGCCTCTGAAAGACCATGGTTACGTTCAAAACTTTCTGGTCGTCTTTCCAAATCTCTGCCTCGGTCAGCTCGGCGTCCTTGAAAGGATATACCAATGACTGACACCCATCAGCCAATGCAAAATGTGAAACAAAGGATGGCTGTGTCTTACAAGTATTGAGGGAGCAGTATTCTGCTATCTCATGGTTCCTGATGGTCACAAGAAAATGGGGCGCCACAAGGGCACCCCAAGGTTTCAATTATTGACTGCGTACATTCACCGCCCGGTTTGTTTATTTGTCCGCAGCCCGATCTCTTTCACGAAGTCTCTGTATTCATTTTTTTTGCAATAGCCTACATCAACTACAGCCTGAGGTTGATCCGCAGGTGTTACACTTCATGCATGTTCCATTGCGAACTAAGGTATAGTTGCCACATTCTCCGCAAGCCTCTCCTTCATAGCCCTGCATACGCGCCCGTGATGCAGCGGTAATGGCGAGCGGTGCGGCTTGGACTTCAACCATGACCGCCTCACCACCTGACATAGGCATCTCCGCCGTTGTCTGGCCACCGTTGAGAACAACAAGCTCTTGTGGGACCCGTTTGCGAAGGTATCCTGTCGAGCTGATTTGTTTCAGCATTGCCAGAGATTTACTCGCTGCGTCATCGCTCAGTTCCTTGACGTTGGCAACGCCTTCTTCTTCACCGCGGCCAATGTCGTCAAACGTCGCACCTTCGGGTTTGACATGTGCCAGGTCTGTACGGTCCAGATAGCTGACTGCCAGTTCACGGAAAATATAATCAAGAATAGACGTCGCATTCTTGATACTGTCGTTGCCTTGTACCATGCCTGCCGGTTCGAACTTGGTGAAGGTGAAGGCATCCACAAATTCTTCTAATGGCACGCCATATTGAAGCCCCACCGACACAGCGATGGCAAAGTTATTCATCATCGCCCGAAAGCCCGCGCCCTCTTTGTGCATATCGATAAAGATTTCGCCGAGCGCGCCGCCGCTATATTCACCCGTGCGCAAATAGACCTTGTGCCCCCCGACGATCGCCTTTTGCGTGTAGCCCTTGCGGCGATCAGGCATTTTCTCGCGGCCGCGGGCCACTTCTTTGATGACCACTTTTTCGACGATTTTCTCTGCGATAACCGCGGCCTTTTCGTGCGTGCTGCCTGTTTCCAGGATATCAGCTGCATCATCATCATCTTCAACCAGAGCTGCTGCCAAAGGCTGGCTCAGTTTTGATCCGTCACGATACAAGGCGTTGGCTTTGACGCCCAGTGACCAAGACAGCTCATAAGACTTTTGACAGTCTTCGATCGTGGCATCATTGGGCATATTGATCGTTTTTGAGATCGCACCGGAGATGAACGATTGCGCTGCCGCCATCATGCGGATGTGGCTATCGACTGACAGGTAACGCGTGCCTTTTTTGCCGCAAGGATTTGCGCAGTCGAAAACGGGCAGATGCTTGGGATCTAGGTGCGGTGCACCTTCAAGCGTCATTGTCCCGCATACGTGATCGTTTGCCATATCTATATCAGTGCGGGTAAAGCCCAGATGGCGCAGCAGGTCAAAGCCGGGATCATTCAGCTTTTCTGCCGGTATCCCCAAAGGCCCTGTACAGAAATCAGCTCCAAGGGTCCATTGATTGAAAACAAAGCGTATATCGAAGGCTGTGGCGAGCGCCTCTTC
>JAYQEA010000206.1:0-2124 GCA_038138625.1 Roseivivax sp.
GCATTGGTAGTAGCTTAGTAATTTTATAAAGACCGATTCCTCTTGTAAGCCTAATGCTTTCAAGGTGGTCTTGGAATAATAGGACCTATGGAAATGGCGAGTCTGACCTTAATGGCGATTCAAATGGTGCCTATTACAGAAGTATGATCACATTAAACTTACCTCGAATTGCTAGAATGGAATTATCCATGGGCGGTAGAGGCGATATGAAGTTTACTACAGGTGGTAGCCCAGGAAATTTTAGTGCTGATCTGGGACTGCAGAAATCATTTTTAAGTAATAAACTATCTGTAACGTTAAAATTTGATGATATCTTTGACACCAAGAAATTTGTCATCAATACTGAAAATGTAATAACAAATCCAATCTCTCAGGAAACATATATTCAATTAATGGATGCTGAAAGACGTCGAAGTCAACGTTATATGTCGATAAACATTAATTATAACTTTGGCAAACAACAGAAGAAGAAATGGAATCGACGTAACTTTGGTGGTGGAAGAAGTGGCGGTGGAATGGATATGGATTATTGATCAACACCCATTTATTTCTAAAAAATTATTTATTTTTTTCTGATAAATAAACCATTATTGCATTTTGTACATGCATTCTGTTTTCCGCCTGATCAAATACAATAGAATAATCTGCTTCCATTACTCCGTCCGTAACTTCTCTATCTCTTTCTGCTGGCAAACAATGCATGAATAAAGTTTTTTGACCTGAGTTTTTAATTAGCTCTTCGTTTACTTGAAAACTTGAAAATATCTTTTCTCTTTCAAGTGCCTCTTCTTTTTGCCCCATTGATGCCCATACATCAGTGTAAACAACATCTGCATTTTGAATAGCTTCTTGCGGGTCATGTGATATCGTAATATTTGAAATTTTTGCATCAATTGCTTTCTGAACTGTAACACTATCAGGTGTGTAGTCCTCTGGGCAACAACAAACAAAATCCATTGGTATTTTCATTGCTAAATGAAGCCAAGAGTGAACTATGTTATTCCCATCCCCCATATAGACAATTTTTAGTTTCTCAACTTTCCCTATATGTTCCCAAACAGTAAAGATGTCTGTCATAATTTGGCAGGGATGGTTGTAATCAGTTAGTCCATTAATTACAGGTATTGTAGAGTACTCAGCTAATTCAATAATATGTTCATGGTCAAAAAGCCTCGCCATCATAACATCATTATACCTGCTAAATAATCTAGATATATCTTTTATAGCTTCCCTTTTACCGATGCCGATATCGTTTGGTCCAAGAAATAATGCATGTCCTCCCATCCATTCAAAACCTGTTTCAAAAGAAACTCTAGTTCTCGCAGATGGCTTAGCAAAAATCATTGCAAGGGATCTATTTTTGAAATGTTTGAAGTCTGCTCTCTGATGAAACTTTGCCTTTAAATCTTTTGCTAAGTGTAGTATTTCCCAAAGCTCTGTATCGCTATAATCTGAAATGTGTAAAAAATGCTTCATTATTTCCCCTTATAAAATATACCTGCTTAAATCTTCATCAAAAACAATATCCCCAAGAGCTTCCTTAACATACTTTGCAGTAATCTTTAATTTTTTTTGACCTTTCTTTGGATGTTCAAATAATGGTTGTTCAAGCAAAGTCGTCATAATTGTATGTAACCTTCTCGCACCGATATTTTCTGTCTTGGTATTGACCTCAGTTGCTAGTTCTGAAATGGCTTTAATGGATGATGGGTCGAACTCTAATGAAACGCCCTCAGCTTCAAGCAAAGCAACATATTGTTTTATTAGTGCTGATTTAGGATGGGTTAATATTTTAATAAAATCTTTGGTTTTTAATTTATCTAATTCAACTCGAATTGGGAAACGGCCTTGAAGTTCAGGAATCATTTCAGATGGCGTACTGATATGAAAAGCTCCAGCCGCAATGAAAAGAATATGGTCTGTAGACACCACCCCATATTTAGTATTTACATTACTGCCTTCAACAATAGGCAATAAGTCTCTTTGCACTCCCTCTCTGCTCACATCAGGACCTTGCCCTGCACTCCCATTTACGACCTTATCAATCTCATCAATGAATATTATCCCATTATTTTCAGCTCTATCTTTAGCTATCCTAATTACCTCATCATTATCAATTAATTT
>JAYQEA010000207.1:0-273 GCA_038138625.1 Roseivivax sp.
GCCCGAGCCAGGGTCCAAGTTTTCCATGGCAGTACGCGATCATTCTGTGCGAAGGTACAACCAAATCGGCTCCAATATCTCCCTGTCAGCAACGCGGCACGTGTAGGGGTACACATCGGTGCCACATAGTGCTGGTCAAGCTCCACTCCCTCACGAGCCAGCCGGTCAAGGTTCGGCGTTTTGATCGGCGAACCATGATACCCTACATCAGCCCATCCTTGGTCGTCGGAGACGATCAGGAGAATGTTCGGCTTCGAGGGAGCCTCAGTCTCG
>JAYQEA010000207.1:283-1146 GCA_038138625.1 Roseivivax sp.
TGTTCGGCAGAAGCGGGCAGCCTTAAGAGAGATGCCAGAATAGCGATGGAAATCCATGTCGTCTTCATAATATTTTAGCTGTTCGTCTTTGTCCCAATTCTCTATTGATTTCTTTCGTTCTTCTCAGCTTGGGCTGAATTCTCCCTAGACAGGTATTTCTCGTAGGCCGAAGAGGCTTTCACCTCTGCGGCCGGCTCAGGCAACTCCGTCTCCGTGGTAAAGAGGGAAGCCGGGAGGCCCTCTTTGTTATACAGGTTGGCACCTTCAGGATTTTTCGACCAAGCGTATCGGACAGCGGTTGGCTTTGGCACCTCAGGACTTGAAACCGTTACGGTTTCATTTACGGAAATTTCAGCCTGTGCAGGCTTCCACTGGCGACCGGCCCCGCAGATCTCGAAATATGTTAACGGATCCTTTGTCTCGAGCGTTGCGTCCATCACCGGCTTCTCACCGCTCATCAGTCCAGAGCCGGTCGAGTCAAATTTGACGATCACTTTGTCGCCATTGATTGTGTGGCTCTGATAGAGGGGGCCACTACAAGCTGAAAGGTTCTGCTTGTAATCGTTTTTCAAGGCCCACAAAGCCAGGCGCTTACCTACATCCATTTTATTGTGCGGATGAACATCCCGTGGCTCGCCGATGTCACTGAGCACCGCCATGCCCGTGTTCTTTAGCTGTAGTGTTCGGCGCTGCTGATCTTGAACCGTTGGCCATCCGTCAGACGACGCTTTGGGGCTCGCATAGTTCGCCAACTGAGCGAAGTAAAAGGGAAAATCACCCTGTCCCCAATGGGCACGCCAGCTGCTGATCAGTGCGCGTAAGTTGCGCCCATAACGATGAGGGTTATGGCCGGCATTGGCCTC
>JAYQEA010000207.1:1156-2100 GCA_038138625.1 Roseivivax sp.
GTTCTTGTAATAGGCGGTCATCTCCTTGTCCTGCTGATACGCTTCCTCTGGAATCCAGGGCTCAATACGCGTGGCTCCCCAAGCACATAGGATCAGACCGATCGGAACATCCAGCTCCCTGCGAAGCTCGCTCCCGAAAAAGTAGGCGGTACCCGAGAAGTCGGGATTGGTTTTCGGCGATGAAGAGACCCACTGCCCACTCAAGGTTTCGACCTGTCCCTGCCACGATACATTTCCCTTTACAGCAAATTGACGTAACATTCCATCCTGGGCGGTCTCCATTTCCTTTTTTATATGAGCTGCCGCAGGCTTGTATTTGTTTTCCGTCCGGTGGTTATTGGTTTTTGCCAATCGTTTCAGCTCAAACGCCATATTGGACTGCCCAGAACAGAACCAGACTTCCCCGGAAAGAACGTTTTTAATGACCACCGTGTTGTTGCCTTTGATCGTCAGGGTGTGAGGTCCACCTGCCTCGGGCGTTTTCAGTTTCACTATCCACTTGCCTGCTGCATCGGTGGAGGTTGTTGCGGATGCCCCCCAGCTGCCGGCCACGGTCACTTTTTCGCCCGCGTCAGCGGTTCCCCAGACAGGTGTCTGTGTCTCGCGCTGGATCACCATGTTATCGGCGAACAGTGCGGAGAGACGCACATCCGCCATTACGGGAAACGGCGTGATGATAGCCAGCAAGGCGATCAATACGTTTCGCGTCAGATTTGTCTTTGTAATCATTGTCTTTTCTCGTGCGGTCATCACGCGGACAGTTTGAAATAGTTAGGGCTGATGATTTAGAAGGAGTTGATAGTAACAGATTTTCACCAATACTTCATCCCGCTCATTGGTAGAAATGTATCATTTATTGTCTTTATGGATGGAAGCATTCAAAGATTAGTAGGTAATAACCGATATGCTCTCATTTAAACGCAAATATTGCGTATTTGTTCTGT
>JAYQEA010000208.1:0-2075 GCA_038138625.1 Roseivivax sp.
GGTTGCGATGCCAGCAAATTCTGGAATAGCTGCAAACTGAATACCAACATAGGGTGACGGATCCACGGTGGAGTTGTTGGGATCCGCCGACAGGATTGAATCCAACGTCATCTGCGCAAAGGGAACAGAGGTATAGTTGGGGTTTTCATACAAGGATGTCCGCGCACCCGGAGGAACATTGGCCCACCCTTCGTTGCTTGCAACCAGTTCGATATACCCGTTGGAAGTTGCCCATTCGATGAACTGCTTTGCAGCGGCCTCTTTCTGGGTTCCTGCCGGAATTGCCAAAGCCCAAGCCCAAAGCCAGTTTGAACGAACCCCCATACCATTGTCCGGTGCCAACGCGAAACTGACACTATCTGCCACCGAAGAGTCATTTGGGTTCGTCACAAATGAGGCTGCAACCGTTGCATCGATCCACATGCCGCACTTGCCTTGCTGGAACAGTGACAGATTTTCGTTAAATCCGTTCGTCGCGTATCCCACAGGACCGGAATCGCTCATCATATTGACAAAGAAATTCAACGTGTCGGACCATTCCCGAGTGTCGAACTGCGCGTTCCAATCTTCATCAAACCAGCGGGCGCCAAAAGAATTGGACATCGCTGTGATAAATGCGCCACCTTCTCCCCAACCTGCTTTGCCGCGCAGACAGATCCCGTTGATGTCATTATCGCGATCGGTCATCGCGCGCGCCGCTTTCGCAACAAAAGACCACGATGGTGCCGCGGGCATTTCCATCCCAGCCGCTTCCATAAGGTCGGTGCGGTACATGATCATAGAGCTTTCACCATAGAACGGCGCAGCGTAAAGCGTCCCATCATGGCTAAGACCACCTGCCATCGCAGGCAAAATATCATCAACATCATACTCAGCAGAAAGATCGTCCAGCGGAACCAACCAGCCATTTGCACCCCAGATAGGGGTTTCGTACATGCCGATTGTCATAATATCAAAGGCACCGCCTTTGGTTGTAATATCTGTTGTGACGCGCTGGCGCAGAACATTTTCTTCTAATGTCACCCATTCCACTGTATGGCCCGTCTTTGCGGTAAAATCATCGGTCAACCCCTGCATGCGGATCATGTCGCCGTTATTCACCGTCGCAATGACAAGGTTTTCCGCATGTGCAGCGCCTGCTGCCATCACCGAAACCGCTGTCGCAGCACAAAGTGCGTTTCTCAGTTTCATCCTAGTCCTCCCTCGGATTGAATTATACCGACACCATAGGGAGCATGCTTCCAGCCCGTCAACTAAAAAATTTACGCGTGTAAAATATATATATAACTCCCGTATCCTTCTATGCTGACGCCCTCATTATCAGCTCACCATCAAAAAGCGTGGTTTTCCTCTGGGGATCAGGAGCACCGGACTCGATTAGTTTGAGAATCGTTTCTACACCACTTGCAGCAATCGACGCATAGTTGTGGGATACGGTCGTCAAAGTTGGACAGGTAAACCTTGAAAATGGGTGATTGTCATGTCCCGCAACCCGCATGGCGCATCCCTCACCCAGTCCGACCCGTAATCCAAGTTCATAGGCAGCAACCAAAAAACCGATCGCCAATCTATCATTCGAACAAAACACAGTGTTTGTTGCGAACTGCTTTGATATCAATGCCTGCTTTCCGCATCGATATCCAATTTCTTCCATTTCCCAGCCTTCGCCCTCTGCATGCACGATATGGGGTGTATGACCAAGCCGCTCCATTGTTTCGATGTAGGCGTTGCGTCGCTTGTTTGCATTCGGATTTGGCGGCGTTTTCATTTCAAAAAATACCGGCGGTTCACCACTTCGAATCAGATATTCAAGCATGACCGATGTCGCTTGAGCATTGTTATGGCCAACAAAAGCTGTACCGACGCCCTCTATATTCGAATCAAAATTGACAGTCGGGACATGTGCGCAAAACTCTTCAATCGCGGTTCGATTGGACGCCCGACCTAGCGGTGCCAACAAAACGCCTGCAGGTTTAATCGACCGAAGCGATGCAAGGTTGGCAACCTCTAGGGCCGGATCTCCATGTGAGCTAAGTGTTATGGGTCGAAATCCACCGGCAATGACAAGCGTTTCA
>JAYQEA010000209.1:0-2050 GCA_038138625.1 Roseivivax sp.
GCTGTTATACCCCGTACACCGCTCCTCGTCGCAAAACAGGTCCCGGGGATTGAACAGAGTGACCTTCGGGAACTCTGACACGACCTCCTGGATAAGACTGCAGTACGCCTGCGCCCGGGCCTCGTATTCCGCGCGGGGTACAAAACAGCCCGGGATATCCGGATAGGGCACCAGATCGCCGATCGTGACAGCCCCAAAACGATCTGCTTTGGATGCATCTGGCAGCCACGCTTGATCCCAAGCTCTGGCACATCTATCGTCACCACGACTCTGGCCCGTTCCGGGCGCGACAGTTCCATCTGTGTCTGGCAGAATCCAATCTCGAACACGTCCCTGCGGTCGGTGACATCGGGCCGCGTGATGAGGTCTACGCCCAACCTCGTGACCCGCGCCTTGTCATGGCCACGGAAGGTTGTGCCATCGATATAAACGGGTCCCATATTGGAGATCACGATGATCGCCTCGGGGTCTTCGGCGAGAATATTGTCCAGATGGCCATTCATGCGCCTTACGCAATCGCCTGGCTGGAACCGTGAGTCGTAGCGGTCCACATTGCGGAACGGAATGCAGCCCGGGCTTGTATAGTTTCTGACGCGACCTTGCGTGACGGCAGAGAGCCCCGAGATCAGGTGGTCCGCGTGGGAATCCCCCAAAACGATGATGTCCTGGGACAGTGGCCGGCTTGCCCGGTCCTGCGCGACCGGCCTGGTGTCATAGACGGCAAGCCATCGTTGGCGATAATCACCGCGCCAATGCTGGCGGGCGCGACAATGGCCAGCACCGAAAAGCGCGCGATCCCGCGACGTGACGTCCGGTGGCGCGACCGGAACGGGGCTTCGACGTATTTCCAACTCAGGTAGGCAAGAGGGAAAGAGGCCAGGCCAAACAGAACATGAGCACCAATGAGGGGGTGCTGCTCTGTCCGAACACGGGCAAAGGCCAAAAGCGGCTGGTGCCACAAGTAGACGCTGTAACTGATCAGCCCGATGCTCACAAAGGGCGACGCGCCAAGCAGATGGGCAACGGTGTTGCCACGAGCAAACAGAATAATAAGGACCGTGCCCAAAACCGGCAGGCCAATCAGCAAACTCGGCAAGGGGAAATGTTTGTCGAATACAACAATCGACACGAGGATCGTAAGCAATCCCAGAACAGCAAGCAGGTTGCTGTTATGCGCCTGCCGACCCTGCAGATACAGCGCCGCAAGGCTGCCCGCAAAAAGTTCCCAGGCGCGTGTCGGCAAGAGATAAAAGCTGACGATCGTATAGTTTCGCGACCCCCACTCGGCCAATGCCAAACCGACACCCGCCATCCCTGCCACAGCCCAAAACGTCGGATTGCGCCCAAATCTCAGGGCCAGCAAAAGAAAGAGGGGGAACAGGATATAAAACTGTTCTTCGACGGCCAGGCTCCAGGTGTGCAGCAGGGGCTTCTCTTCTGCGGCGGCAGAGAAATAGTTGGATTGCCGCCAGAACAGGATGTTTGACGCAAAAAAGCTCACGGCGACAAAGCTTTGCGCAAAGTCGTTAAATTCCCGCGCCTGCATCCAGATCCAGGCAAAAGGCAGGCAACACATCATCACCAAGAACAACGCAGGCAAGATGCGGCGGGCCCGGCGTTCATAGAAATTCAAAATGCTGAACGTGCCGTCACTGATTTCCGAAATCAGGATGGAGGTGATGAGGTAGCCGCTGATAACAAAGAATATATCAACGCCAATAAAGCCGCCCTGAAAGACTTCGAAACCAGCGTGAAAAAAGATAACGGGTACAACTGCAATAGCGCGCAGGCCATCAATTTCCGGTCTGTATTTATGCTGGTCTACAGAGACATTCCCCAAGGAAACGCATCCTCGACGTGAGGCACGCCGTTTTCGATGTGCTGTGTCTCCATTCTTGGGGTCTTCGGAGGATAATTTGGATATCGCTTGTGCGAAAGTGGCTTCTAGCAGCCGGACCCCAAAGGGGCGTGCCATGCGGCCGCAAATCTGCTCGTCAGCTTGAGCCAAAAGCTTGTGAGTGTCTAGGGCCTGTGGACAATCACCTAGAGG
>JAYQEA010000210.1:0-2028 GCA_038138625.1 Roseivivax sp.
CTGAACAGGGTCCAAGACAACCGCCTAACCCCTAGCCTGTGTGTTCAGCGTCATCACCTGCTTCAAACCAGACAAAAGTTGAGATCGCCTCACGCCAGTGGTCCGCGCTGTCTGCGCGTCGTCACAAAAACACTCTTTTTTTCCATTTATCAAAGTTTCTATGCTCCAAGCAAACCTTGCTCTCATAAGTCGTGGACAGGCCCGAGGCGAATAATGACTGAGTAGCGCGATTGGCACTATTTTACTTTTCGCAACCGGCAACGTCAGCTGCCTTGCAAAAGGTATGTACGAGCCATCAATTTTTTCGAAATGCGTAATTTTTCTCTCGCATACCCAAGACGGCTTTGCTAAACGACCAGCGAAGCGCGGAGAGATCTGGGCAGGCAGGTTGCGGGTGTGGCGGAATTGGTAGACGCACCAGATTTAGGTTCTGGCGCCTTTGGCGTGGGGGTTCGAGTCCCTTCACCCGCACCACATTGTCTGCCCCGCAGACGCCTTTATACCTCTGAATTATGGCTTTGTTATCATTGCTCTGAACTCTTCAATCCAGTGGTTATGTAATGTCACTAATGAAGGTCATGTAAAGCACTATTCTGCGCATGGTAATGTCGCCTGCGTTCTTTAGTTTCAAAGGGTTTGCAAGTAGTTGCCGCAAGAGTTCTCGCACGTCGTAAAACTAGCCCTTTTGTCACACGGAATTTGCCAATTGTGCCTGCAAGCGCACCTAATTTTCTTTAGTTCGCTGTTCTTTCGCTCGAAGGTACCAAGCATGGCGTTCATGAAGCGCGTGAGAAGCGGATCTGTTTGCATCTCGACATCACAAACTGTCACTTGTCAGACTGCGTAATCTCCTTTGGCTGAGCCTGGCGATGATCCCAAATATCACGGAACATATGGCAGTGGCGTTTTGTCATAGGCGGGCCCGGCTGCAAAGACTTTGCAAGACTATCAATATCTCCTGTTCAGCTTGTCGGACATAAAGGACTTGTCGTTGCTTGCATATCTCTTGGTTCGGCAAAAATAATGCGGATAGGCCTTGTTTTTAAACTTTGACCACACGCGATTTGCATCTTCGCTTGCCCAACTTTTAACGCTGCGCTGTAGGGATTGTTCGAGGATCGATGTGGTTGACCTTCGCCGTCTGGGCCAAGACGAAGTCGATTAGCAGCGCCTTTCCGCAGCCCTTTTAGTCAGCGAACATGCGGTTCTTTCGACAAATGGCCAAAGGTTTGTACACGCTTTCGGCCTTGGTGTACCCAACTCAGGATAACCGCTTACAAAGTCCAGCCTCGTCTCTGCCAGTCGGCCCAGAGTTTTGCGGACCGCCTGCGCCAGTGGGGAGCTCCCCGAAAATCTTGGCCGTTGTGAACTTTTCACTTCATCACTGAGCTTTGCTGCAAAGCATTGGAGGTAAATCCCAGAAACGGAAGTTATGCTGGATCTTGATGCATGGAATACAAGATTGGAATTTCAGCCAACATCTAGAGGTCGTTTTCTGATACTTTCTGAGAGCATGGAGCGACGTGATCCTGTGATATCGACAATCCGTCGTGACGCTTGGAACGGTCACTTAAACCTCTTCATTTTCAATCACTCACATTTCCCAAGTTTCAACGGATCTGGGATAACTGAACAGCAGACCGGGAGACCTTATAGGTTCATTAAGGGGCAATTTAAATTACATGGGCAGTGGCAGACGTTTGTTTACAGCTTGTGTCAGTTATAACAATTGACTGCCCAACGTCCTGTGTGGAACGCTGGATGGCGAGGTGCCAATTGACAGCTCTGGTTAACGTCTAAAATGAAAGGATCCACCTTGCGCATCCCCCCCCCCGGCCTCACACTGTTATGCCTGTTTGGGCTAGCACTATTTCGTTGGATACTACCTAGTTTCGTATTTAGCTTTTCTGGGCAAATTTTTGTTTCCGCAGTTTTAGTTGTTTTCGGCATTACCATCGGACTAATTGCAATTCGTCGATTTTATCAGGTTGATACAACAGTTTTGCCGGATGAAATGGATAGCTCAAG
>JAYQEA010000211.1:0-1987 GCA_038138625.1 Roseivivax sp.
AGGTCCTCGGCAGCCGGATTGAGCTGGAATATGGTCTGCCAGTAAGATTCGAGCAATCCCAGTTCACCTCAGCGCGCTGGTTGCGCGGTCCAAAAGACGCCATCGACAAATTGGTAAATGCGAACAAGCAGCACATCGGTTATGACAATGACGGCGATCTTGTGTTTTTGACCCGCCTGCAATGGGATATTGACCGCTGTGAACGTGATTACCCCGACGTGACGCTCTCTGCGACAAAGGAAATGATGGTCCGGTCTTAGGGTGGCACCATCCCGGCAGCACTCGAAGAGGCGAAATTACCTGCCTGTGTGTATTTTTCAGATACGGTGCCCAAATCTTAAATCTGTACTGGCCAGACCGCCTGATCCATTGCAGGAAGCATAGTTCCTTGTTGACGGCCAAAAGCTGTGCATCGCGGCGCAAAACCACAGTGTCTTGTCAGGTGCCCAAACATACGTCAGCAACGTCCTGTGCAATTGTCTCAATGCATCGGACCAGATCCATGTTGCGTAATACCGGATGTAAAAAAGCGCGCTAACGAGGATCTATAGCCCACAAGAAACCAAAGCGCTGCACACCAGTTTCGAGAACGGTCCTAGACGTGACAGCCTCTGATCCGCCTAACTGTGGCGTAAATTAAACTCCAATGCGTGGTTTTATGTGCCCGCGCTACACTATTTACTTAGCGTTTGCGCACTGTTGCACCTCTATTAATCTACAAACAAAATATTTTCTATGCTCGTGACGCGCGAAACAGCGCATCTGCACATCGTGACAAGAGAGGTCCAGGCAAGCTCATCGGATGTAGTAGCTGGACATCACGTAATTCTTACGCGGCCCAATAACAGTCCAAACAGTTTGCCAAACAGGCCACTTGTGAAAATCGTACACCACCTTGTAATGATCTGGATCACACCAGTGTTCAGCTACACAGGACACCTTGGGCTCAAAACTGTGAAAGGGCCGTCCATCGTCAAAGAAGACCTCTATCGCGCCTGTGGTCCGACGCCAGAGGTATTTTCGTTCAGCCGGAATCGTTATGTCCCCGACCGTTAAAATACCCTTTTCCGCATAACTCAGTCCAAGTGCATCACGCGTCAATTCTGCCCGCCCGATAAACTGGGTGGATGTCTTTGACATGTTATCAGAAATGGACCGCTCAAGCTGCCAGCACCCTTCAAAATCCCACAGCGTCTTTGCCACACCAACCTCGCATTGCCTTACTCAACACCACGGTCTATCACGCGCCCAACCTGCCGCAAAGGATGACCGCCATGATCCCCCGTTACGCCCGCCCGGAAATGACCGCCATTTGGTCCCCCGAGACCAAGTTCCGCATTTGGTATGAAATCGAAGCACATGCCTGTGACGCACAAGCAAAATTGGGGGTTATCCCTGTCGAAAATGCCAAGGCCGTCTGGAATGCAAAAGATGTGCCCTTTGATGTTGCCCGCATCGACGAGATCGAGGCCGTTACCAAACACGATGTGATCGCGTTTTTGACCCATCTTGCTGAAATCATTGGCAACGATGAGGCGCGGTTTGTTCATCAGGGCATGACGTCGTCGGATGTTCTCGACACCACCTTTAATGTACAACTGGTCAGAGCGGCTGATCTTTTACTGACAGGAATGGATCGCATTTTGGCCGCCTTAAAGGCGCGCGCGATAGAGCATAAGGACACCGTCCGCATCGGACGCAGCCATGGCATTCATGCCGAACCCACAACCATGGGATTAACTTTTGCGCGCTTTTACGCAGAAATGGACCGAGGCAGAGATCGTTTGCGCGCAGCACGTACAGAAATCGCAACAGGCGCAATTTCGGGCGCAGTTGGCACTTTCGCCAATATTGATCCCGCCGTCGAAGAACATGTCTGCGCTCAATTGGGACTGACCCCCGAGCCCATCAGCACGCAGGTCATTCCACGGGACCGTCATGCAATGTTTTTCGCAACACTCGGTGTCATTGCGTCCAGCATCGAAAA
>JAYQEA010000212.1:0-580 GCA_038138625.1 Roseivivax sp.
CACTTTATAGCGCACGTTGCCAGTTTCGAAGTCACCTTCCATGCCTTTTTTCATAGGCGAGCGTTGGAACATTTTCAGTCCATCTGGAACATCAGTTTGTACGAACCACTGATCGCTGTCTGTTAGACGGCGCATGATGTGGTAACCTTGTGGAAGGTAACCGCCATTGCGGATCGCGTTGATGTCATTGTCAGCAGTGCCAACACGCAGTTGTGATTCAAGCAAACGCTCTGCAACAAAAGTGTAAGCAGTTGGGATAACCAACTTCGTACCTTGTGCCGCAATGCGAAGACCGCGATCATCTTTCATGTCAGCAATCTGAATAAGGATTGCTTCTAGTGACACTTCTGACAAGTCAGCCGCTGTTGCAAGAATGTTAGACTGGTTGCCGTTCTGGGTTGGGTGTGATGCACTCAATAGAGTAGCGCCATCCCCACCTGAAGCGGTTGTCGCGGTATTCAAAATGTTAGCCGCTTTGATCTCTTTAGTAGAGGCCATTGAGCGAGCCAACGCTTTTGTATAGCGAGAAGCAATCGAACCATACTGGCCGTCTTCTTCAGCTTCTTCAGTGATTGAGAAG
>JAYQEA010000212.1:590-1976 GCA_038138625.1 Roseivivax sp.
TTTCCAAAACCTGATAAAAGAACGTCTTCCTCAAATGCCTTCTGAGAAGTATTTGATTCGAAAACCGCCTCATATTCGGATGGATAGCTGTCATATTCGAGTCCAAAAAGAGTATTCAGACCCGGCTCAAGCATTTTAGCAAAATTTGCTCTATTCATAGCCATTGTTCATACCCTCCTTAAATACCAGCACTGTCTTTTAGAAGATGCTCATTAATAAGCACTTCCATGACAGCGTTAGCACCGAATGCATTCTCTGGCGAATCTACCAACGCAAGAATTTTACAAGTAGCAGCGCCTGCTGCCATTGTTCCGCTGATTTCAAAACCAGATTGACCAGTCGTTGTGGACCCAGCACCAGCAACAACATCAGCGCAGTTGCCGATATTGGTCTGGGCAGGAGATCCTGCTGACTGGACTTTAAACACAGTATATGGATCATCATATACATATGCGATGATGTCTGTAGCTACTGTGCCTGACGGCCAGTATTCACTATAGACGTAAGAACCGTCACTTGCTGTGTAAGAACACCCTGCAAAAACACCAATGTTGTTAGTTTCTGTGGCCGTGTGTGGCGTAACAACCCCATCAGCAGTTAGAATGCAGAGATCACCTGTAAAGATGTTTTCTGCAAGACCACTTGTGATAGTGTATTGGTTAGCGCGAGGTGCATTACCGCTCATGTGACGAACTGGCACAAAGCCAAAGGCTGCATCTGCATTTGCCATTTTTCGCTCCTTTTAGCGTTAATTTAGTCGCTTGCAGCAGACAAAGATCTGCCACGACTGGTTTCAGACTTACGATCTTGATAAATCGTCTGCCCACTTCGCCGTCCTAACGCATCAAGATCCCCTGCGATTGATTCATTCAGTTCATCATTTTTCCCTGAATAGTAATGTCTCATTTGCTCATGCTTTTCTTCTGGCATTTCGCATAGAAGCATTCCTTCAATCCCAATTGATCCTGCCCACTGGCCGTGATTGATAGTTGGATACAACTTACTTTTCACAGTATCAGCAGGGCGCGGTTCCCAGCCTTCACGCATACGTTTGTACACGTTGTCTGGGCTTTCCTTACCCTGAATCGAGGTAGCAACCCACCTTTGGACATAGCCGGGACGTGCTTCGGGGGCGTCCAAAAGTGATGGTGGTTTCCATGCAGTCATTGGACGAGCTTCCTCATCACGCACAGAATTTCGAGTTTGGTTTGCACGAACATTTCTTTTCTCAGACATTACTGGCTCCTTTGCTGACGCCGAATTTCGGCTTCATACTTTTTAAGACTCTTTTCATCATTGATGCCAAGTTCTCTCGCCATCCTGAGTTGTTCTTGCGTCATCCGCACTCTATTGCCCTTGTACTTGGAAGAACCGCCTGTAGTGGGG
>JAYQEA010000213.1:0-958 GCA_038138625.1 Roseivivax sp.
TCCAAGCCCTGATCCGGCGCCATCAGCTCGCTCTGACCCGAATAGATGCTCACGATATCGCCAACGGACAGACGGCCTTCACGGACCAGGTCCTGCCCCAACTGCGCTACCATGCCGACGCCGCCCGAACCGGTTACCTGAACATCGGCATCTCTTGCATCGAAAGGAGACACTGGAATGCCTGTGATCGCCCAGATGTCGTTGAAGTTCATCTCAGAGGCGAGAATGTAGACCAGTGCTTCGTTAGGAGCGGGTGTGGGTGTGGGGAATACCAGCTCTTTTTCTGCGATTGCGGGATCACCGTGCAACGGTCTACCGTCCTCGTGTGATCGCATCACGCCATAGCCCAGCTGATACTCGGGTATTGGTGTAATACCGGGGAAGAAGCTTGCTCCCATGGGCAGTAACTTGCCATCATCGATAAGCGCTGCACGCTCCTCTGGAGAGGCATCAGGCTGCACGTCTGTGGGTTTGGGGGGCAGCGGTGCACTTCGCTTCTCAAGGAATGCAGAGATGCCTTCGGGACCGCACTCTGGATCACAGACGCCTTGCGCAAACAACTCAGCCTCGCGTCGGAGACCGGCTGCCTGACCATCGCGGGCACCGGTGAGCATCGCATCAATGATGAAATCGACTGGCTTGTTCCGGCCGCTGGCACGGATTTGCTTAAGCGCTAGGGCTACGCCCGGATGATTCAGCAGTGTTTCATCGATTGCGACGGACTGCTCGCGCTGATCCTTAAGCTTCTTGCGCCGCGCCATGGATACCTTTAGGGCGTCGCCACCTGCGAAATGGTCTCTCAGCGCAGCCATGGCGGCTTCAACCGTCGAGAGCCCTTCGGTCGTCACAATGTCATCGATAAGCCCAATCTCAAGGGCTGTATCTGCATCGATCGTACGACCATCGAGCATCATTCGCAGTGCCTGTGCAGCACCATCAACACCGTGCGCGTTATAGA
>JAYQEA010000213.1:968-1641 GCA_038138625.1 Roseivivax sp.
CGGCGTGCTTGGCCGCAATGACATGCGAGCAGGCGAGTACCAATTCGTTACCGCCTCCCAGTGCTGGCCCGTTAACCGCCGCAATGATGGGAATATCCAGGTTTTCAAGCGTAGCGAAGGCCGTCTGAGCGGCGTTCGGTAAGGTTTGAGCAGACTCCAAGTCGCCTGTCTCACCAATTTTCAGCAGCTCTTTAACGTCTGCACCCGCTACGAAAGTATTTCGGGCGCCCGTCACGACCATAGCCGATAGGTCGTCCTGGTGAGCTAGCTGTGTCAGCGCAGTGTGCAGCTCATCCAAGGTTCGTTCGCTCAATGCGTTCACGGGTGGGCTACTAATAACGACCAAAGCCACCAAGCGGCCCGGAGCGATTTCGTGGGTCTCAACGCGGAGGTAACGCCACGTTTGAACGACCCGTCGCGCCTCGGTCAAACGACCAAAGTCCTTCCACTGGGCGACTGCCGTGCGGATTTCCTCTACGGATTCAGGGTTTTTGAGGGTCGAGATGTCGCCTAGCGGTTGGTCGAGCAAGATAGATCGAAGTGTGCGCCGCATGTACTTTCCGGAACGTGTTTCCGGGAAAGCCGATACGACAAGGAAGTCTGAAGGCACTGCTGTAGCGCCTTTCTCCGAACGCACCAGCGATTGCAATCGTGCTAAATCATCATCGGAGAG
>JAYQEA010000213.1:1651-1924 GCA_038138625.1 Roseivivax sp.
CTTTTTCATCGTGCGGCGCACCGACCACTACGACGTTACCCACGGGGGAATCTTCCCGCAGCGTCTTGTCGCGCAGTATGGCGCCTTCAATTTCCTCGGTGCCGATTCGGTGCCCCGATACGTTGATAACGTCATCGGAGCGTCCATGTAGCGTAAATGCACCATCATCGTGCTGGCGTGCATAGTCTCCCTGCGTATAGGTCAGTTCACCGCCCCAACGGTTGAAGTAGACCTCACTAAATCGGTCAATGTCTCCGCGCCAGCTAGCGTCAA
>JAYQEA010000214.1:0-1888 GCA_038138625.1 Roseivivax sp.
ACGTTAAACAAATTATTCAGAAAGAGAAACATTTACACAGTCGTCATTTTTTGAAAGTGTTTTCTATATATAATTATTGAGTTTTGGCGATGGTCTTATGAGAATTGCATTAATCGGATGCGGATTTTTTGCGCACAACCATGTAAATGCATGGAATGATATTCCGGATGCAGAACTTGTAGCGATCTGCGATCTTAATTCGGAACGTTTGGAATTGGCAGCACAGTTGGTTATTGGTGCGCGGACGTTTCAAGACCCTTCGGATTTGTTTGCATGGGGCGGCTTTGATGTCGTCGATATTGCGACCACCGTAAATTCGCATCACAAACTTGTCTTGCAGGCTGCTCAGCACAATGTGCATGTGATTTGTCAAAAGCCATTTGCACTGAATTTATTGGACGCGCGAGAAATGACGGAAGCCGTTAGAAAAACCGGTAAGGTTCTGATGGTGCATGAAAATTTTAGATGGCAGTCGGCTATAAGGGCGGTCATAGAGGATGTTCGCAACAACGTTATTGGTACGCCTTTTTTTGCGCGGGTCAGCTTTCGTTCCGGATTTGACGTCTATAAAACGCAACCCTATCTGGCAGAAAGCAAACGATTTATAATCGAAGACCTGGGGATACACGCATTAGATGTGGCAAGAGCATTGATGGGAGATGTGATTGATCTTTTTGCGACAACGCAAAAAATCAATCCAAAAATCAAAGGGGAAGATGTTGCAACAATTATGTTGCGTCATGAATCAGGGTCAACTTCGGTTGTCGACTGCTCTTATGCAACAAAGCAAGTCCCAGAAACCTTTCCTGAGACACTTTTAGAGATTAATGGAATAGAGGGCACACTAAAGTTAGATGCCGGATATAAATATAGGCTACACAAAAATGGCAAGGTTATTGAAAAGGACCTTTCGCCTAGTTTGTTGCCCTGGGCAAGTAAACCTTGGCACAACATCCAAGAAAGCGTTTTGGCGACACAGCGCAACTTTGTTGAAAGTGTCTTGAATAACGTTGAGCCAGAAACCAACGGTGCAGACAATCTTAAAACATTTGCCTTGGTGGAAGGAGCGTATCTCTCGGCCAATGAGCATAGAATAATAAAAGTTTCAGAACTATGAACAATAGCTCAATAGTATTCGGAACCGCTGCCACTGAACCAAAACAGCAGGTGTTTTCTTTTCAAGATTTAAGTTTCACAATCGAAGGACTCAGCATAAAGAACATCTGCGTTCAAGAGACAGAAATTTTGCGCGAAGTCGCATTTTTGGTCAGAGATGCGGATTGGGGCACGATTAACCCCAATGACGTGTGTATAAAAAACTTTGACCCAGAAAAACCAGAATTGATTATGTCGGCGGTTTATGAAAATCAGGGTGCGCGCTTAAGTGTATCACTGATGATAACATATGATGAGCGTAGTTTCAGCGTAAGCGCTGCTGCAGATACAGACGACGACTTTGAAACCAATCGCACCGGGTTCACGGTATTACATCCACTCTCTGTTTCGGGCTGTCCCACCGTTGTGAAAAAAGTCGACGGAAGTGTGGTACAATCATCGTTTCCAGCGCTAATCGAACCATGGCAACCATTCACAGATTTTAATTCAATTACTCACGAAGCACAAGGCTATCGAGTGGTATGTGATTTGGTTGGTGACATTTTTGAAATGGAAGATCAGCGACAATGGGGGGATGCGTCATTCAAGACGTACAATCGCCCGCTTGCGCAACCTTGGCCATATGTCATTCTAGCGGGTCAGTGCATTAAACAATCTGTATCGGTCACTTGGGCAACGTGTGAATTCCAAAAATCAAATTCTTTGCCCGTCATTGAGGGTGGTCTATTCCCTGAAATGGCTCTAGTGCTTGATGCAGACGACGCTGATACCG
>JAYQEA010000215.1:0-1805 GCA_038138625.1 Roseivivax sp.
AAGGGTCTCCGAAGAGGGTGCGAAGTGTACACATCCGGTTTTCGGCCAGTCAACCACCGATCGATCAAATCTCGATATTGCACAAGATCCGTTATGCTTGAGTTTTTGGGCCTCTCCATTCTGTTGTGACACGACCTTTCGAGCTTCAGTCCAGCTACGCGCCGGCGGGTGACCAGCCGGGAGCCATCGAGCAACTCATTACGGGTATCCAGTCGGGTCTGGCGTCCCAGATATTGTTGGGCGTGACGGGCTCCGGCAAGACTTTCACGATGGCCAATGTCGTGCAGGCCCTACAGCGCCCGACCATTGTGATGGCGCATAACAAGACACTGGCTGCCCAGCTCTATGGCGAGTTCAAGGAGTTCTTCCCGAATAACGCGGTTGAATACTTCGTGTCCTACTACGATTACTATCAGCCTGAGGCCTACGTGCCGTCCTCCGATACTTACATCGAGAAAGACGCGCAGGTAAATGATCACATTGAACAGATGCGGCTCTCTGCGACCAAAGCGCTGTTGGAGCGTCAGGATTGTCTGGTTGTCTCTACGGTTTCATCAATTTACGGGTTGGGTGACCCTGAGTCCTACTTCAAGATGGTCATGCATCTTTCCCGAGGGGAGATCATCGATCAGCGCGGCATTTTGAGACAGCTCGCCGAGCTCCAGTACACTCGCAACGATATCGACTTCAAGCGCGGGACCTATCGGGTGCGCGGTGATGTGATCGATATTTTTCCTGCCGAATCGGACGAGCTGGCCATCCGTGTCGAGCTCTTCGACGAGGAGATTGAGAATATTTGTACGTTTGATCCGCTAACCGGTGCAATCGAGGAACGGCTTCCCCGGGTGACGATTTTCCCCAAGACGCATTATGTGGCCTCCCGGGACACGATGCTCGGGGCCGTCGATTTGATCGAGGCTGAGTTGGAGGAACGAGTCAAACAGTTGAAGGAGGCGGAGAAGCTTCTGGAGGCGCAACGTCTCCAGCAACGCACCCGTTACGATGTCGAAATGATCCGTGAGCTGGGCTACTGCCAGGGGATTGAGAACTACTCTCGATATCTCTCGGGCCGCGCACCGGGGGAAGCCCCGCCGACCCTATTCGAGTACATCCCTGATAACGCGCTGGTGTTGATCGATGAATCTCACGTGACCATCCCGCAAATCGGTGGCATGTATCGGGGAGACCGCAGCCGGACAGAGACCTTGGTCGAGTATGGGTTTCGTCTGCCTTCTGCTCTGGACAACCGCCCGCTGAAGTTCGAGGAGTGGGAACTGCTCTGCCCACAAGCGATTTATGTTTCTGCAACACCGGGGCCTTATGAGAACGATCACGCAGGCCAAACGGTAGAGCAGGTGGTGCGCCCCACTGGGTTGGTGGACCCGGTAGTGGAGGTCCGCCCCGCCAGCACACAGGTAGACGATCTGCTCGCTGAGATTCATGCGACCGTTGAGGCCGGTGACCGGGTGCTGGTGACGACGCTCACCAAGCGCATGGCGGAGGATCTCACTGAGTTTCTTGCTGACCACAAGGTGCGCGTACGCTACCTCCACTCCGATATTGATACGGTCGAGCGTGTCGAGATCATTCGCGATCTTCGCCTAGGACACTTCGATGTGCTCGTAGGCATCAACTTGTTACGCGAGGGCCTCGATATGCCGGAGGTGTCATTGGTCGCTATCCTCGATGCCGATAAAGAGGGTTTCCTGCGGAGCGACCGCTCCTTGATCCAGACGATTGGTCGCGCCGCGCGGCACATCAACGGGCGGGCGATTCTGTATGCCGACAAAGAGACCGGCTCAATG
>JAYQEA010000216.1:0-871 GCA_038138625.1 Roseivivax sp.
ACTTGTGTGTCAAAAAAAGCGAATGCTGGCATAGTTTGAGAAACATGCAACCCCAAGTCCGGATGAAATGATCCATGCGCCGTGATTACCGCCCCTTTTGGCTTCACCAACTGCAAAGCAAATGGCAAAGCGCGTGGGTGAAACACTTTATTGAGCCCCAGCTTGATGGGTGTGGAGCGGGGCTCGAGGTGATCGGCCCACGCCATTTCAACGTCTCTGGCCCATCGATTTATTTAGGCCAAGACGTGCACGTGATGGCCTTGCCAGAGGCGCCTGTTCGGCTGTCCGTGTTCGAGGGAATGGGGCGTATCGATGTTGCTGATTACACATTGATCAATCCCGGTGTGCGAGTCACGAGCGCTGAGCACATCACCATTGGCGAGGGTTGCATGCTCGCCATGCATACTTCGATCAACGATGCGGATTGGCACGACGTGCAGCACCGTATTTTCGCGCCAGGGTCGACCGCGCCTGTATTGCTTGAGAGTAACGTCTGGCTGGGTGAAGGAGCGCGAGTGCTGAAGGGGGTCACTATCGGCGAAAACACGGTGGTGGGCGCGGGTAGCGTGGTATCACGGTCGCTGCCTGCTAATGTCATCGCTGCGGGCAATCCTGCTCGAGTGATTAAACCGTTGCCGAACGGAGAAAGTACAACTCGTTCGGACCTCTTCAATATGGACGCACCCTACGAGCAGTTCGCAGATGAGCTCATGCGCGAGCGTCTCAAGGAGAATCGCTTGCTGTCGTGGCTTGGGAGCTTTCTTTTTCCTAGGCGCTTTGACTGACGTTTTGTTTGGAGATCTCTTGCAGGGAGGGGCGCTGTCCCTTTTCGAACACAAGGCAAAGTGGGTGACTGTCCGCTCTTAAGGTA
>JAYQEA010000216.1:988-1778 GCA_038138625.1 Roseivivax sp.
CTGGCGGCTACGAGAGCGCCTACCCTTGCTGCTTCCACGGCATCGCGACCCTGCGTGAGACCGAAGATGAATCCAGCCCGGAATGCGTCGCCAGAGCCGGTGGTGTCGACGATGGCGTCTGCTTTCGCCGCTTGGACGGCATGTCGCGCACAGTCAACAAAAAGGTCCACTCCATCTGCCCCTCGAGTGCAGGCCAGGAGCGGCACACGCGCTGAAAGCTCGTCCAGCGTTATGGATAGCTTCGTAATGATGACCTCGATCTCGTGCTCATTCGCAAAGATCATCGGTTTGAAACTGAGCATCTTTTCCAATTCGGTTTGGGTGAACTCAGAGACCCACTGACCAGGGTCGAAAATAAATGGGATGTTAGCGCTGGCGAGCTCGCATGCTTGTTTGGACATCAATGCAGGCGCCTCTGGGCCAAGCAGTGCGAAATCGGCACTAGTCTGCCTGCATACTACTTGCGCCGACGCTCTTCGTGCACTGTCCGCATTGCCAGGATAAAACCCTGTGATTTGATTGCCGTAATCGTCACTCAAGATGGTGCAGCGGGCGGAAAACTCTGCGTCAGGATCGACCGCCACGAATTGGCAATCAATGTGGTGCGAGAGCAGGTGGCTTTGGTAATCGGTTAAAAAATCTCGGCCAGCATGGGAGAGCAGGATGGTTGGCACACCCAAAACCCCAAGGCCATAGGCAATGTTGCCCCCGCAACCGCCATAGCAGGTGCGATACTCCGAAATTGGCAGGGAGGCGTTCAATGCATCTGCACCATAAGTCTCTTGGTACG
>JAYQEA010000217.1:0-1757 GCA_038138625.1 Roseivivax sp.
TCGCCAACATGCCTGATCACATTCGAACGCAATCGCTACAGCGTGCCTGCCAGCTTTGCGAACCGCCGGATCAGTCTGCATGTCTACCCAGAGCGGCTGGTTTTTGTCGCAGAAGGGCAAACGGTTTGTGAACACATCCGGATTATTCATCGCTCCCACCGCAAGCTTGGCAAGGTGGTCTACGATTGGCGCCACTATCGGGCTGTTATCCAACACAAAACGGGCGTGCTTCGGAATGGTGCGCCGTTCATGGAGATGCCGGATGCCGTCCGCCGGTTACAAGAACACTTATTGCGTAAGGAAGGTCGCCCGCGTCCCTGCCTACAAGGATCTGACGGGCTTCGACTTTGCATCCAGCAAGATCAACGAGGCAACGGTCAGACAGCTGCATCGATGCGAGTTCATCGAGGTTGCCGAGAACGTTGTCCTGATCGGCGGCCCAGGGACGGGCAAAAGCCACACGGCCACTGCAATTGGCGTGCAGGCGATTGAACACCATAGGCGCAAGGTCTGCTTCTTCTCGACCGTGGAATTGGTCAATGCGCTGGAGTGGAAGAAGGCGCTCGGCAAAGCTGGCAAGATGGCTGAGATGCTGACGAAAGTTGATTTGATCCTCCTGGATGAGCTTGGCTACCTGCCGTTCAGGGTGTCTGGCGGCGCGCGTCTGTTCCATCTGCTCTGCAAACTCTATAAGCGCACCAGCGTGATCATCACCATCAACTTCAGCTTCTCGGAATGGGCGCAAGTCTTTGGAGACGCAAAGATGACTACGGCTCTCCTCGATAGGCTTACCCACCGCTGCCACATCTTTGAAACCGGCAACGACAGCTACCGCTTCAAGGCCAGCTCGGAGGCGGCAAGGAAAACAGGGAAAGTGACGCCAACATTGACCGCGTCATAGACAACGACGCATAACTGAGGATGGGTCAAATCTCGGTGAAAATACCGGGTCAGTTCTCAGTGACAATCAACAGGTGTGGTTCAATTGCGAATCCGGCAGCGTCGATCTCCCTGATCTGGTTTTCGGGGGGTTGGTCAAAGGTTGAGACACGGGCGTATGCGAAGGTGCGGGACATGGGCGGTTTTGTTACGAAGCGGATGTCCTATATTATCTCAAGGTAATTTACGGACGGTCTTTGTGACCTTGTCCACAATCGTCCCTTTTCGGTCACCTCCGACAGGATCGTCTTATGCCCCGAATGCGCATTCTCACGGCGAACGAACAGGAAGCTTTCGACAAGCCGCCTGTATTTGATCATCGCGAACGGAAGAAATTCTTCGAATTACCCAAGTCTCTGCTGATGATTGCGGCGAGCATGCGCAACGCTGATCATCAGATCGTTTTTTTTTGTCAGTTGCGGGTATTTTAGTGCGACGCGGCGGCTCTTTGCGCCCATGGATTTTCGGGAACGCGATGTTGCCTATGTGGCAGGCCAGCTTTCCTAGATGCAGGGGCCCGCGACCTTAAAGAACAGATCAGACTCGTTGATAATCCTAAGAAAGACATTGCTGTAACGCACGCTTGGGCGGTGGGGTGGAATGGAGCCCCTCGAAGGTGATCCATTTTCTGTTCTTCCAGCCAATCGGCCAGATCGCCAGAGATGTAGCATGATCCGTTGTCGCTCATGCGGATGGATACTCCGGCTTCAACAGCCTGTTTGGCGACGGTAAAGCCCACGAGATGGCCTGCATGGCCCATGTCCGGCGCAAGTCACCGGAGAAACGGGTCGCGGTGCGGCAAGCGGGGTCAGATCCGT
>JAYQEA010000218.1:0-1693 GCA_038138625.1 Roseivivax sp.
GGGTTCGAGCAGGCGGCGATTGTTGAACCAGTCGACCCATTTAAGGGTTTCCCACAAGCAGAAACGATCCAAGAGATCCTTCTGGTCCAGCTCAGGGTGTTCGATCAGGCTTTCGGCAAGGCACAGTGCCATCGCCGTATCATCAGTCCACGCCATGGCAGGAAGCTTGAAATACCCACCGGCACGCATCCCAGTAACGGGCTCGAAGGTGTCGCGGCGACAGAACTCCACAGGGGCACCAAGTGCGTCACCAATCGCAAGCCCAACGAAGGCACCTAGTGCGCGGTCACAAGCGGAAACATCGATAGCGGGAGGGCGCATCGTCACGGCCCCACCGGCATGCTGTGCAATGCATCAATGAGACGTTTCCATTTAGGATCTGTGCCATTTGGCTGACCAACGATGTCCCGCCGGATTTCGATCATCACAGCGGCTCTTGCCCCAGCATCAATGACGCCCTCATAGGGGGTGTTGTGCCCTACATTATAACCTTGCTGATGGAAATGCTGAGACAAGGCGGAAACCCATGAAGGGGGCGTCAAGCCCTCAGTGAAGCCTATATCAATTTCAGGACGAGACCCTTGCGCATGGCGCTCAATGCTCCAAGGCTCAGCTGGATAGGTATGCAGATCTATCAATGTCGCACCGGCTGCTTGTACCGTCAGTTCCTGCCAATGAGGCCTGTAGTATCGCGTCAAAAGTTCTTCTCGCCGTTGCGTGGACAAGCTTTCGCGGATCCTCATCTGGGTGTGGTCGTGGGTGTAAAGAGCCCCCCGGCCTACCGCTGCCATCTCTTCCCTCGTGTCATCATCGTAACGCTCGACATCGACGACAATGCGGGAGACCTGAGCCTGAACGATCTTCGCTTGTGGCCAAGCCTGACGCGCCATTTCGTCCGTGTAGAGATCAGCAGATGCCAGCGCTTCAGCCTCAACTTGGTCTTTGGGAACAAGAAATTCTTGCCAGACATCTTCCGGGATGAACGTCGAGGCGTGGGGAACGTGTATGAGCAGATCTCGGACTTGAGGGGCGGCCATTGTCATGCGTGACCTCCTTGCGAAGTCGCAGAGCCATGCCTTTGAGACGTGGCCGCCTCACTGCAAGCGGCTTCAAATACATCAGCGGACAAGGCAGATTGGAGAAAATTGAAATCGTCTTTAATGAAGTCGTGGCGGCGCTCGCCTTCCTCCTGTGGATGGTTAAACGATCTCACTAACCACTTTACTGCCTCTATAAATTCGGGCTCACGCCGCGGCCCGTGGCGAATGAGTATGTGGGCGGCACGATACTGAGCCCAAGCGTGACCTTGCTCAGCAGCTGCAATCGACCAACGAAGGGCTTCCTCGTGATCCTGCTCCACACCTTGGCCAAATAAGTAGCAGAGCCCCAGTTGCGCTTGTGCCTCCGCGAACCCTGCTTCAGCTGCACGCCTCATCCAAGACGCACCCTCGTCATGATCGACCTTCGTACCCTCGACACCGCGCAGCAGGGCTTGTCCGACCAGGAACTGACACATCAAATGCCCGCGTTCGGCGGCCAGCACATAATGTTTATGCGCCTCGGCATAATCTGCCGTGACACCCCAGCCGAATTGATGCAGGCGACCTAAGTTAAATAGGGCTGACGGGTGGAATTTTCTGGCTGCGGCCCTGTAGAGATCACGGGCTCAATGACCACCTCAACCCGTTCCAGA
>JAYQEA010000219.1:0-1631 GCA_038138625.1 Roseivivax sp.
TCAAATCTAGACAACTAAATCTCTATGCCTATGGATTGGAATCAAGATCCACATCTACAAAGGCTGGAGGAAAAGCTTGATCGAGTTCTTGAACACCTGGAAAGAGAAAGCAATACAACCCACTCAATCCCAAAACTTTTTTCCTTTGAAGAATGTAAAGAGGTTCTTCAATGCTCAGACAGAACCCTCCGTTATTACCTCTTTGAATCCTCCAAGAACAAACTTCCCTACTTGAAGCTCGGTCGAAAGATCCTTATAAAGGAAGATGATTTGAGTGGATTCATAGAGAGTCTGAAGGAGGATTCATCCAAAAGGAGTCTCTTATGAACAAATGGTCAGTGCTATTGGATTACGATCCTAAATGCACCTTTTACCCAAAAAGGACCTTGAAGGGTAAGGTCTACTTTTATCTTCGCTATTATCTACCTGGGGGAAAAAGAGTTTCCCGTGCTGCTGGTGAGAAGAAAATAGAGGCTAGAAAATTGATGTTTGAAAAAGAGCAAAACTTGAGGAATGGAATTTTTGATGATTTCGACCTTAAGCGAATCCCTGATTCAATAAAAGTCAGCTTTCAAAAACCTAGGATACTTCTTGTTGAGGCATTAGATAGATATATGAAGGCCACTTCCTACAACAGGAGACAAAGAACCAACAAGGATACTTATGGGGTTTTAAAAAATCTTATAAGTGATCTCGAGTCAAAATTCATTGACGAGGTTTCAACGGAGAAAGTCCAAAGACTCGCAGGAATGCTCCAATCCAAAGGCTTGTCGAAGGCAACCATTCTCTCGTATCTAAGTCTTCTCAAAACCTTCTTCAACTGGCTGATTGATGACGCTGAAGTTCTTGATGGAAGAAATCCTGTTAGTAAGGTACGAAAACCACCAAGGACATCAAAAATCAGAGATTATCTCGTTAAACCTGATGTAGTTAGGGACATACTTAGGGTCACCAGACTAAGGGATAGAATTGAGATACCAATCATTGATTTATGTCATTTTTTAGTAAGTACAGGGGCCAGACTTGGAGAAGTGCTTCATGCTGAATGGCAAGACTTCGATCTGACCAAAGGAATTTGGAGGATCGTTCATAAGCCTGAGTGTCCCACATCCGAGGGATTGGGTTGGTATCCAAAATGGAAAAAACCCCGAGTCATTGAATTGATTCCAGAAGCAAGACTCGTTCTTGATAATTTACCCAGGCACGAAGAGACATGGGGGAGTTACAGGGATGGGAATAATGTTCTTTGGAAAAGAGCAAACTTTGTCTTCTCGGTTAAGAGACAAGTGAGAGACAAGGGTGTGACCGAAACGAGGAATGTGAGGATCTCATCGGTTAAGAGAGCGTGGGGAAACCTTTTGAAAGAAGCTAATGTTGAGCCTATTCAATTAAGGGATCTTAGAACTTTCTTTAACTGGATGCTGGTCTCTCAATATGGTTTGAGTCATAAGGAAGCAGGTGCTTACTTAGGGAATAGTGAAGCTGTCAATTATAATCACTATACCCCGGTCAGCCTTGAAACCATCGGGGCTAAATTGAGGGGTCTAGGAGACAGGAAAATAATCAGTCAGCTTGTCGCATGAAGCAAACTGGTACTCATCTGGTACTCAGATGATTTGTAGTAAAGAGGA
>JAYQEA010000220.1:0-1541 GCA_038138625.1 Roseivivax sp.
CCCTTAAAAGTTTACGGGTCAAACAGAGTGGCAAGGTGACGGGATGAAGGTTCCCGCACTTTGGCCATGGCAGTTACACCAGATAGATTTCCAACCGGATTTTTATCTGAGCGAATATCAAGACGTGCGCGAGGCTGGCATTGATCCATATCGTCATTTTCGACGTTTCGGATATAAAGAGGCACGCCTACCGCATCCGGTCAAAGCACCAAAGCTTGAACAGCAACTCTGGTCTGGATCGGAAAAAACTGTTCTTCCCCAGTTGCACGCGTTGATAGGCGAAAGCAGCGTATATGAACGCGCTTTGGCTTCATATGCTCTTGCACGATGGTACGCCGCCGACAGCAACTGGCTGGCCTGCTGGTCTGCACTGAACATATTTTTTGCCTCGCCGGTCTGTCGCATTCTGATTGCGCACCCTGCGCCTGACCTTTTGGCAATCGCAGCAGCTACGCATCTGGGTTTGATTCAAAAAGCAAAAAACATGTTAAAATCCGGACGTAATCGTTTTGGCGATAGTCCCGAATTTACACTGGCATCGCTGGGTCTTATTCCATCTGACCAGCATGGTAAGATTTCAGCATGCCTCAATTCAATGTGGCATGCTTATGGACTGCAGGGAATCACATTTACCGATCGGCATGGACCACTTTTCGACCGTCTGCGCGCAAGCAGTTCGGTAAAGCCCCCGCCGCGTAGGTCAGACACGGTAAGCATTATCGTGCCCACCTACAATTCCGGCTCTACTTTGACCACGGCGCTGCACAGTTTGCGCGAACAAAGTCACACCAACTTGGACATTATTGTGGTTGATGACGGCTCAACCGATAACACGCCACAGCTGATACAAAGTTTTGTCGATCGTGATGCAAGAGTAAGAATGATCCGGCTGGATCAAAACATGGGGGCCTATCCAGCACGCAATGTCGGCTTGGCGACGGCGCGGGGCAGTCTGCTGACAGTGCATGATGCCGATGACTGGTCTCACCCCGATAAGATTTCTGCGCAAGTGGACCTGATGTATGACGAACCCGGGCTGATGGCCAGCATGAGCCATTGGGCAAGGATGAGTCCAGACTTACGCGTCAACCGCTGGCGGATCACACAAGGTTGGGTTCATAAGAACATGTCCTCCACAATGATGCGACGCGCGGTTTTAGACCGATTGGGCTATTATGATCGTGTCCGCGCAGGCGGTGACAAAGAATATCTGCTGCGCATTGAAAAAGCTTTCGGACACTCTGCGATTGGCACTTGCAAGCCGGGAATACCCTTGGCCTTCGGACGCAGCCATGCAGCCTCTTTGACACAAACCCCTGCAACGCACTTGCGGACCACTCTGCATGGAGCGCGGCGAGACTACATCACCGCCGCAAGCCTCTGGCACAGTACGCAGGAACTTTATCTGAAAGCTAAGCCATCCGAACGGCCCTTTGCGGCGCCAGACGCACTCCGGATAGACGAATGACAAACGTCGGTATGGCGTCCCGATGTGACCCGCTCGATGATTTTTGTGGTGTCACGCGGTTAGGCCTTTTGGT